>CAZQKI010000010.1:32682-49828 GCA_964592855.1 uncultured Lentisphaerales bacterium
ACCAATGCCACCTATGCCCAGTTCCAGGAGGGCTTGAAGGCCGGGTTGAACCGCCTGACGCACTTCGGCAATCAGATGACCAAGCTGCATCACCGGGAGATCGGCGTGGTGGGTGCGGGCCTGCTGGAGGATGGCGTCGCCATCGAGATGATCTGCGACCGGATCCACCTCTGCCCCGACATGATCCGCCTGGCTTTCAAATGCAAGCCGATCGACAAGATCCTGCTGATCTCCGATGCGATGGAGGCGACCGGCCTGCCGGACGGCAATTACCAGCTGGGCGGTCTGGCCGTGGTGGTCTCCGGCGGCGCGGCCCGCCTGGCGAGCAACGGCGCGCTGGCCGGGAGCACGCTGCAGTTCAACACCGCGTTCAAGAACGCCGTCGAAGTCACGGGGCTGCCCCTGGCGGAACTGGTCAAGACCACCTCCTGGAACCAGGCCCGGGACCTCGGGCTTGCCAAGCTCGGGAAGCTCGAAGCCGGCTACATCGCCGACATCGCCGTTCTGAATGACCGCTATCACGTGGCCGCCGTCTTTGTGGACGGGGTCAGAAAGATCTAAGGAGAAGCATCATGAAAAAAACGATCATTGCAACCATCGGTCTGGCACTGACGTGGGGCCTGGCGCATGCCGAGCCGGCAAAATCCGGCACGGAGCTTGCCGGCTCGGGGGTCTATTACTACACCGGCGATGATACTGCCTACGACTCCGGAATCGGCGTCGATTTGCAGACGCGCTTCTGGTTCAATCCGTACCTCGGCTGCGCGCTCGGGCTCGGCGCTGCGTCGTGGGAGGTGAACGCGATGGAAATCGCCGAAAGCTACGACGGCTTCTCCGTCGGGGTTACCGTCGAAGGCTCGGTCACGCACTTCCCGCTGGGCGGGGCGCTTCTGCTCCGGCCGGTTGACAGCCGCACGCTCGCGCTGACGCTTGAGGCAGGCGTCCGCTACGTCATCGTCGACTCCCGCGCCGAGGCCGAGGTCACGGTCACCGACCCCTTCGGCAACTGGCTCTACCTGCGGGACACGATCGAATTCGACGACGTGGTCGTCGGCCTGATCGGCGTCAACATTGAAAGCAAAGTCAACGACGAGTTGTCGCTGCTCGCCGGTTTCGGCTACCAGTTCGACCTGGACAAGGGCCATGCGGAGTGGATGGGCCGCGATCTTGGCGAAAACGAATTGAAGGCCTTCCTCTTCAAGCTCGGCCTCGTCCTCCGGCTATGACGCTCGCCATCGTTACCCTCGCCGGGGCGAGGCTGTCATGAGCGTATTCCGTTACGGATGCACCTTCGAGCGCGAGCCGCTCCGCACCCCGTTTGGCTTCAAGGGGGGACAGCTGTCGGAGCTCTGGCAGAGCGCGGTCGCCCTGCATGGGGCGAAGGGCCACATCGGGGTCGGACTCGGAACGCAGAGCGTCCTGTGGTCGGACGGGGACGTCTTCGCCCGTTTTCCGGAGGCGGTCGGCAACGCCCTGATGTTCCTGACAACCGCCTATGCGGCGGAGCGGGCGGCCGAGCTGCGCTGGCACTCGCCGATCGAGCTGGTCGAGAACCTGTTGCCGGACGCACACCGTTACGCCATGCAGGTCACCCGTGCCTCCGAGCTGCGTCTGACGTTTGTTTTGAACGCGATGGTCGCCGTCGACAACGCCGCCTGGATGCTCCGCAGCCGCGAACGCGGGGTCGACAGCTTCGACGCCATGATCCCGGAGGCCTGCCGCCCGGCACTGGCCTGCCGCCAGAGCCGGCTGGCCTGCGTCCCCCTGATCAGCTACAACGTTCCCGTGGCCGACGTGGTTCAAGCCGTGGACGAAGGATGCTGTCTGCTCAAGATCAAGATCGGGGCCGATCCCGACAAGGATGGCTCCCCGGAGAAAATGCTTGCCTGGGATATCGCGCGGCTGACCGAGATCCACCGGGCCGTCGGCGACCGGCAGACGCCGCACACGGACAGCGGACGGATCCTCTACTACCTGGATGCCAACGGCCGCTACGACAGCCGGGACCGCTTGATGGCGCTTCTCAGCCAAGTCGAAAAGATCGGGGCGCTGGATCGCGTACTCCTGCTGGAGGAGCCTTTCCCGGAAGGGACGGAGCTGGATGTCTCGTCCATCCCGGTGCGCCTGGCGGCCGACGAGAGCGCGCATTCGGACCGGGAAGCCATCGCGCTCATCCAGATGGGCTACGGCGCCATTGCGCTCAAGCCGATCGCGAAAACGTTGAGCATGAGCCTGAAGATCGCGAACCTCGCGCACGCGCGCCACGTTCCCTGCTTCTGCGCCGACCTGACCGTCAGCCCGGTCCTGGTGGATTGGAACAAGAACGTGGCGGCGAGACTCCCCGTGCTTCCCGGGATGAAGGTGGGCATCCTGGAGTCGAACGGCCCGCAGAACTATGCGAACTGGGCGGCCCTGGAATCGTACCATCCCCATGCCGGGGCATCCTGGACGGCGGTCAAGGACGGACTGTATACGCTCGACGCGGAGTTCTTCCGCGCCTCCGGGGGAATCTTCGACGTCGGCGAACACTATCTGAAACTGCTCGGCATCACATCAGGAATAGGCGGAAATCGGAATTGACGCCACACAGCGGGTTGTATGAAACGCTGTGTTGAGGAGACAATCGTGGCTAAGAATTTCCCACGCCACCGGACTGGGACCGCTCCGGCAGTTCAGAGGGATGACCGTGACCCGCCTTCGCCGGCCGGCTACGGCGAGGCGCGGGGCTTGCCGATGCAGGGCACCGCGGCCAGCAGTTCGCGCGTGTAGGGATGGGCGGGATGGCTCAGGACCTGTTCGGTCGTGCCCGACTCGACGACGCAGCCGCGCTGCATGACCACGATGCGCTCGGCCAGATGCTGCACCACCGCCATGTCGTGCGTGATGAAGAGATAGGCCAGGCCGTGGCGGGCGCGGAGGTCGGCGAGGAGATTCAGAATCTGCGCGCGGACCGAGAGGTCGAGCGCGCTGACCGCCTCGTCGCAGATCAGCAGCCGCGGACCGAGCGAAAGGGCCCGGGCGATCGCGATCCGCTGGCGCTGCCCGCCGGAGAAGGCGTGGGGATATCGGTCGAGGAGGTCGGCGCTCAACCCGACATCGTCCAGCAGCCGGACGGCCTGCTGGCGGCGGTCGCCCGGCGTGGCCAGCCCATGGGCCAGCATCCCCTCGGTGATCAGGTCGATCACCGTGTGGCGCGGATTGAGCGAGGCGAATGGATCCTGGAACACCACCTGCACCGTCCGCCGGTAGTCCTTGAGCGCCTGGCCGCGCAACGTCGCGATGTTCCGGCCGTCGATCAGGATCTCGCCCGACTGGGGCTTTTCAAGACGGAGGATGGTCCGCGCCAGCGTGGTCTTGCCGCACCCCGACTCCCCGACGATCCCGACCGTCTCGCCCGCTTGTACCGTGAGGGTCACGCCATCGACCGCGCGGATGGTGCCGACGGTGCGGGCGAAGATGCCGCGCCGAATCGGATAGTAGGTGCGGAGGTCGCGTATTTCCAGCAGCGGCGTCATTTCGACCTCCCGGCACTACTGGACTGAGAATCGAGAAGCCAGCAGCGCGCCTCATGTTCCTCCCCGCACGGAATCAGCCCGGGGAGTTCGGTCGCGCAGCGCGCCAGGGCGTAGGGACAGCGCTCGCAGAAGCGGCACCCCGCAGGCCAGTCGAGGGGGGAGGGCACCTGCCCGGGGATCGCCTGCAGCCGCTTGCCGCGCGTCGCTTCCGAGGGGAGCGCGGCCAGCAGCGCCTGCGTGTAGGGATGCCGCGGCTGCGCGAAGAGGGCGTCGCAGGGGGCGATCTCGACGAGCTGTCCCGCGTACATGACGGCGACGCGCGTGGCCATCTCCCAGATGACCCCCATGTCATGGGTGATGAGGAGGAGGCCGCTGCTGTCGCGGCGCAGCTTGCGCATGAGGCCGAGGACCTGCGCCTGGGTGGTGACGTCGAGGGCGGTGGTCGGTTCGTCGGCGATGATCAGGTCCGGGTCGTGAACCAGCGCCATGGCGATCATGATCCGCTGCTGCATGCCGCCGGAGAGTTCGTGCGGCCAGTTGCGGGCCCGCTGGTCGGGATCGGGAATCCCGACGCGGACCAGCCATTCACGGACCTGGGCGCGGGCTTCGCTGCGCGTGACGCGGCGGTGGAGGCGGATCGCCTCCTCGATCTGATCGCCGATGCGGTGGAGGGGTGAGAGGGCGGTCATCGGCTCCTGGAAGATCACGCCGATGCGGCGTCCGCGGAGGGTCCGCAGTTCCTCGGGCGGAATCGCCGTGAGATCGATCCCGTCGAGTTCGATGGCGTCGGCCTGGATGCGTGCGGGCGGCATGGGGAGGAGACGGGGAATCGACATCGCCAGCGCCGATTTGCCGCATCCCGACTCGCCGACGAGGCCGAGGACCTCGCCGCGAGCGACGGTGAGCGAGACGCCGTCGACGGCATGGACGCTCCCCGCCTCGGTGTCGAAGCGGACCTGGAGGTTGCGGATGTCGAGGAGGGGCTTCATGACGGCGATCACTCGCGTCCGAATTTGCGCGCCAGTTCGCGCAGGGGGGTGAAGATCATCGTGGGGCGTCCGCGCGGGCAGGTGTAGGGCATCTGGGTGGCGGCGAGGTCGCGGATCAGCGCGACGATCTCCGCGGGCTTCAGCGGACCCTCGTTGCGGACGGCAATGCTGCAGGCGGCCTGGGCGACGGCCTCTTCGCGCCACTTCTCGGTGCTGCGGCGGACGCCCGCCGCCTGGATGTCGTGCGAGAGATCGGCGAGCAGGGTGCGGCCGTCGATGGCGCCGAGTCCGGCGGGGAGGCCCTCGATGATGAAGCGGTTGTCGCCGAAGTCGTCCAGTTCGAAGCCCAGGGTCCTGAGGACCACCAGGTGTTTGCGGAGGCGGTCGGCATCCTCGGGGGGGAGTTGCACGGTCGCGGGGATGAGGAGGCGCTGGGAGTCGACGGCGCGTCCCTGGCGGATGGGTCCCATGAGCCGCTCGAAGATGACGCGTTCGTGCGCCGCGCGCGGGTCGACGACGACATAGCCGCCGTCGGTTTCGAGGAGAACGTACAGGCCGGAGATCTGCCCCAGCACGCGGCACCACGCCCAGGGGGCGTTCGGGCGGGTTCCGGGCGAAAAATCGAAGGGTTCCGGGGCCGCTCCGGCGGAAGGGGCCACGGTGACGGACCCCGCCTGGGAACCGGGATAGTCGGGGAGCGGCGCGAAGGCCGGCAGATCGCGGGCGGGGTTCGCCTGCGGGGGGCGCGGCTGGGGAGCGGGGGGCGGGATCGGTTCGGCGAGCGGCGCCGCCGGCGGCGGTGCCAGCCGGGACTGGAACGGCTGGGCCTGCGACCGCGGCGTGGTGCCGAGGGCCCCCGAGACGGCGGCGATCACGGCGTCGCGGACATCCGCGGCTTCGCGGAAGCGGACCTCGCGCTTGGTGGGGTGGACATTGACGTCGACGTCCTCCGGAGCAACGTCGATGAAGAGGATGACGATGGGTTTGCGGTCGCCGTCCAGGGGCGGATAGGCCTCGCGCAGGGCGTAGGGGATCACGGCGGCGGTGGCGGCGCGCCGGTTGACGAAGATGTACTGTTCGCCGCGGTCGGCGCGCGTGAGGGTCGGAATGCCGACCAGGCCCGAGACGCGGACGCCGCGGCTGGTGTGGTCCACCGGACGCATGGACGCCAGGAGGTCGGGGCCGAAGAGTTCGGTCACGCGTTCGGCGAGAGTGGCGCCGGGGGGGAGGTGGTGGAGGTCGCGTCCATCGGACTTCAGGCGCATGCCGATCTCGGGATGCGAGAGGGCCTGGAGGAGGAAGGAGGTGCGGATGTGGGCCTGTTCCGTCTGGAAGGCGCGGAGGAACTTGCGCCGGGCGGGGACGTTGAAGAAGAGGTCGCGGACTTCGACCGTGGTACCGGCGGGGAAGCCGAGGTCGCGGACGTCCTGGAGGCGTCCGCCGACGATGGTGATCTCGGTCCCGACGGTTTCGCCGCGGAGGCAGGTCTGGAGTGTGAAGCGCGAGACGGAGGCGATGGAGGGGAGGGCCTCGCCGCGGAACCCGTAGGTGGCGATCCGCTCGATGTCGTCCACGTCGCGGATCTTGCTGGTGGCCTGGGGTTCGATGCTCATCAGGGCGTCGTCGCGCCCCATCCCCGTGCCGTCGTCGGCCACGGCGACGAGCTTGCGGCCGCCGGCGGTGACTGTGACTTCGACGCGGGTCGCGCCGGCGTCGAGGGCGTTCTCCATCAGCTCCTTGACGACGGAGGCGGGGCGTTCGACGACTTCGCCCGCGGCGATCTTGTTCGCGACATGGGTGGGGAGGAGCCGGATGTGCTGGGGTGCCGCCATGCGCGATCAATCTGGGACAAAGAGGACTTGCCCGACGCGGATTGTATCGCTGCTCATGTTGTTGGCCTTCTTGATCTTGTCAACCGGGACCTTGTAGGCCGAGGCGATCTCCGAAAGGGTCTGTCCCGCCTGAACCTTGTGTTCATAGCCCGACTGCTGGCCCTGCGACGCGCGCGAGGCGCTGGAGCCGCGGCTGGCGGGGACCGGCTGTGCGGCGAGAAGCTTGGCGATTTCGCGGCTCAACTCGTCGACAACCTCCTTCTTCAAGGTTTCGCGTTCCGCGCGCAGCTGTTCGATGTCCCGCCGCAGCCCGGCGATGTCGGTCTGGGGCGTGCCGGCTTCGCGGAGCGCGCCTTCGAGACGGTCCATGCGGGTGTCGAGCTGCTGGAGGTGGTCATCGACCGACTCGGTCTTGGCCTTCATGACATCGAGGTCGCGGGCCTCCTGCTGGCGGGCCATTTCGACGCGGACGGCCTCCTGGCGGTTGCTCGAGGCGTACTGGGGGTTCTGATAGAAGGTTTTGCAACCGGCGAGCAGCACGGCCGCGAGAAGAAGGGTTGATCCGCCTGAGATATTCATGTTGGGCCCCAATCAGAAATGGTGCTCGGGGGGGGACTCGAACCCCCACGGGTTACCCCACATGCCCCTCAAACATGCGTGTCTGCCATTCCACCACCCGAGCAAAAAGGTCAGGGGGGAAGTTACCGGAAACTGCGGCGCGACGCAAGCGCAAAGAGAACACCGTGCGCCAGCAGCGCCGCCACGAAGCAGACGGTGTTGCCGATGACCGGCCAGAGGAGGAAGGTGACGCCGTTCCAGACGGCGGCCGCCAGGCAGACATAGCCGAGGGCGAAGCCGAACACCGAGGCGCGCCAGTCGACGCGGAACGGCAGGAACGCCAGCAGCATCAGCCCCAGCACGCCATTCGTGCAGAAGCCCATCACCTTGCCCCACATGATCTGCGCGTACTGCACCTGCATGAACAGCAGCCCCGCCAGGATCATCAGCACGCCCCAGACGACGATCAGCCCCCGGGCCAGCCGCAGGTAGTCGCGCTCCGGCCGCTCGCGGCGGCTGAAGCGCCGGACGAAATCCTCCACGCACACCGTCGAGGCCGAGTTCATGCAGGCGTCGATGCTCGACATCGCGGCGGCGAAGATCGCCGCCAGCACCAGGCCCGCCATCCCCGTCGGCAGGTGGTGCACCGCGAAGTAGGGGAGGATCTGATCGGGCTTCGGCGGGAGGTTCGCATCGGGATAAACCTGGAAGAAGGCGAAGAGGGCCGTGCCGAGAAAATAGAAGACGAACCCGAGCGGAATGTAGATCAAGACGCCCATCCAGACGCTGCGGGCGGCCTTGGGCGTCGAGTCGGTGCTCAGGTAAAGCTGCGCCATGTCCTGCTGCGTGCCGTAGATGCGGATCGTCTGGTAGAGCGTTTCCAGGATCAGCCACCAGGTGGTGATCTGGCGGACATCGGGATCGAGGACCAGGAGCCGGAACTTGTTGCAGGCAAGTCCGATGTCGATGAAGCGCGCGACGCCGACGTCGGCGAAAATCGTGCCCAGCATGAGGAGCGCGCCGACGATGAAGATCAGCACCTGCACCAGATCGGTCCAGATGGCCGCCTTCAGTCCGCCGAGCGCAGTGTAGGCGGTCACCACGATCCCCGTGATGACGATGCACCACGCCAGCGGAAAGCCGGTGACCGTGTGGAACGCCAGCGACGGCAGGTAGAGCACGAGCCCGAGCCGCCCCACGGCGAAGACCAGGAAGCTCGTGGAGGCCAGCAGCCGTACTGCGACATGCTGCCGGATCTCCAGGTACTGGTAGATGCTGACCACCCCGGCAGCCCGGTAGCGGGGGAGGATGAAGCCGGTGATCACCGCGCCGGTGACCACCAGGCAGGGGAGCTGGACCATGTAGATCCAGTCGTGCCGGCCAAAAGCCATCCCCGGCAGCCCCATCATCGTCAGCGCCGAAAGGTACGTGCCCAGCAGCGAGATGCCGACCAGGAGATGGTTCATCTTCCCGTCTGCGAGAAACAGCGCCCGCGCACTGGTGACGCCACGGCTCGCCACCCAGCCGACCACCAGCATCCCGCAGAGATACAAGGCGATGACGCCGTAGTCCAAAACGGCCAGGCCTTCATGCGCGATCCGCGGTGGTTTGGCCGAAGTAAAATCGGCGGGCGCCACATCCGTCCCGGCCACGGCCGTGCCGCCCGCGATCGGATGCTCGAACAGCGCCAGCATCTGCCGCGGCGTGAACCCCAGCCACACCAGAATCAGCACCACGGCCGCCAACGCGGCAACCAAACCCAGAAAAGCTGTTTTGTACATGTTGACTCCATCCCGCGATCCAGCCGCAAAGGTTCTCCGAGCCTATTCGCCGCACGTTTCACGCCAATCCATCGAGCGCATGCAAGTAATTTCCGAACGCATTTGACGAGGCGTAAAAATCAGACTATATTCATGACCATGAAAGCGACCATGATTAACATCAACGAGGCGAAGACGCATCTGTCGAAATATGCACGCCAGGTACGGAAGGGCCAACGGATCATCCTCTGCGACCGCAACAAGCCCTTTGCGGAAATCCGTCCGCTGGTTGTCGATGGCGACGGTCTCCGCCCCTTCGGTCTTGCGGCCAGTGTCATGGAGGTGCCGGAGAATTTCAACGAACCCGATCCCGAGGTCGCGGGACTCTTCGACGGCGAGGCGTGAATGAACGGCTACCTTCTGGATACCTGCGTCGCGCTCTGGTATTTTGCCGGCGCCGACAAGATTTCAGCACCGATTCTGGCCGTTCTGCGTGATCCGCGAAACGAACTGTTATTCAGCGATGTCAGCCTGCTGGAAATCGTGATCAAGCATCAGCTTGGCAAGCTGCCCCTGCCGGAAGCCCCCTCCCGGATCCTGCCCGCCTGGGTCCGGCAGCACGGATTCAAGCCGTTGCCGCTGGCCGCGCGGGCGATTCTGAAGCTCGAATCCCTGCCGTCGCTGCACCGCGACCCATTTGATCGGCTGCTGATCTGCCAGGCGCTCACCCACCAGTTGACGCTCGTGACGCCCGACCCCCTTGTCCGCCGCTACGCGGTCCCCGTTCTCTGGGCTTGACGCCTCACGTCTCACGCATCACGTCTTCAACCACGCATCCACCTTGGCCTCGTCGGCGGCGTCGTAGCCGGTGAAGGTGTTGTCCATCAGCGTCATGTAGTCGGAACTGGGACACTTGCCCAATCCATAGGAGGCGTCCAGAAACAGGCCGCGCTTGGCCTGGCGCCGCCACTGGCGGAAGGACTCCTTGTTGTAGGCCATCAGGTCGCGGTGGGTCTGCTCGTAGTCGACGATGGTCCGCAACTCGGCATCGAGCTGCCGGATCACCTCGGGCTCCCGTTCGCTCCGGTCGTCGAGTTCGCCGGGATCGGCCTCGAGGTCGAAGAGCTGGGCGGGATAGCCGACGTAGACGACATACTTCCAGCGGCCCCGGCGCAGCATGTAGGCGCTGGTGTTGAGCGTGAGCCCCATGTAGCAGGTGTAAGCGCTGTCGCGGCTCGCGCGCGTCGACCCCGTCAGCAGCGGCATCAGCGACTCGCCGTCGAATCCGCTCCGCGGCGGCAAGCCCGCCATCTCCATGAAGGTCGGACAGAGGTCGATCAGCGAGACGAGGTTCGGCAGGCGCTGCCCGGATTGTACGCCGGGGCCGGTCATGGCCATCGGCACCCGGACCGAACCATCGTAGAGCGACATCTTGTACCAGTCCTGGTGCTCGAGCGCCAGCTCGCCATGGTCGCTCGTGAAGACGAAGTAGGTGTTGGCGTCGAGGCCCAGCCGCTTCATCGCCTCGTAGAGCGCGCCGACCAGGGCGTCGGCCTCGGCGCACATCGCGAAATAGATGCGGCGGAGCTGCCGCACCGTCGCGTCTTCGAAACCGTACCGCCAGCCCTTTGTGAGGCGCTGGTAGCGGATGCAGGGATGGTCGGTCGAATCCATCGCGGGGATGTCGACGGCCTCCTCGGGTATCCGGGCCAGCCAGTGCCGGTTGGTGTGGAAAGCGGCATGGACCAGCCCCGAGCTCAACGTCAGGAAGAAGGGCTTGTCGTCGCCCTGGTCCTGCTGCGCGCGCTGCGCCTCGAGGAAGGCGACGGCTTCGTCGACCAGTTTCCAGTCGCCCTTGTGGCAGTGGACGTCCTCGTCGTCGGCGACGGTGAAGCGCTGCGAGTGGCATTCGTCGAAAACGGGCTTGTCGACGCCCGAGGCGGCGAGCCAGTCGGCGACGCGGTTCATGACGGTGTGCCCGCCGGTCAGGTAGTCCAGCTTGCCGAGGGTCTTGAGCGTATGCGTCGCCGGCAGCTGGCCGAGGAGCGACCACATGCCGTTTTCAAGCCCCTTGTTGTTGTTCCAGCTTTCGCAGTTGTGGGTGTAACGTCCCGACCACATGTTGGCGCGCGACGGACAGCAGATCGGGTGCGTGCAGTAGGCGCGCTCGAACAGCGTCCCTTCGCGGGCGAGGCGGTCGACATTGGGCGTCGCGTTGCGGAGGGCCGGGTGGCCCAGCGGCCCGAGCATGCGCCCGTCCCAGCTCTCGGCGTGGAAGTGAATGATGTTGCCAGTTTTCATAAAGCATCCTTTTTCGCGGGCTTGATTGCCAGACGAAAGAGACGATGCGTCGATGCGGCCTTGTCGCAAGTCAATGTGACCGATGCGCCGCCTTCCTGATTGATGTGGGCGATCAGGTAGTCCGAGAAATCAGCATCGCCTGTCTCATATTCCCGCAAGGCCTTCCAAACGGAATCCCGATGCTCGACATCGATGTTGTCGGCCAGAAGAATCGTTCGCACGACCTCGATGATCTTGGTTTTCTTCTGTTTGTAGCTTCGCAGTAGCACCCAGACAATCTCACAAAGAACGATTGAGCAGATGTATCCGTTGTTGGATGCCGACAACTCATGCTCGAAGATCCGGTTGGCGATCTCGGCTTGTTCAGGATCATCCTGCACGAGATAACGGAGCACAACATTCGTGTCCAGACCAATCACCTCTCGCCTCCTTGGCCTATGGCGGCATCCATCTCCTCCAAGGTGACCGGCTTTGCCGGTTTCTCGACCATGCTCTTCAATGCACTGACTGGTGTTTTTGCAGGAATCATCTCAACGCGCTCATCGTTGACCATAACAAAGTCAACCGTATCACCCGTTTTGAGCTGCAACAGGCTGCGAATGGGAGCGGGTATGGTGATTTGTCCCTTGGATGATAAGACAGCTAGCATGCGATACCTCATTTTCTGAAACAGGAGTAAGGTATCACATCCTTACTTTAGTGTCCAACAATCACAGTTCGGCCTTCACAACCTTGCCCGCGGGATTGCGCGGCAGGGCGGCGAGAAAGAAGATGTGAACCGGAACCTTGAAGCTGGCCAGGCGCTCGAAGCACCAGCCGCGCAGCTCCTTCTCGGTGATCGCCGGGTCTCTTGCCACGACATAGCCCTGGACCACCTCGCCCAAGGCCTTGCGGACGCCGGTGGCAGGGACGCCCTTGACGGCGGCCTCGACGACTGCGGGATGCGACAGCAGCACCCCCTCGACCTCCGTGGCGTAGACGTTCTCGCCGCCCACGATGATCATGTCCTTGCTCCGCCCCTTGATGAAGAAGTAGCCCTCCTCGTCGACCCGGGCCAGGTCGCCCGTCTTGAACCAGGCGCGTCCTCCGATGGTGATCAACGATTCCTCCAGCTTGCCGGGCTGGTTGTAGTAGCCGGGGATGGCCTCTTCGCGGGCGAAGAGCAGCTCGCCCACCTCGCCGGGGGGAAGATCCTCGAAGGTGTCGGGCTTGACGACCTTCGCCTCGACGAACGGCAGCAGGCGTCCGATCGAGTCGGGGCGCGTGTCGGCTTCGTCGCCGGAGAGCACATGGGTCATGCTGATGGTTTCCGTGAGGCCGAAGAAGTTGTGCAGCTCGACCTCGGGAAAGCTCCGGCGCAACCCCTGGATGGTCGCCACCGGCATCATGCTCCCGGCGTAGGCCATGAGCCGCAGCGAGGAGGCGTCGCAGGCTGCCAGGGTCGGCAGTTCCAGAATTCGCTGAAAGACCATCGGCACGCTCAGGAACGTGGTGACGCGCTCGCGCTGCACCAGCTCCATCAGCGGGGCGGCGTCGGTCGCGGCGGTGATGATCACGGGGGTCTTGGTGTAGGCGGCGGTGGAAAGGGAGCTGTAGAGGGCCGTGCAGTGGAACATCGGGTTGACGACGAGGTGGACGTCGTTGACGTTGAATTGGTGCGCGTTGATTGTCGTCATGACGTTGAACATCAGGTCGCTGTGGCGCATGACCGCGCCCTTGGGGGTCGACGTCGTCCCGGAGGTGTGCATGATGATGGCCGTCGCGTCGGCGGCGATGGCGGGCTCGGGAACGGGGCCGTCGGACAGCAGTTCGTCCCAGGACAGGTCGGTTCCGTCGCCGTCCGCCGCCAGCCGTACCGTGACGGGCACGGGGACCTGCTGCCGGGCCGCGAGCGGCTCGCGGTCGGCGGCGCCGCGGAGGATCAGCAGGTCGGGCTGCACGGTGCGGAAGATGCCGGCGAGGCTTTCGGCCTTCAGCAGCGTGTTGAGCGGAACGATGGCACCGCCGAGGCGGGCCACGGCCCAGTAGACCAGGAAGTATTCGAGGCTGTTGGGCAGGAAGACGGCGACTTTCGGGTGCGGCGTCCCCGTCCGTGCGGCGATGCCTGCCGCCAGACGGCGCACCTGCGCATCGGCCTCGGCGAAGGTGAGGCGGCGGTCGCCGTGGACGGCGGCCAGTTTGTCCGGCGCCAGCTCCAGCGCCTCCAGCCAGAAGTCGCGCAGCGTCCGGAGGTGCGGCTTGCGGACCGGCTGCGGCGTCTCGCCGAGGAGGCCCGCGAGCACCGGCTCGATGACGTCCGCGACGAAGCGGTTGCCGAATTCGTTCGGGTGGTTGCGGTCGCGCCAGCAGCAGCGGCGGTTGATGATGCGCTCCTGGATGTTGGCGATGTACGGCGCGCCGTGTCGGGCGGCGACCGCCGCCTCCAGGTCGCGGTACGCCACGGCCCGCTCGTCGATGCCGTAGACCTTGGGGGCGCGGAGGCCGGCGTCGTCGAGGTACAGGCCGAAGACCCCGAGCACCACGGGCTGCGCGCCGGTCTCCCGGAGCCGCAGCAGGATCCGGTCGAGATCCGCCGCCCAGGCCTCGCCGGGACGCTCATTGCGCCACCAGTCGTTGGCGCCGTACTCCACGAGGACGATATCGGGCCGTTCGGCGATGACATCCGACTCGAGGCGGGCCATCGCCTCGACGAAGGTTTCGCCGCCGTTGCCGCGGTTGATGATCCGGTGTCGCGGAAAGCGGTCCTGGAGAATGTCGCTGAAACGTCCAGTCTCCCCGCCGCAGGTTGTCAGGCTGTCGCCAAAGCAGATGATTTTCATGCCGTTGTCCACTCGCTCGCCCGTCGCCCCATGCGCAGGTAATTGGGCCGTACAATACCAGATGGACGTCCGAATCGTCCATGGCCGAACGGCAAGCTGCGGTAATCGGGGGGCCACCGGGGATGACGGGGGGGGCTCAAAAGCTGTCTTGGGGTTGCGACACGTTGCTGTGAATGCTACAATGCCAAACAGGAGCGAAGACATGACTCCGATCACACCGGATGCCATTAACAGTTACGTCAGACTCATCGTCAAACGTTTCAACCCGCAAACCGTACTTTTGTTCGGCTCTCAGGCTGCGGGGACGTCTGACGGGGAAAGTGATGTCGACCTTCTTGTCATCATGGACCATGACAAGCCGCGCAATGTTGATCAGGAGATCGAGATTGACTGCGCGTTGCCTCGAGTCTTTCCACTGGACATTCTTGTACGCCGGCCATCGGATGTCAAACGCCGACTGGCGGCCAATGACATGGTCTTAAAAGGCTTGCTCAAAACCGGGAAACCACTGTATGCGCGCACGCGATGTCACACTTGAATGGGTGGCAAGGGCAGAGGAGGATGCCGCCGTGGCCATCCGCGAAAGCCGTGTGCGCAAGCATCCCTCGCCGGGAGCGGTTTGTTATCACGCCCAGCAGTGCATCGAGAAGTACCTGAAGGCGGTTCTTCAGGAGAGGCAAAGGCCTATACCGAAAACGCATGACCTCCATGTACTTCTCGTGTTGTGTGGCGTGGATTGTTTTGAAGCGGTTATGGATCGGGACGGACTCGTCTCCTTGTCTCGTTATGCCACTCTTTTCCGCTATCCTGGCGAATTGGCGACGAGTGCGGATGCGAAACAGGCGATTCAGCACATGCGCCGTTATCGCAAGGCGCTTCGCAACTATCTTGATCTTCCATAGGGCTATCCCTTCAATGCCCGGTATTCATACGTTGTCTCGCGAAAAGGAAAGCATTGGAGCCTGGCGTCCCCACCCGTAGCGAAAAAGATGCCGCAACGCCGTTTCAGTTTGCCTGTCCACGGATGGCGTGGACGAGCGCTTCCGCAAGCTGGCGGCCCGCCCGCAGGTAGTCGGCGCGATCCATCTGCATTTTGCCGATGAAGGAATAGGGCGTCTCGAACGACAGGGCGGGGATCTTCAGGCGGTCGGCGCAATAGCGGGTGAAGCCGGGCGTTTCCCAGCGGGAGGCGTAGGTGGCGCGCCGGGCGAAAGCCGCGTCGGCGAAGGGTCCGAAGCCTTTGCCGCAGATGTCCGCCCACCGGTCGAGCTTCGGGGTGAGCGCTTCGTCCGCCGCGGGGAGGAAGGCGTACATGCCCCCGTGCTCGGCCAACCCCGGCGCGTGGAAGTCGAGCCCCAGTTGCGGGGTGCAGCGGATCGCCCAGCGGGCCATGTCGCGCTGCAGGACCAGCGTCTCGTGCCGCATGGGCGGGTTGCCCCAGGCCCGGTTGAGGTCGTAGGGAAAATTGTCCTTGCCGTAGTCGCCGTTCTCCACGCCGTCGATGTTGGCGAGCGGGACGCTCCACAGGAGCACATCGTCGACCTCCATTTGCGCAAAGGCCTTCAGAAAACCGTGCAGCACCCATGAGCCGGGTGTTTCGCCCGAATGCTGGCGGGCGATCGCATAGATGCCGGGGCGCTTCTCCCCGTCCCGTTCCGAGCCGTGGGTGTTGCTGAGCCTGACGAGGGGACGGCCCTGCTGGCTGACGCCGATGACATCGCGTTTCCAATAACCGCCATCCTCCATGGCGAGCGCATCGCACTCGGCGGTCCCGTAGGGGAAGCAAAGGGCGAACTCGGCCGAGGCATGTGGAAAGTCAAACTCCCAGACGCCCTCCCACTGTCCGTCGGGCAGGGTCTGCATCCGCCCGGGGCCGAGGCGCCTCCAGTCACCCCCCTCCGGACAGATCACGGGCGAGCAATGGCAGGGGTTTCCCCCGCCCAGCAGGTTCCCGTAATGGGCGACCACGAGGCGCAGCCGACGGCCGGCGCCGGGGTTGGCAGTCCGCACGCGGAAGCGGAACCACAGGGCCTCCGGACCGCCATGCGGATCGGGTGCAAAGCGGATTTCGGACACGGATTCCGACTCGGAAACCTGAATTTGGCAGGCGTTGCCTCCCGGGAAATTGGCGTCAACGGTCAGTTTCATGGTGCTTGCGCGGCCTTTTCCTTGCGTCCAGCGGGCAGTGGTTTGGATGAACAGGGAAACCGTAGCACGACGGGCCATGCCATGTCCATGGTTTTGGCTGGGCCGGAGGTTCAGGAAGCGAAAACGGGGGTCGGGGACGGCTTTCTATTACGCTACCGCCGGGGACGGCGGGGTCCAATGCTGCTCTTTTCGCCGGGTGCACCAAAGAACGAAATGGACCCGGGCGTCCTCGCCCGTAGCGAATAAGCGTGAGAGCAATCTTTGTCGCGAGCTTTGTCTCTCGGGATTGACTTCGATATTCTGCGGTTCAGTATTCGTTAGGTTATGCGCCCGCGCAGCGGGAAATCTGCGGTTTTTGCTCACACCTCGCTCCCCCAGTGGCTTCCCGATCGCTGGCCGGAGAGCTCACCCGCCATGAATAATCCCGCCAGGGGGAGCGTCTAAGGACCGAATGCGTCACTCGACTGAGGAGAAAATCATGAAAAAGCTTATGACGATTACTTTGGCTGCCACGATGTTGCTGGCGGCGGGCGTTCCTTCGGTTGCCCTGGCCCAACATCACGGGGGACCGTCACATGGTGGTCCGCGCGGCTTTCCTCTGCCGCCCCCGTTTCATGGGAGTCACGGGAGCCACAGCGGGTTGGCCGCGGCCGGGGCCATTCTTACGGGGGTGGCGATCGGCAGTTTTCTGCAGAGCACCTGTCTGGCGGCCCCACCCCGGCGCGAGGTGGCCTACTCGTACCAGACCGTTTACCGGCAGCCGACGGTGGTTCAGGAAGTGCGCTATGTGCAGCCGCCGGAAGTGCGCTATGTGCGGCCGCAGGTTGTGATCCGGGATACGGTCGTCAAGGAGACCGTCTGGGTGCAGAACTCCAACGGCTCGCAGACTCCGGTTGAGCTGCGCAGGTCCGGCAACGGCCAGTACATCGGCCCCCGGGGCGAGTACTACATGGGCTTGCCCTCGAACGATCAGCTCCGGCAGCTCTACGGTATGTGAAGTCTTACGGGCCGCCTCGCAACGAGGCGGCCCTTTTCCTGGTTTCCTGAACCTTCGGGGCGCGGCAACGAAAGTTGTCGCGCCCCGCGCGCGTTTTGTGCTTCCCTTTTAGATGCCATTTACGCTACTGTACACGCGTTCAAGCATTAGGCGGCTTAGCTCAGTTGGTAGAGCAGCGGAATCATAATCCGTCGGTCGCGGGTCCGAGTCCCCCAGCCGCCACCATT
>CAZQKI010000011.1:0-48935 GCA_964592855.1 uncultured Lentisphaerales bacterium
GTCCCGTCCTACAGGCTGGCCCACGACCGGTGCGGCGGCAATTGTAGCGCGGGACGTATCGGACCGCGCCGATTCGCGCTTGACCGGCTTGGTGTCCTGTCATAATCTGCCTCTCGCGTCGCATCGGCGTCTGGCGCTGCGATGCAAGATGCCGCCTGACTTTGGCGGAACCGGAATGCCAGTGAAGGAAAACGATGACCCCAGAACTGATGCGCGCTGCCCGAGCCACGGCTCGCCTGATCAATACCCGTGTCCAAATCGTCATTCCCTCCATCCTGGCGGCGGGGGAAGGGTTCACGGCTCGAATCAGCGTCACGGGGAGCGATGCGCTCCCCGTCGATGCTTCCGACCTCCGCTTTCATTTCGAGGAGAGTCCGGGCGTTGCGGGCCTGCCGTCGACGTTCAAGCTCGGCGCCGGCGAAAGCACGGGGCGGATCGTGGGACTGACCGCGACGGGACCGGATGTCGCGCTGATACGGATGGGCGTGGAGTTCTCGGGACACACGTATGCCCGCGTCTCGAATCCGGCCTGGGTTTTCGCGGCGCCGACGTATCGGCTCTTTTTCGGCGACCTCCATGTCCACACCGAGTTCTCGAACTGCAGCGGCTGGCGCTGCCTCCCGCCCGACTGGTGCTACGAATACGCGCGCGACATCTCCCTGCTGGATTTTGTCGCCCCGGCCGACCATCTGCGCGGCATCGCGTCCGACCCGCTCCGGTGGCCGCATCTTCAGGCGGCAGCCCGCAAGTACAACAGTCCCCGTTCCTTCATTTCCTTCCTGGCCTTCGAGAGTTCGCATGCCCAGGGCTTCGGCGGCGACAATAACGCCTATTTTCTCGGCGACGACGCGCCCTATTTCTGGCTGGACCGGGAGGACATGCGGGGGATTGCGCCCAAGGTCCATCTGCAGGCCTTGTGGAGCTTCCTCGACGAAACCAGGCAACGGTTCTTCACGGTGCCGCACCACACGGGACGGGCGGCCAAATACCGGACCTGGGACGAGGACTGCCATGATCCGCTGCGTGAACCCCTGTTCGAGATCTACTCCAGCTGGGGCTCGTCGGAAATGCGCCACACGCGCTTCCCCATCAGCGGCGGCAACAACGACGCGCCGGCCTATTTCGTCGATGCCCTGAAAGCGGGTGCGCGGTTCGGCGTGATCGCCTCCAGCGACGACCACGCGACGTTGCCGGGCAGCACGCATCATTTCCGCACCGATGCGTTCCAGCCCCCGACCTTGAATGGCTTTGCCCACAAGGGGCTGGCTGCGGTTCGGGCGCAGGACCTGACACGGCCGTCGCTTTTCGACGGCCTGTGCAATCGGCAGACCTATGCGACGACCCAGGCACGCGCGCTGGTGGATCTTTCCATCGGCGATGCCTCCATGGGCATGAGCGTTCCCGCCGACCGGCAACTGTCGGCCCGGCGTTCCGTGCGGGTACGCCTTACGTTGGAGAATTCCCAGTCTGCACGGGTCACGCTGATGCGCAATGGCGAACCGCTTGAAAGTCAATCCCTGCGCGGCCCGCAACTCCTGACGTCGATCAACGAGGTCGTCTTCGAAGATCCGGCGCCACTCGAGGACGTCGCGGTACGTGGGGCGAAATACCATCCGGCGCCGTTCGTCGTCTACTATGCGCGAATCGAAGACGGCAACGGCGCGCACCAGTGGACCAGCCCCATCTGGATCGATTGCTAGTACTAAGAGTCTCAAAATTGTTTTAGCCAGGATTGCAGGATTTGCAGGATTTTTCGGATGCTCCGTGCAAGGACTACAATGCGACGCTTAGTAGGACAGCTCCAGTTCCGTGGGGCTGAGCGCGAGGCCGTCGCGTTTCAGAGCGGATGCGATGACGTCGCGGTCTGCGGGTCGGCGTGCTAGGAGCCGTTGCACCAGCAGACGCACCCAGTCGCGCAAACCGAGTGCATGCACGCGTCCATGCTGCCGGTCGGCCGTCTCCGCCAGATCGCTGATCATGGCATAGGGCGAGGTCTCGTCGTCCTGCCAGAGCAGCGGCAGTGTGTGCTTGAACCGCCCTCGATTGTTCAGCCGGTCCCAGACGAGCGAGAAACGCTGCATGCGCGTGAGATCGTCAAAGCTCAGGCAGTCGGTGCGGAGCACGTCGTAGGGCGGGTGGGGGCTGAAGGTTCCCGCACATTCGGGAAGCTGGAGCATGGGCGTTCCCGGAAGGCCTTTGAGCCGGTTGACCTGGATCTCGGGAATGGCCAGGCGCACGAGTCGGTCGAACCCTTCAGCGAAGGAGGCTTCATCTTCGCCGGGAAGCCCGAATATGAGGTCGGCGTGCAGGGCGCACCGGGTCTCGTTCTGCAGAAAAACCAGCGCCTCGAAGGCTTCAGTGCGCGGCTCGTTGCGGCCGATGCGACGGGTAACGGCCTCGTTGAGACTTTGAAGGCCGGCTTCAATATGCAGGGCGTTGGATGGGAAAGCCGCCAGACGTTCACGCAACGGCGAGCCAAAATTGACGGGCGAGAGTTCGAGGTGAAGCTGAAGTCCGCTCACCCCGCCCTGCAGGAAGAAATCCAGGACGGCGCAGGCGTGCGCCTCGTCGGCGTTGAAGGTGCGGTCGAGAAACCGGAACTGCCGCAGCCCGCGGTCGATCAGCCGGCTCCAGGCGGCGAGCAGTTCGGGGAGCGGAAACAGCCGCAAGCCTGTCCCGCAGGAGGTACAGTACAGGCAGTGGTGCGGACAGCCGCGCGCGGATTCGACGTAGGTGACGCGACGCTGGATGTCAGTCTCACGGTACAGTTCGTACGGGAGCGTCAGAAGCCCGGCGGGCACGCCGCCGGTCACCTCGATCCATTCGGGACTGGCGGGAGGGGCGCCGCTCGCGGCACCAAGCAGTGTCTTCGTGCACCATTCGCGGAAGGCGACTTCGCCCTCGCCGCAAACCAGGGCGTCGGCAAGCCCCTGCCAGTTCGCGGTACAGTTCGGGACGATCTCAGGTCCGCCCAGGATGATTTTGAGTTCGGGCGCGACGCGTCGAAGCAGTTCGAGGATGTCACGGACCATCCGCGTGTTCCAGAGGTAGACGGAAAAGCCGACCAGACGCGGGCGTCGCTCGAGAATCTGCGTGGTGATTTGCAGAGGTTGGGTCTCGAGATCGCTTTCGAGGAGCGCGGCACGCGGTTGCAGGTCGCCCAGATTGGCCAGCAGCGTGAGTCCGGAGAAACTGCAATGGCTGTAGCGCGCGTTGATGGCGACAATGAGGATATCGACTGGCATGCTGTTTCGCCTACTCATTCAGGCCGCGTTGGAAGAGCAGGTCGAGTGGGGTCGCAATCGTGCTCATGGTGTGAGCCCCGGCGAGGTGACAGCGATGGCGTTTACGGGGCAGACCTGCCGACAGCCATCACAGCGCGTGCAAAGCGTCTGGTCGATCTTGGCGCGTTCGTGGGGAGTGAAGGGAATGGCGTCTACGGGGCATTGCTGGGTGCAGCGGGTGCAGCCGATGCACGCGTCCGTGACCGTGTACCGGATGAGTGCGCGGCACTTGCGAGCGGGGCAGATGCCCTTGCGATGCGCTTCGAACTCTTCGCGAAAATAGCGCAGGGCCGTCAGCACGGGATTCGGGGCGGTCCGGCCAAGGCCGCACTGGCTGTTTTCGGCCACCTGCCTGGCGAGCGTTTCGAGTTGTTCGAGGTCGTCGACGCGGGCCGTGCCTTCGCAGAGCCGGTCGAGGATTTGCAGCATGCGCCGCGTGCCGATGCGGCAGGGGGTGCAGCGCCCGCAGGATTCGCGCTGCGTGAACTGCAGAAAGTAGCGGGCGATGTCGACCATGCAGTCGCGTTCGTCCAGCACGACCATGCCGCCCGAGCCCATCATCGCGCCGGCCGCGGTCAGCGCCTCGTAATCGACGGGTGTGTCGGCCAAGGCGGCGGGAATGCAGCCGCCGGAGGGTCCGCCGACTTGAACGGCCTTGAAGGTGTGGCCATCGGGAATGCCCCCGCCGGCGTTGAAGACGATTTCGCGGAGGGTCATCCCCATGGGCACTTCGATGAGTCCGCCGCGGGCGATCCGGCCGGCGAGGGCGAAGGTCTTCGTGCCGGGACTGGAGGCGGTTCCGAGCGAGCGGAAGGCCTGGGCACCCTGGTTCAGCAGCCAGGGAACGAGGGCCAGCGTCTCGACATTGTTGATGAGCGTGGGTCGTCCGTGCAGACCTTTTTCGGAAGGGAAGGGGGGGCGCCGGCGGGGTATGCCGCGCTGACCCTCGACGGCGGCGAGCAGGGCGGTCTCTTCGCCGCAGACAAAGGCGCCGGCCCCTTCGATGACCTGAACGTGCGGCCGTTCCGCGCGCAGGAACTCCGCGGCAACTGGAGCCTGCGAGGCGGGGGCCCCTTCCTTTGGTTCGGTCGGCGCGCTGCGCAAGAGGCCGCGCGCCTCGCACAGGCGGATGGCTTCGCGGGTGCGGGCCACGGCGACGGGATACTCGTGGCGGATGTAAAGAATGGCCTCTTGCGCACCGACCGTCCAGGCGGCGATGGCCAGTCCCTCGATGACGCGCAGCGGGAAGGATTCGAGCAGCATGCGGTCCATGAAGGCCCCGGGGTCGCCTTCGTCGCCGTTGCAGATGGCGTAGCGCAGCGTGCCTTCCGCCTTCGGCTGATTGGCAACGGAGCGCCACTTCTGCGCCGTCGGGAAGCCGGCGCCGCCGCGGCCGCGAAGCCCGGCGTCCGCGAGCGTCTGGAGGAGTGCAGCGCGGTGTGCATCCGGCGAGGCGGCTTCCAGGCAGCGGGTGAATTGCGCAAACCCGCCGTGCTGCAGGTATTGGTCCAGGTCGAGCGGGTCGAGTTCGCCGGCGTGCTCCGTCGCCAGACGTGTCTGACAGCACCAGAACCCGGCATCGGGTTGATCGCGGACCGAAGCGGGAAAACGGAGCGGCGGCTCGTACGCGGCTTCGGCATCGACGAGGCGGTCCAGCAAGGCGGAGGCCTGGGCCCGGAGCATGGCTCCTGTGGGCGTCTGCTTCCGGAAGTGGAGGTTGAGCATGGCGTCGACGTCGCGGGGTCGGACGCGCCCATAGCGGAAACAGCCCTCCGGCGTGTCCAGTTCCAGGAGCGGGGCCTGATGCGAGGCCCCGGTGCAGCCCACCTCGCGGAGACGGACCGGAAGCTTCCACAGGTCGATGCGCGCCTGGAGCTGGTCGCGCACCACGCCGGCGTTCGTGGCCAGGCAGCTGGAGCAGGTGCACAGGCGGATTTCGCCGGCGTGTTCCGCGGACGTGCTTCGGCCTGGCGTCTCGGGGATCGCCTGTTCCGCCGAGGCCAGGAAGTCACGCAGGATGGTGGCGATGTCGGCCTTGGCGACGGGGCCGTAGATCACGTCGTCGATCTGAATGGCCGGGGCGAGCATGCAGCAGCCGAGACAGGCGACCTTTTCGACCGTGAACAGTCCATCCGGGTCGGTTTCACCGTCATCGGGTATCTTCAGGTGGTTTCGAAAAGCCTCGGCCAGCTGCTCGGCACCTTTGACATGGCAGGCCGTGCCGATGCAGACGCGGATGGTGTGGCGTCCCATGGGGGAGAACCGGAACTGATTGAAGAAGGTGGCTACCGAGGTGATGTCGGCAAGCGACACTTCGAACAGGCGGGACAGCTCCTGGAGCGCCTCCGATGGAAGATAGTGGTAATGGGCCTGAACGGCCTGCAAGGCGGCGACCAGGTCCTGTCGCTCCTTGCCCGCCGGGGCGACGTGCGGATGGAGCTGGGGCGTTTGCGGCGCGACGGTTGGCTTTCGTTTGGCTTTGTGCATGAGAGGTCATGGAAAGTGTGCCTGATTTTCCGTTGAATTGGGAGGATGAAATCGGAAAATACAGTTTTCTCGTTTTCTCAATTGACGAAACCTGGCGTTTATCCTATATTGAAACGCCTGTCCGGAATATAGCCTCAATGATCTCTTTCATCGCACAGCGATCAGGGATCGAAGGAGTTGGTCTGTGAGTTTTATGGAATCGCTGCTTGCGCTCCAGGATGTGGATACGCAAATCTACGAACTGCAAAAGGAAATTCGCGATATACCCATTCGCAAGCAGCAGGAGACCGCACGCTTGCAAGACGCGCAGGAGCGTCTCAGCGCGGCACAGGCGGAACTCAGGGCCTTTCAGACACGAGTCGCCGATTTTGAACTCCAGGTTAGAGCCGTTCGCGAGCGTGTCACGAAGCTCAGGCAGCAGCAGATGACCCTGAAGACCAACAAGGAATTCAGGGCGATGGAGACGGAGATCAACAGCGCCCTGCATGATGCCGAAGGGCTGGAAGGCCAGCAGATCACGGCCATGGATGCGGTCCCCCCGGCGCAGGCGCGTGTCAATGCGGCGCAAGAGCGCGTGGATGCGGAGAAGGCCGGGATGTCCACTTACGTTTCCGAGCTGGACCGGCGGTTTGCCGAGGTCCAGGGTCGTCTGACCCAGCTTGAGAACGATCGCACCGAAGCCGTGAAGGGCGTACCGCTGATGCACTTGCGCCGTTACGAGCGCTTGCGCATTGCGCGCCGTCCCACCGTCGTTGCGCTGAAGGATGGCATCTGCAGCGGCTGTCATCTGCAGCAAACGGCCGCGACGCGGCACCTGGTGCAGCGCAACAACATGCTGGTCGTTTGCGAATCGTGCGGACGGATGCTGTTCAACTGATTGCCGAACGCCGATCCCTAGCTGCGTTTCCCCCCCGTTTCCGCGCTCAGGTCAACAGCAGCGTCACGATGGCGTGGCGTTGCGCCGTCAGATGCAGCACCCCCTCCCGCATCTCGAGAACCTCGCGCGGGGTTTCGTCCAACCGCGCGAGCCGGGCGCGGGAATAAGCGGCGGGAAGCCGAATGCTGCCTTCCTGATCGGTATCGGAAGCGTTCCAGAAGCGGAGTACATGAGATTTTCCATCTTCACTTCGCTTGAAGGCGGACGGCATCCAGTGCGGATTGAGAAACACAAAACCGACATCCGGCTGACGCACGGGCTGGGAGAACAACGGCAGGGCGGCGGTTGGCAGGTTGTATTCGAACGCGTCGCGCAGGGCAAGGTGCGGCGCATCGGACGGGTGAACCGCCAGCGCATAGGCGAACGACCTCGGGCCGGGGCATTGCCCACCCTCCGCCGGATGTTCGCCCAGGACGGTCATGATTTTGCCCACGGCCCGCATGAGTGTGAGGCTCGGCTGATCGGGGTTCTCCCACGTGTATTCGCAGAGGCCCAGGCTGAGCAGGGACAGGGCCTGTCCGCCGGCGAGGTCGAAGGCGACCATGTACTGCATCGGCTGGCTGACCGCATTGGTCCGGAGACGTTCCTGGCTGACGCACACAGGCGTTTCGACCGGCGGGACCGGACGGCGTGGCGATAGTGAGAAAGGGGTGTGGGCCAGCGCCGTGCCGATCGACGGAATGGGGAACGCCGCCTGCAGCCGGAAGTCGCGGGCGGTGTTGTCGAATGCGACGGTGATTTCAACACGCCCCTTGTCGCCGGACAATGCAATCCCGATGCAGACCGGCATCGCCTGCTCCCGGAGATGCAACGTCGCCCGGACCTGGACGGCCTGCCTCGCCGACGTGTCCTGCGTACGGGTTACGAACCCGGGCGCAATGGCCGCCACGCCGCCATCAATGGAGGGTGCGAAACGATACAGATCCCCGTGGTCGGCCTCGATGCGCAGTTGGTTGAGACCCGGCAGGCTGCAGCCGCTCCGCTTGTCCAGCAGGTCCAACGACCCGTCGGCATGAACGGTCACGCGCAGGCGCGCGTTTTCAAGAATGTTCGTTGGGCGGACGAGCGTGGCCAGACTGGAAACGCCCCCGGCTTTCGACCCGGTGTCCATGATGTTCAGAACGGTCGCCGACGCGGCCGCCACGTTCACCACGCTGACCGCCATGGGGGCGAGTTGGCGGACCTCGAATTGCAGCCGCGCGACGAAGCACGCCGTGCGGGTGGGAATCTTGAAGTCGTGAAATTCGGAATGACAGCCGGGGCGGACCTGCAGGAGGCGGCAGGGAATGGCCTGACCATCCGCGTCGCTGAGGCGGAGGTCGCCCGTGTCCCGGGGAATGGGCAGATCGACTTCGATGGTTTCGTCGCGAGGCCAGGGCAGCGGGTTGTACAGGGCGATGTGGCAGGGCAGGGCCACCGGGCCGACCCCGGAGCGGCAGCCAAGCAAAGCGGGGATCGCACGGGCTTCCGTCTCGTCGGCAATCTGGAGGCCCCGGTGCAGCCGCGCGACCAGGTCGCGCGCCACCGAGTCGGCATGGCAACCGCAGATGGTATCGTGGGGATGGCACTTGATCAGCAGTTTCCAGGCGCGGTCGACGAGGCTCAAGGGGATCGTTTCCGATTCGCGGTTGGCGAACAGGGCCAGAGGTTCGGCATAGTGGGCGAGGCGGTTTTCCAGCCGGCGGTTGAGCGCCTTCTGGTCGGGCCGGTTGGAGAGGCACCCGTCGAGCGCGGCCACCTGGAACAACTCGCCGCACAGCGGCCGGCCGCTCGCGTGTGCATCGGCCACGAGGCGCAGGTAGTCTTCCAGACTGCCGTGACTGACGGAGAGTCCGGGATAGCGCGACTCGATCTCGCGAAGCACTTCGGACACCCCGGCCAGGGGCAGGGCGTGGTCGATGCCGTTCATCAGCAGGAGGACGCCGGAGCCGCAATGTTGTTTCAGGTTGCCCATCTGGGCGTCCAGCCGGTCGGCCGTGGCGTTGAGATCGGCCGTGATGCCCCGTGCATTGGAATAGCCGCCCACGAGGCACACCGCCTTGACCGACGATCCGTCTCGTCCGAGCCAAAGGGTTTCGGCCGCATCGATCTGAGCCGGAGAGTATCCGCGCCAGAAGATGGCATTGTCGATGCCGAAACCCTGCAGGATCTGCGGCAGCTGGTCGATGTGCCCGAAGGTGTCGGGCGCATAGCCCACCGTGGGCGCCTGGCCGCAGGCCTGGGTGGCCCGGCGTCCGAACAGGAGGTTGCGGATGCAGGCTTCGCCGGAGACCAGAAACTCGTCGGCCAGGACATACCACGGCCCGATCCTGATCTTCTGCCGGCGCAACTGCCGGTCCAGCGCCTCCGCCCGCTCGGGGCGCGCGACGAGGTAGTCCTCGATCGGAATGGTCTGGCCGTCCAGCCAGAACGAATGGTAATCCGGTTCCGTTTCAAGCAGCGCCAGCAGGCGGTCGACCAGTTCGACCAGCCGGAAGCGGGTTTCCTCGACGGAGACGTACCATTCGCGATCCCAATGCGTGTGCGTCACCAGCACGGCGCGCGAAGGATCAGGATGCCGACCGGCGGGGGAGTCGTTCATGGATGCCTTTTCCGTCAGGGTTTCTTGGCAGGGGCAAGGAGATGACGCGTCAGGAACGCGGCGTGATCGTCCTGTTGACGGTACTCCGCGCTTTCGTCGTCCAGACCGGGATAGTCCTCGCGGGTGCGGAGGACGCATTCGATTCCCAGGGGCTCCATCTGTTGCCTGAGCGCGCGCCCGAAGACCGGGTGGTGGATGGCCGCGTTGGGGGAGAGTTCGTCGGTCAGGGGACGATCCGGGGTCATATTCCGGAGGAAGAACGGGGGGCTGTCGGGGGAAGCCCAGTTCAGAAAACTGAGGCCGTCCAGCATGGCCGCCTGCCCTGGGTCGTCGTATTGTTCGGGTGTGAGGCGGAGCAGGATCTGCAGGGACTGCACCTTCCAGACGGGGCCCGGCAGCAGCGTGCGGATCGCCCGGGGGTCCGCGGTGGTCTGGGCTTCGGTGACGGCCACGCAGGTGACGCGGGTGGATTGGCGCGCCACCGGATCATCCGCATCGGGGCGGGCGCGGTCGGGGCCCAGCGCGAGCCAGCAGGCGCTGACCGCGCCGGCGGAATTGCCGCCCACCGCCAGGCGTCCGGGATCGAGATGGTACTCGTCGGCGTGGAGCCGGAGAAACTGCACGATGCGTGCGGCATCGAGCAGCGGCGCCAGGAACTCGGGGTCGTTGCTGAAACGGTAATTGGCTGAGGCGACGCTGATGCCGGCGATCGCCAATTGCGCGACCAGCCGGTGGGGAATGTTGGACTTGTCGCCGGCGGTATACCCGCCGCCGTGCAGCCAGAGGTACACCGGCGATGCCGCGCGGTTGATGCAGGATGAATAGATATCCAGCCGTTGCCGCGGATGGGGTCCGTAAACGATATTGCGAAAATCCTGTGTCAGTTGCATGGTCTGCTCCTCTGCTCCATCCTGCGCCGGCCTTCAGGCTGCCGTCACTCCGCCACTGTCGGCAGGGACGAGTCCGGTTCGACGATCCGGCCCCGAATCGCCACCCCCCCGGGCGCGATCATCGACGGTCCTTCCGCCCGGCTTTTCACCAGGGCCAGCAACGCGTGTGCGTAGTCGGCCAGGTCCACTTCGTAGCGGGCAACCGGAAAGCCGTAGTGAAGTCGAATCCCGCGATTGCCCCAGCTCAGCACCCGCAGCGCGTTGACCCGCCTGGCGCCGTGGGCCAGCAGCGCATGTGCGAGGCCCCGCATGGTCACATCGTCCGAGATCATGATGGCGTCGGGCCAAAGTCCCTGGCGATCCCAGTCGGCCGCCAGGTTCGCGCAGATGGCCGCGTCGCGGCTCTCGTCATAGTGGGGGCCGCGCGGGGGCAGCTGTTCCACCCGCAGCGTCGCCTGCGCCCGGGCGGCGGCTTCCCGCGCGCCGCTGACATCCTCGATGGCGGAACCGGACAGCGTGCGGAGATAGACCAGATGGCGGGCGCCCTGGCTCAGGAGCGCGGCGGCGCTGGCAAAGCCGAAATGGTGCCAGTCCGTATGCACTTCGGCGTCCTGACCCATGCTCGCGCACGCGAGTTCAGGCATTTCGAGCCGGAGGCGTTTCCAGTGCGCGTCGGCGACGCCCACGCCCATGAGTCCGGAGAAGGGACGGTCTTCCTGGTCGGAGCGGAAGTGGCGGAAGCTGGGGACATCGTCCAGATCCTTCGCCCGCCGGGCCTGGTTGATCCAGTCGTAGGGCAGGTACTGACACTGCGGAATTGTCGGGTCGTTCTGGAGGGCGCGCAACAAGGCTCGGTAGAAGTAGGCGCTCTCATCGTTCAGGCTCGGGCCGAACATGACCGCGATGCGAAACGCCTCGCGCCCCCGGCGCAAGAAGGTTCCGAGCCGCGGTGTCCGGTCCACCAGGCCGGCGATCTTGAGGCGGTGCAGCGCCTTGTGCACGGTGATGGGATGGGCGCCCAGCGAAGCCGCCAATTCCGCCGACGAAGGGAGCCGGTCTCCCGCTTTCAGGAGACCCGCATCGATCTGGCGCAGCAGCAACTGCTCGATCCGATCATGAACCGATTTGACTCGTTTTTTTTTCGTCAACATTGGGTCACGTATTACTCTGCCAACGTCCATCGAGGTCTGGTTGCCGAAATGAAAAGTATACAAAAGGGCGGCCGCCCGGGCGAAAGAATCGTGCAAACCGATGGCCGGGGATTCCTGTTGCTTGTCGTGTGATTATTAGCTATTATTAGCTTTGCTGTCAAGAAGGATAAGGAAACTAATGACATGAAGCGATCATTCGTATCAGTATCGGCCTTCAGCCACGTTGGGTTCGCAGTGGTTCTGCTTGCGTCGGTCGGCCTTGTCCAGGCGGGCGAGATCGAATGGGATGGCAGCGAGAACACGTCCTTCGTGGAGAAAAACAACTGGGTGGGGGGCGTTGCTCCTGCCACGACTGGCGATATCGCGGTGTTCGGGGCGTCGCTGACGGCGAATCAACCGGCGCTCACGGCCAACCGTGCGGTGCTGGGCCTCAAATTCCAAAAGGCGGACGGCGGCTGGACCCTCGGCGGTTCCGCTTACGTACTCACCCCTGGCGCCAGCAACATTAACGATTCGGCCAACACCAGCGGCACAACGACGATCAAGCCCATAGTCTTCGGGGTCAACACCATGACTTTCCTGGTCGGCGTGGGAGGCAACTTGGTTCTCGAGCGGGGCATCACGAACACGGGCAATCCCGTTATTTCACTCGACAACGGTACGCTTACTTTGGGCGGGATCTTTGTGAATACCACGGGCAGAACCTTCAGCAAGCGGGGGGCGGGCACACTGGCCCTCACCGGTGCTGCTGGTTCGACTTTTCAGGGTGGCTTCATCCTCCAGGGTGGCAAGGTGGTCATCGGGCATAAAAATGCGCTAGGTTCCGGTCCGTTCAAACCTTCGGTCGGCAGCGGATCACCCGCTGCGTATATTGAAGCCTCGACCTCTCTCGTGGGCGCGAACGCCATTACGAACAGCGTGTTCTGGGGCGGATCCAATATCGTCAACGGTGCATACGACATCACGTTCAGCGGCCCCCTGACCGGCCCCGGCAGCGGCGGCGGGCTGATCCTGAACCACTTCGGCAGCGGGCGACGGCTTCTTTTCTCGGGTAACGTCGCCCTCAACTATATCGGCAATATCAGTGTGAGCCAGACGATCACCGTCGGCGGCTTCGGCGAGACGGAGTTCAGCGGCAACCTGTCCAACGGCAGCAGCGTGCGCAAAGGCAACCTGAAGGTTGATAACACAGGCGCAGGCGTCACGATCCTCTCCGGCGACAATTCGTACACCGGCACGACCACCGTGGCCGGCGGGGTGCTGCTGCTGAAGTCGGTCAACGCGATTCCCGGTGGCATCGGCACCGAGGGCGGCGTGTCGCAGATCATCCTGAACGGCGGGGTGCTCGGCCTCGGCTATGGCGACTTCAGCCGCACCTGCCTCAATGTCTCCCCGACCGCCTCGCATCTGTATCTGCAAGGTTCGGGCGGCTTTGCCGCCTACGGCGCCGACCGCACCGTCAACCTGGGCGGCGTTGCCGCCACCGTGACCTGGGGGGGGAACGACTTCGTCCCGGCGGGACGCACGCTGATCCTGGGCGCCGCCTCCGCCGACAAGACGGTGACGCTGGCAAACGCCATCAACCTCTCGACCTCCGGTACCCCCACCGACCGCACCATCCAGGTGGACAACGGGTCGGCGGAGGTGGACGCGAACCTCGCCGGCGCCATCGGACATTCCGGCTCAGGCGCGCATGGCATCATCAAGACCGGCGCCGGCACCCTCCTCCTGAGCGGGCCGAACAGCTACAAGGGCGCGACGGCGGTGATGGCCGGCGAGTTGCGCGTGGGCGGATCGTCCGGTCCGGGCACGGTCACCGTGTACGACGGCGCTTCGGTTTCCGGTACGGGCCAGGTCGCCAACCTGACCTTGCAGAGCGGCGGCAGACTGCGACCCTACAACCTCGGCGGCGGGATGCCCAGTTCACTGGTCGTCACCGGCGCCCTCTCCATTGCCAACGGAACGCTGGACCTCTCCAACTTGAGCAACCTGGCCGAAGGCGATCTGACAGTCGCGACGTTTGCCTCGCTCAGTGGAACTCCCTCGTTTGCCGACGTGATTCCCGGCCCGCCGGATCGCCAGGTCGAGTTTACCGACAGCACGGTGGTGCTGAAGGACACGCGTGTCCGGGGCACCCTGTTGATTATGCGTTGAGGAAGTCACTTCCCACACGCCGGAAAAGGAACACATCGCGATGGCTGCAAAGACACAGGTCGGCTGGAATGTTGCGCGCGTCCTGGCTTGGGCCGTGGCGTTGGGGGTGATAGGCGCGATGCCCCGGGAGTCACGGGGTGGCGCGGTGGCCTTCGAAGACGGAACCGGCCGTTCCTGGCGGCGGCTGGAGGGCGCGGGGGCAGAATATTCGTTCCGGGTGGCGGTGAGCAACGACGGCCCATACCCGCTGACGCTGACCGTCACCTCCACCGGTGCGCCGGCCTACAGGGTTGTCATGCCTGTCGAAGTGAAGGTGCCTGCCTCCGGCATGGCTACTTTCGGCATGACGGCGGCGATCCCTGACGCCGCGAGCCGGCTGCTGCCGCCCTTTTCGCCGGACGCGATCCGGCTGCGGTTTGCCGCGGCACCCACGCCCGACCGCAAACGGGTTCCGCTGCACAGCCTGACGCTGCAGGTCGGCACGCCCGGCGCCTTGACGCCGCCCGGCGCGGCCTGGGTGGCCGGGGTTCGTGAATACGCGGCCTCGCCCGCCGGGAAACGGCTCTTCGCCGTGGCGTCGAACGCGGCGGAAAAAGTGCTTGCAACTCTCGACAACCCCATCGATCCGCCGACGGAGGCGTTGTGGCTGGCAGGCCCCACCAACCAGCCGTGGCATATGCTCCACTGGCCCCGCTACGTCCAGGTGGAGATCCTTCCGAGCGGCGGATTCCGCTGTCCGCTGTGCGAACAAGTATGGACGCCCCGCGCCCTGGCCACCGGGCCGGAACGGTTCACGCGTTACCGTGCGGCGCTCGAACCGCTGGGACAGGCGGCGATGCTGACCGGCTCCGAGCGCTTTGCGCGGCCGGCGCGCGAGATCCTGAAGGCGCTGGCCGCCGTGTACCGGTCCTTCCCCGCGAGCCGGTACAAGACGCGGCTCGGATTGAACCTCATGCACGAGTGCCAGTTCGACAGCAAAGCCACCGCCTGTCTGTGGCGGCTGCAGGCGGCCGGTTTGATTCCGGACGCCGATCTGGCGGCGATTGCCGGGGGCTTCCTGATCCCCAGCGTGGACACGCTCATATCGACCACTGGGGGGACGGCCAATCAACTGGCGCTGCAGGCCTGCACGGTGGGCGAGGCCGGCCTGGTCTTGAACTGGCCGCCCTACATCGCCTGGGCGTTGCGCGATCCTCAGCGGGGTTGGATGTCGCTGGTCGGCCGCTTCATCGGCAACGACGGCGGCTGGCTTGAAGGCAGCCTCAGCTACCACATGACAGCGGTGCAGTGGGTCGCGCCGCTCCCGGCCGTGCTGCAGATCTACGGGCACAACCTCGTCACGGAAGACGTGGCGATCGGCGAACGGCTGCGCAAGTTCTTCACGTTCCCCTCGCTGGCGATGCGGCCGGATTACCGGCTGGCGTCGATCAACGATGCCGGCCTGGGGTCGCCAGGCAACGCGTGGAATGCCGCGGCCTACGCGCTCACGCGCGATCCCCTGTTGCTGCCGTGGGCCAGTCCCGATCTGATCTATCCCGTGCCGCCGGCGGCGAAGGGCGTCACGGCGTGGGAATCGCACAACTTCCCTGATTTCGGGGCGGCGGTGATGCACGACCATGGGGCTACCAACCAGGAGAACTGGGTGCTGCTCGATTACGGTGCCCATGGCGGAGGCCACGGGCACTACGACAAACTCAACGTCGTTTGCTACGCCCACGGCCAGCCGATCCACGACGACGGCGGGTCGATCTATTCCTCGCCCCTCCAGTTCAGTTGGCTGAGGAACACGGTCAGCCACAACACGATCATCGTGGATGAAACCGCGCAGGAGGCGACGACCGGGCAACTCGACCAGTGGGAGCACCCCGCGTCGGGGCCGCAAATCGCCGTGGCCTCCACCGACGCGGCCTATCCCGGCACCCGGCTGGAACGGGCCGTCGTCCTGGCGGCGGGCGCGCAGGTGTTTCTGGACGCGGCGGTTTCGACGAATCGGCACGTGTACGACTGGGTCTTCACCAGCTATGGGACCGTGACCAACACCAGCTTTGCGAGCCGTCCGCGCGGCCCGTTGCCCTTCGAGCCGCTCCCGTACGGCTTCGCCGAGAGCAACATCTGGTATCAATCGCCCGGACCGCGCGTGGGGTACGATCTTCCGCAGAATCTGCATGAAGGCATTGTCGACGGACGGTGGACGATCGGCTGGGATGGCGTGCGGGCGCCGTATAGCAAAAACCGCCCGGCGATCCGGATGCGCTGGCTGGGCTGGACTCCAACTGCTGCGCGGGTCGTGTGGGGGGATATCCCCGGATTCATGCTGGCGACGAATGGCATGCGGTGGGTTTCGATCCGGCAGGAGGGCCGCGAAGCGGTGTGGGTCACGGCACTCGTCCCCGGCGAAGGCGGCGTGGACGACTTGAAAGTGGATGCCGCGGGGGAAGGAAAGGGCTTCGCGATTCAACTGTTGCAGCGCGGGTCGAACGTGTGCTGGATCGCCTGGAACCGGGCGCCTGGCGAATGGCTCGCCGCCGGCCCGATCCGGACGCGCGACCGTGTTGCGGCCCGCCAGACCGGAGTGATGAACACCGAATGACGCGCCTTCCGCTGATCGACCGCGGTGCTGCCCAATCCCGCCTTTACGGGTGCGCGTCAGCGCTCGTTCACCCGGAAGGCTGTCGGGAAGATCCAGGCGACAAGGGGTGAACTGGACCCCGCCGTCCCCGGCGGTAAGCGAATGAAGCCGTCGTTTCGGCTGGCGAGTCACCCGCAGGGAACGAGGAAGCGGGGGATCGCCCGACGTAGGACGGTCCTCCGGGCCGTCCCGACAGATGCGCAGATACCGGACGGCGCAGGAGCACCGTCCTACTCCGGATCGCCGTGCGGGGCGGCCGGCGCGAAAGCCTGGCCCTGTCGGCAGAAGTACAGCAACGGCTGACCTCGGCTTCATCGATTTGTTGCCTACTCGATCCAACTGGCCCGGCGCAGTCGGGCCAGCGGCTTCACTGAACCGCGAACCCTGAACCCTTGGACTCTGCGAGTCAACGATCCTGGCACGCACTCCGCTTTCACTTCGCGCTAACTCGCCATTGACAACTTGCCCCTCAAGGCCTACATTTCCGGGAATAAGGGGCGGCCATCGGCCGCGGAAGTCGGCTCGATAACACTGTATAGGATTACCCAATGCCGGAGATACAATCCGCAACGCTCATTCGATGGGTCGCCCGGCTGGCTTTGGCAATCCGGATTGCGGTTCCTCAAGCGGCTGCGCAGACACCGGGCCTTTTATCAATTGCCTGCGATGAGTCGAAGGTGAGGCTCGGGTGGGGTTGCGTCACGGGCAGGTCCTACAGGCTCTATGGCACTGGCGCCCTTGGCCGGCCCTGGTCGGAGGTTGAGACGGTGCCGAAACCGCTCGTCGCCACGAGCAACCGGTTGTTTTACGCGCTGGACATGCCGACGAACAGAGTCTTCTTCTACCGCGTCGCCGAGCTGTCCGACAGCAGCGATACGAACAACTTCCAGATCGAGGTCACGACGACGATCTCGCCGCAGAACTTCATCTGCCGGTTCGTCAACCCGGGCACGCTGCATGTTGACTGGGGCGACGCCAGCACCAATGTCTACAATGCCACAGTGAACGCGACGCACACATACGCAACAGCGGGTGTGTATACCATCAGGATGCGGGGGGTCGTCAATCTCATTGACCTCTTCATTTACCCGGACCCCGGTCTCGGAACGCCGAAACTGGTCTCGGCAATCAAGACTCCGATCCGGGGCATCACGGGGCTGAATTCGGCGTACGAGATGTTCAAGCACTGTGAAAACATCACCAACATCCCGGCCGGGCTGTTTGACCAGTGCCCCGGAATCACGACCTTCTATGATACGTTTCTGGCCTGCAAAAAGATCACGTCCATCCCGCCCGGGCTGTTCAACGCCCAGGCGAATGTGACCTCGTTCTACGCCACTTTCGACAATTGTGATCTGCTCAAGGAGATCCCGCCGGGGCTGTTCGACAAACACACCAACAACCTGAATTTCGCATGGACGTTTGCCAAGTGCTACTCGCTCACGAACGTCCCCGCCGGCTTGTTCGACCGCCACCCCAAGGTCACCACGTGCGCCTATGTCTTTTTCCGGTGCTACGCGTTAAGATCCATCCCTCCCCGCCTGTTCGACAAGAACAGGAAAGTAACAACCTACGCCAATGCCTTCGGAGAATGCACGTCCCTGAGCGGTGTGAGCCCCACCAATTCCGCGGGTCAGAAACTCTGGGAACTCTCGCCGACGCCGACGGGAACCGGCTGCTTCTTGAAGTGCACCAAGCTGACAGATTACGACGCGATCCCGGCCGGATGGAAATGATGTGCTGCGTTCAACACCAAGCTTCGCGTCTTCAGACTCACCTGATCATGAACAGTGATCCCTTGGGCGGTTCATCGCCGGGAACTGATGTGGCGACCGCGAACAGGGTCATGTCGCGCAGGGGCTTGGTCGTGATGATCTTCTGTATGGTGTCGATTCCGGCGGTGGCATCGACCCAGCCGTCGCCCCGGTGGCGCCAGACCTTCAGGTTCGCTTCGGTCAGGCCGAGCGCGATGGCCTTCAAGTGGTCGTAGCGGAAGGCGAGCGTGGCGGTGCCGGTCCCGCGATCCAATGCGGAGGCATCGACTTGCCAGACGCCGATCACTGTCGAAGCGTCGGTCACCAGGCTGTCGGTGCGGTCGGCGGCCATCAACGCGACCTTCACGCGGCCGCCGTTCACACCGCTGAACGCCAGCGTCATCGAATTGACCAGATCGTTGGTGTTCACCGTCAGGTCGTTGATGGTGTCGCCCCAGCGGATCGTCGAGGTGCCGGCGGCGACGGTCAGCCGTGGCAGACACAGGCGGCCCCGGTTGACGGCGTACCAGCCGGGCTTGGTGCCGTCGGAAAGCACGAAGCCGTACAGCACATTGTTCGCGTGGGTGTCGTTCTGCACGACCGTCGCAAAGTTGGTCATCAGCAAGTCGCGGTCGGTGCCGTAACCGTCGGCAATCACCTTGGCGTTGTTCTCCAACGTGCCGTTCAGCAGGACACTGCCCCAGCCGGTCAGCAGAGCATGGCGATTCTGCTTGGTAAATGGGGGGGTGCCCGTTGAAGTGCCGACACGTGAAAATTTGTTCAGCGTGAGACTGTGCGTGCCGCTCCCGCCGTTCTCATCGACATCAATCGTGCCGGGATGGGTTGCAGTCCCCAGGTAGACACGGGCATCCGGCCCTGGCGCCGGCGCGCCGTCCGGTCCGCTCTTGCCGATGATGTTCTCCACGCTCCCGCTTGCCGGCCGGCGCAGGCTCAGCCGCGCGTTGTTGTTCATGAAAAACTGGATGAGATTCACCCGGTAGTCGGACTCCTGCACCGTCAGACTGTTGGCCACCAACCGCCCACCTGTCTGCGTGAGCGTAAGAGACAGCGTGGCGCCGTCACCCTGTCTGGGCGCGATGCTCAAGCGACCGCCAACGGTTACTCGATCGCCGGGGAAGGTCAGGTTGTTATTGACGAGCACCAGGTTTCCAGCAATGCTCAACGTCGACCCGGAATGGATGTTCAGCGTGCGGGTGCTGCCGTACATATTGAGATCGGCGAGATCCGGAAAATGGCCGCCGACATTCAGCGTAGCATTGTTGGTCAGGTTCAGCGTCAAGATCTGCCGAATGTTATTTGGGAACCGGAAATTTCCGCCCACGTTGAGTGTGCCGCCATCCACGGTCAGCTTGGTGTTCGGATAGGGGGTGGTATTGTAGGCCATGCCCATCTGCAGGTCGCTGCCCACGGAAAGCTGGTTGCCGTTGACGCGGATGTCGGAGTTGTTCATGCCCAGGATCTTGACAACGGATAACGAGGCGTTCTGGCCAAGAACGAGCGACCCCTGGCTGCCTTTGACCCCCGTAATGTTGCCGAAGTATAGATTGGTCGCCGTCAAAGCGGCGTTGTCGGCCAGGATCAGCGTTCCCTTCTCGCCGTTGTCGGTCGAGTTGGCGACACTCCGTCCGACGTAGAGTGTTCCGACTTTGGCGTTGGCCGTGCTGACGGTAACGGTGGCCGACAGGGCGGCCACTGCGTGGTCGCAGCCGATGTAGGCCGTGTCGGCGGCGGTCGGCTGAACATAGGTCGTCGAAGAACTGTCGATCCACTGGCTGTCGGCCCAGGTGCCTCCCGACAGGGGCCGGTACAGGTCGGCAGCGGCGGCCGTTGACGGCGCGAGAACGGAGGAACACAGAGCGACCGAGGAAAACCCGATGGCGCAGCGGCAGATAATCCGATTCATGCTCAGACTCCTTGATGATCGCAACCAGTGGTTGATGCCGTAATAAATACAACATTGCTATTTGCTATGCAAGGAGAAAATAGTACACCATCGACATGCCGGTTGACAACCATTGGTTGCCCCTTGTAGACTCGACTCCGTTAGCCCCCGGTCTGTCCAACGCGGAAAGGAACGACGATGAAGAATGTTGTCAGAAACATGGTGCTCTGTTGTCTTGCGGTGTCCGTGTTGGCGGGCCGCGCTGCGGAGACGGACAAGCGTGGCGAGCACGCGGTTTTGGAGAACGGGGTGGTGCGCGCCGAGATTTCGCCGGTGGGCGCCAGGATCGTGAGCCTGTTCGACAAGGTGCGCGGCATCGAATCCGCCAAGAATCTTCCCTACGTGGGCGGCCTCAACGAGGTTCGCTTTGGATCGCTGAGCCTCAATGACCAGCGCGATCCCTATGTGCTGGAGGCGAAGTCCTTGGCGGACGGCACGCGCATCGTGACGGCCAGCGCCCGGACGGCGTCCAAGGACGACCCCCTGACGGTCGTCCGGGTCGTCAAGGAGTACGCGCTGGCGCCGTCGGGGAGTCTGCTGCGGGTATCGCTGTCGTTGTCGAACGAGGGTGCGAAGGAAATCGCCCTGATTCCCTGGGTGCGTCACCTGCTGCTCAACGGCGGCGACGAATTGCCGCAGGAGACTTTCATGAGTCCGCAAGGTGCCTATCTGAACGGGCGCCCCTATCCGTGGGTGCGGGGCCGCGTCGGACAGTCGAACGCGCATTTCTTCCCGGCGGACGGATGGACGGCTCGGATGACGTTGCCGTCGAAGGAATCGGGCAACACGGTGGCGACGCTGCTTCGTCCCGATGACATGCTCAAGATCTACAATTGGAGCAAGCGGACGGAGGATTTCGGCACGCAGGAGGTCATCGCCCGGCCGCTGTTCGTTCCCCCCGGAGAGACGCGTCGATGGGACTACGGCATCGTTGTCGCCGCGCCGGTCCGGAATCTCGTCTACGCGGGGGCCGACCTGGTGCTGGGCGTCACGCCCCATCCGACGTGGCTCGAGGCCGGCACGCGCGAGGTCGTCCTCGAACTCGCGGCGACGCGTCCCATGAGCGGCCTGCGCCTGAAGGCGCGTCTGGAGGCGGTGGGAACAGCCGGCGGGAAGATGGTTGAGTGGTCAACCGACGTCCCGGCGCTCGTGACGGGCCGTACGGAGCGGATCACCATCCCGGTGAACCTGGAAGCGGGTGCCTGTCACCGGCTGCATCTCGACTTCACGTGCGACGGCAAACCCTATTTCCCCGGCGGTACGCTTGGCGATCAGGCGGGGATCGTCATCCCGTTGATCACCGGGACGCAGGAGGCCGTCCCCGCGGTGTTCGCCGGGAAAACGCGGGGCGTCGAGGGGCTGCACCGGATCGGCCCGCGCGAACGCGCGGCGCGGCAGGCCCTGGCCACAGATGCGCTGGAGGCGTTTATCCTTTCTCCGGCGGTCCGGTGCTTCCGTCCCGACACCTTCAAGGCCAACGGCCAGGGGCCGGTTCAGCTCTGGGCCTGTGCCGGCGAATTTGAATCGACGCAGCTCGCCTTGGTCTCCAAGACGACGAAGCCGGTCGAGTACGCGGTCACGGCCACGAATCTGAAGGGGCCGGACGGCGGGGAGGTCGTCTGCGAGGGACCTCGTGAATTCATCTATGTTCCGACGAAGATGCCGTCCCTGTACAACGCCCTCTTCCCGATCGGCGACTATCCGGAGGCGCTCCTGCCGACGGAACGGGTCACGGTGGCTCCTGGCGCCAACCTCCCGCTCTTCTTCACCTGGCGCATTCCGCAGGGAACCCGGCCGGGGCTGTACCGGGGAACGATCCGGCTGGCGGCGCCTGGGGCCGTCCATGAGATCCCGGTCGAGATGACAGTCTGGAACATCGAGCTGCCGCTCCGATCGCCCGGCATGGACGTGGCCAGTTCGCTGAAAGGGAACAGCCTCGAGGAGGCGCTTCACGAGGATGGCACGCCCTACAGCCGTCAGGAGCAGCTCGCCGCCATCGTCGACATGCATCTGAAATACCGGCTGACCCCCTGCGACAGCGGACTCGCCGGATTGCTGCTCGCGGGAAAATTCGAGGAATTTGATCGTGAAATGACGCGGTTCATCGCGGCGGGAGCCACCAAGATCTTTCTCGGGCAGGTTCCGGCTCTGCTCAAGCAGTATCGTGCGGCGCTGCCGGAGATCGAACGGCATCTGACGGAAAAAGGGTGGCAGGACTACTTCTACGTGCGGCCCGGATTCGACGAAGCCTCGCCCGACCTCGTTCCCCAAATCGCGGCGGTGTGCAAGGAGTGGAAGGCGGTCAGCCGCATTCCGCTCATGGAAACCTACTATCAGGATGAACGCGCAGACGAACTCTTCGGCCTGCTGGACATCTGGTCGCGCAGCTTCCCCCTGCCGGCCTGGGCACAGAAGCGCCGCGAAGCGGGCGACCGCTTCTGGAAGGTCAACGCCATGCCCGGCACGCTCGAGGATGAGCCCTGGACGACCGGACGGGTGCGCTATGTGGGTTTGTGGGACCACCGGATGACCGGCACGTACATCTGGACGGTCAAGGCCTGGAGCGGCGTGGCCAAGTGGGGCGAGGACTATTGGTGCGACGGCGGTGTGGGCAACCTTTCCGCCGTGTTGATGTGGCCGCACGAAACCGGCATTCTTTCCACCATCCGTCTCGAAGCCATGCGCGATGGTCTAGAGGACAATGCGATGCTCTGGATGCTGCGCGCGAAGGTGGATGCCCTGAAAGGCCAGACGCCGGATGTCCCGGAGCGGGCCGCCGCGCTGAAGGATGCCCGGGCGTTGTGCGAGGGCGGGGCATTGGCCCCGTCGCTCCAGTCGGTCGAGGATCTCGAACGTCTGCACCGGCGCGTGGGTGCGGCGCTCTCGGCCCTGAAATAGGAGGAGGCTGCCTGACATGAACATGCGAAACCCGGTCAACCGTCTGCTGGCCGTCGCGTGGCTCGGTTGCAACGTCTGGTCGAATAGGGCATCGGCTGTCGAGCAGGCGCCGCCGGCGGTTCCTGCGGGTGTGACCCTTGTCCGCGATGGCATTCCGCAGGCGTTGATCGTGCTGCCATCAGACCCGGCTGGGCAGGAAATTTCCGGAAATGCGGCCAGGATGCTGTCGGACCATCTTTTTCTGATGTCCGGTGCGCGGCTGGCGATCAAGCGCGAAGCCGAACTTGGTCACGGTACAGTGGCAGGCGGGTGTCTGGCCTTCGAACCGGGAAAAGTCCCGACAGGCATCTCCGCCTTCGTGCTGGTGGGCGAAGGCGAGACGACCCGGGCCATGGGGCACACCAGCGAGGGTCTGGGTGCGGGCGGAATCCTGGTCAAGACCGAAGGCAATGTTCTGACGCTGCTGGGACCGGCCGCAACCCCGGCGGATCGGCAGGGGACACGGCACGCCGTCATCGAATTTCTCGAAACGCTGGGCGTCCGCCAGCTCTGGCCCGGCGAGACGGGGCGGGTGCTTCCCCGCACCGGCACCCTCATTGCCGGTCCGCTCGACATTCGCTTCACGCCGCCGATCGGCCAGCGCAACATCCGGTTCGCCGCGCTCGGCGACCGTGCGGCCACGGGGCTGACCCGGCTGCAGCTCAGCCAGGCGGATTGGTCGGAGGCAAGCCAGGCGGCCAACGCAATGGAGCTGGGGTGCCGGTTTGAACAGTGGCATCGGCTGGGCGGAAACATCGGTGTCGGCGGCGGACATGCCGGTGCTGGGCTTGCCGGCGGGTGGAAGGAACATGGCTCTGCGCATCCGGAATGGTTTGCGCTGCAAGCGGACGGGACGCGCGACCAAAGCGCCGCCGGCGACCGCTGGCGGCTGTGCAAGTCCAATCCGGAACTCATTGCCTGTGTCGCCGACACCATCATTGAACGCGTCAAGGCCGATCCGAAGCTCACCTGTATCTCGCTCAGCCCCAACGACGGCGGCTACAGCAGTTTCTGCATGTGCGAAACCTGCAAAAAGCTCGATCCCACGAACGCCCCGCCCATCCTGCTGATGGTGATGGCGAAGGTCGGCCAGTCGGACCGGAGGGAGATTCCCTACGTTGCGCTGACCGACCGCATGGTGTGGTATTGGAACCAGATTGCGGAGCGCGTAACGCGCGTACATCCCGATATGCTGTTTCTGGGTGAAGCCTACAGTTACTTCAGCACGCCGCCGGTGCGGGAGAAACTCCATCCCAATCTGGTTCTCCGCTATGTCCCCAGCAGCACGAACGATTGGCTGGGCTGGCAGGATGCCGGCGCCAAACGCATCTACTGGCGGCCCAACATCCTGCTGAGCGGACGTCGCAACGGGACGCTGCATGTCATGCTGCAGCGGCTGGCCGACACGATGGAATTCATGAGCGCCCGCGGCATGCTCGCAACGGACTTCGATTCGATCATCTACAACTGGGCCGTGCACGGGCTCAATTACTATGCGACGGCGAAGCTCGCCTGGAATCCGCTGATGACGGCCGATGCGATCCTCGACAGCTATTGCACCCCGGGATTCGGCAAAGGGGCCGACTCCATCACGCGCTATTTTCTCCTTGCACAGAAGGTGGTCGCAACCCCCGAGGCGTCCTACACCCCGGCGGCGATAGCCGAGTTGCGGCGCCTGCTGCAGCAGGCCGACCAAGCGGCCGATGGCGACGAACCGGCCCGCGAACGGATCGCCTTTCTCCGCATGGGCCTCAATTTCACCGAACTCCAGATGGTGCTGGACGACCTCAACCGGCAGGCGGGCGAGGGGAATGTCGGCGCGCTTCAGGAGCGGGCGAAGCCGCTGCTCGAACTGAACTACTTCACCCTGCGCGATATCGTCCGGCATCACAATCGTGCGATCAACGTCGGCTATATCCTGTGGGGCAACGGCGACTATGCCGGCTGGTCGGCTATCGGCGGACGCGGCTATCGTCCCGCCAGGGAGCGGCTGGATCAGGTCGAACGGGAGCAGCGCCAACTGACCGGACGCGAAAACAGCCTGGACGAGATGCGAGCCGCGCTGGGGCTCGATGTGCCGCTGGCCGTTCCGGCTGGCGCGGTCGTCCCCGGAGCCACGCCGGACATGGTCATGGAGACCGACGAGCAGGGTCGACCGGCCGAACTGCCCACCCGCTGAACCGGCGCGGGGGGCTGGATCGGCTGCCGTTCGATGACTACGGCCCCATGCGCTTCAATACCCGCCGTACCGCGAGGCCGTTTCGTACATCGCGAGGACGTTTTCGGTCGGCGAGTTGTCCTGCAACTGATGCGTCGGCGCGAAGCAGTAGCCGCCGCCGGGCTTCATGATCTCCAGGATGTTCCGGCAATAGGCGACGGTTTCGGCAACCGTGCCCGACGCCACCGGGCCGGCGGTCGAGATGCATCCGTGAAAGGCGAGCCGGTCTCCGAAGATGCGCTTCAGGCGGGCAGGCTCCATGTCGCGCGCTTCGGGTTGCAGGGTGTCGACCACAGCGATTCCCATCTCGGCAAAATCGGCGTAGGCCCAGCTGCTGGAGCCGCAGGAGTGAATCATGACGGGAATATTCCGGCTCCGGGCCAGATCCACGAATTTCTGATGGATCGGCCGCAGGTGCTTCCGGTAGAGATCGAGACCGATCAAGGGACCGATCTGTGTGCCCAAATCCTCGCCCATCCAGAGGAAGTCGATCAACCCCCGGCCCGCATCCAGTGTCCGCTCGAGAATGGCGAGTTGAACCTCCGTGCGGCGCCGGGTCAAAAGCAAGCCGGCCGGGTCGTCGGTGATCAGATCCACGAGGGCCTGATCCGTGCCCCGCAGCATCCCCGCCTTGTTGATGATGTCGGCTTGGCCGGTGCCGCCCACGTAGACGGCGTGGGGCCGGTGGCGGCGGGCGTCGTCGGCCACCCCGCCATAGTCGAAAAGATCGGGATCAGGCAGCGGCCAACGCGCCACCTCCTCCTCCGTCGCGTCGCGCAGCGGGAAGTCGCAGTAATCCCAATAGCCGCCGCTCGGGTTGGGGACCCAGCAACGGCGGATACCCCAGTCGTCCACCTTGATCCCGCGTTCGGGTAGATCCGCGTGCGGGCGCGGTCCGCGATAGGGGACGACGATCTTGCGGAAATCGATGCGTAGCGCCCGATACAACCCCTCGTCGTCTTCTGGCCTCAGGTTGAAATGGGCCTTGAGGCGTCGATCAATCCCCTCGTTGGCCATGTAGTTGACCGGAACCCGATCCGGTTGCTGACGGGCAAAGGCGGCGAGCACACGCTCCCGCGATGTCATTTGCTTCTTGGTTTGTTTCGCGTTCATGCCTTGTCCGCCGAATTGAGAATGCGGATCCATTTCCGGAGAACCTCGGTCATCTCCCGGGCGGCCTGGCCACAGGCAGTCGGGATCCACAGGTTCTGCTTGTTCGTCCATTGCCGCATCACCGATTCGCGGTAGGTCGTGATGAGTTCACTGGCAATATTCACCTTGCAGATGCCGGCCGCAATGGCCCGTTTCAGATCCGCCTCGGGAGTGCCCGTGCCGCCGTGCAGGACCAAGGGGATGCCCGCGGTCCGGTTGATCCGCTCCAACCGCTCGAAATCGAGGCGGGGCAGCGAAGTGTAATGACCATGAGCGTTTCCGATCGCCACGGCCAGGACATCGATGCCGGTTTCCTCAACGAAACGCCGCGCTTCGTCGGGATCCGTAAGCGCGGCATGACGGCCGCCCTCGCGCGTCACATCATCGACGCGCCCCACGGCCCCCAGTTCGCCTTCGACCGTGACCCCGCGCGGTTTGGCCAGTCGGACGACTTCCTTCAACGCGGCCACGTTCTCCGCATACGGCCGGCCGGAATAGTCCAGCATGATCGACGTGAATCCGCTGTCGATGCAACGGGTGGCCCGCTCGATCGTATCCCCGTGATCCAGCAGCAGGGCCGCGGGAACATCGTACCCTTCCGCGACGGCGTACGCCACCCGCCCGTATTCCTCGGGAGGGATTTCGTCCAGGTCCACCCACGCCCCCATGATGATCACGGGAGAGGCCATCTCCTGCGCCGTCCGCAGGACCACGCTCAGACTTTCAGCACTCCAGCAGGCGAAGGCGGGAACCGCATAGCCGCCCGCCCTGGCCTTCTTCATCAACTCCAGCATCGGCACGAACTTCATAGGGAATGCCCTCGCTCTTTCTCCAAACAGGTGGCCGGCAAGACGACACGTGCAGGGTATCCACATCGCGAGGTCACGCGGGCCTCCCCCTTGTGCTCGACAAGTTTCTCGCGCGCCTCCTGGGTGAAACCCAGCGCCCACGGAACGTAGGGCGGCCTCTTTCCGCTCAGGACGGCTTGGATCACTTCTTTACGTGTCATGTGCGTTTCCCTGTTGGGCGTTGGTTTCTTTCAGAAACTGCTCGACGGCGTCCCGTGTGGGGATTCCCCGCTGCCAGATCATGCACCGGCCCCTTCGTTCCGCCCCGGCGCCGGCGGCGCCTCCAGGCAGCACGCCCCGCTGAAGGCGGCCTCGGCTTCGTCCACGACAAAGCCCACCCCGCCCATGAATCCGGAGGGGCAGGCCTGGTGGATCATCAGTTGGTCATCGGCGTAGACCTCCAAACTGCCCTTCCAGGCCACGACCTTGAGTCTCACCTGATCGACCGGCTGCCACAGCCGTGCGTCGATGAAAACCGGCTCGCCGGCAACGCCGAACTCGACGCGTCCCAGCCGGCGGTCAGCCACGACCTGCAAGCCGCGACCGGTGACCGTGTTGTGGCGCAGCACCAGTCCCGCCCGCGCGCCGCGGATGAATTCGATGGTGGCTTCGAAGATGAACAAGTCGCATGTGCCGGGGAAGACCGCTCGTGCCGGACCGGCGAACGACTTGCCGACGAGGGGGACTCCCGATCGCCACGCGCTTTCTGGTTTGGCAACGGGGTCGGACGGCAACGGTACGGCGCGGAAGAATCGCTCGATGGCCGGGTTGTAGCGGACATGCATTGCGCCGTCGGACTCGAAGCGGATCGGGCGGGCAGGGGGGATCACCATCCAGGCGCCCGCTTCCTTGGCCTCGGGCGATCCGGGGTTGGCGATGCGCAGCCAGCCGTAGAACCACCGCTCGCCATCAGGCCCGTCCACGGTGCGTGACGCGCCCATGCGCACATCGTGATGCGCGGCGACCAGCACCTCGTCGGCGGGTTGGCGGTAAGGGCCCTCGGGGCCTTCATCCGAGATGGCGTAGAAGTCGCCGGCATCCTGATAGGGGTCAGTCATCAGCAGGGGCGTGCCCCAGTGCGGTCCGGTCATGAATTGGATGTACCAGCGTCCGTCGCGCGCAAAGATCGAAGGCGTCTCGATCGTGTGGAAGCGTCCGGGGCTGTAGATCGGCGGCCGGGGTTCCCAGTGAACGAGGTCATCGGACACGGCCCAGGCGAGGCAGGCGCGCACGTCGGGGTGCTGGCGGATGTCGCGCGCCACGACGATCATTCCGAAACGTCCGTCGGGCAGGGGAACGACACAGGGATCGCGGAACCACAGGCGTCCGAAGTCCTTCTCCTGGTAAGTCGCCTCGCGTGGGATCGCCGGTTCGTACCAGCGCGGATCGGCGCGCAAAACCGGATTGGCGGGATGCTTCGTCCAGGTGATGCCATCCTCGGATGTGGCCAGTCCGATGGATTGCTGCTCCCCGGGCCCGCCGATGTCGAGTCCGGTATAAAACATGTACCAGCACCCGTCATGCATGAAGACGTCCATGTGGTAGATCGAGTAGGCGTCGAAGCTGCCGGCCGGCCCGCAGGCGAGGGCGCTGGGCAGCTCCGTCCATTCGATCATGTCTTTCGACACGGCGTGGCAGACGGTACGGATTCCCGCGAAACTCTGTCCCATGCCTCCCTGCCAGTCGGCTGGACTGCATTCGGCAAACAAATGGTACTCCCGGCCGACCCGGATGATGGTGGGGTCTCCGACGTGCAGGTTTTTCGGTTTCCAAAACATGATGGTGCTCCTTGTTGGATGGGTTGACCGCTGGGCGCTGCCAAAAACGGGGCCGTCGCCAGATGGTTTACTAAGAGTCTCAAAATTGTTTTAGCCAGGATTGCAGGATTTGCAGGATTGTTCGGATGCTCCGTGTAAGGACTACAATGCGACGCTTAGCAACTGTCTTACTGCGTGGGATCCACCGGCCGCCCCAGTTCGTCCGCCTCCACCTCGCCCCGTGCGGCCGGCGAAGGTCCGGTCCACCCCAGCGGCGCAAACTTGCCTCCTTCGCCCCAGACCATGTAGGCCACGTTCACGGCGTAGGGTTCTTCGCGGAATAGGACGCGCATCATCTTCCAGCGGCGATCCAGCAAAGCAGCCGCCTCCGCTTTTTCTGCGTCGGTCGCCGGACGGTCCTTGACCTGCGCCAGCAGGCGATAGGCCTGGGCCTGAACGGCGGTGAAATCCAGCCCGCGCCGGAGGAAAGCCACGCGACGCTGTACCGCGACATTCCCCTTTTCGGCCCGTTCGATGTCGTCCAGATAGCCGCCGAGTTTTTTGATCATCTCCGGCGTGTAGGGCTCCGTGATCCCCATGTCCGGCGTGGCGGCAAAGCGATCCGTCAACTTCTCCAGCCGCTCCAGGTATCGGCGCGCATCTTTCCATCCTTCGCCGAAGCCTGCCTGGCAGTATTCCCGGATGGCATCATCCACGTCGAGCTCCGGGGTCCAGTGGAGTTTGGCCAGGATGTAGTAGTTCAGTCCCAGGGTCGCCCAATTGTGAATGCAGGCATCATAGTCCGTGCCGATCATGCCGCTGTCGACCAGGTGCCGAAAATCCCGCGCCATCTTGTGAACGTAGATCGCCGGCGTTCCTTCCCGCCGTCCCGTCAGGAGCAGGTTGGGCCGGAAGTAAATCTTCGAGGCTGCCCGGGTCCACGTGTCCCAGTCCTTCAGCCCCTCCTGGCGGAGCGTATCCTTGGCGTAGCTGATTCCGACATAGCGGATGAGGATGTTCGGGTGCAACTTCGTCTTCACCGGCGGTGCGGAATAGACACTGTAGGCCTGCCCGCAGAAAAGCACATCGGGATACGCCTTCGCCACTTGCTCGGCGATGGCGTTGTAGAAGGAGAACATGCGGTCGGTGAGCGAGACGTAATCCATCCACTCGACCCCGCGGGTCGCGTGGTTGTACGTCCATACCTTCACCGGCCGGCCGTTGGTCGGATCCATGGCTTTGCAGTCTGGACACAAACACATGCCCGTCTGGCCGCCGTCATGGGTCATCAGCGAAATGCTGCTCTGGCCCGGATGGTCCGCCAACTCCTTGAGCTTCTCCTTCACAATCGCCTCGATCAGCGCCGCATTCGACTTGCACAGGCGAGGCCGGCTTTCGCCCGGAGCCTGTTCACGCGAGCCGTCGGCTTGCATCGCGAGCCATTCCGGGTGTTCCTTCAGAATCCGTTCCCAGCCTTCCTTCGTCAAAATCGTTCCATCGCCGCCCCGGATGTCCAGCGTGCCCCCCATCCGGTGCCAGCGGAACCAGTCCGGGGTCTTCACCGCGCGCAGTTTCGTGAAGTCCTCCTGCGCGAAACCGAGCTGCGTCACGCCCAGACCGACCCGGTTGTCCAGCCCCATGGAGCGGATGACCCGTTGGCGGAGTCTGGGCGTTGCCCGGATGTCCAGTTCGGGAATCCGGATGGTCTTCTGCTCCGGGACGACCCATCCGCTCTCCGTGGGCCACAGGTACTTGCATCCGAGGGTCTCGTCCAGAAATGTCGTCACCGCATAGAAGGAGCCCCACGCGTCCGAAGGGGTCTTCTCGTCGGGGCCGAGCAACCCCAGCACATTGCCGATTGTCTTGATTCTGATCCCGCCCGGCCCGAGCCCTTCGCTGGTCAGGCCCATCTGCTGCGACAGCGCCAGCTCGCCGACCAGAATGTAGGCCGAAGGTCCGTTTGTTCCGGGCACGACGAGCTGGCCGTCCTTGACCGTGGCACCGGTTAACGACGACTCGCGGACCACGGCGAGCTGCGCGCCCGACATTCTGAACAGGGCATCGGTCAGCACGTTGATGGCGGTGGGAACCGCCCCGGCGGGCCTGTCCGCGATGACAATGACCGCCGTAGCCCGCCCGTCCTGCACCAGTGTCAACGCTGCGGTCGCGTTCATGCCTCCCCCCAACAAGATGACCCCCATGATCATGCTCCTTATGCTTGCCTTTGCCAGCCTGCAAATCGCTTGGTTCATGACAACTCCTTATTCATTCCACAGGTATATAATCCGATCTACGCTCGTTCAGACTTAACCTCCGCTAAATCAGCCACATCCAGCAGGCAGGGATGGTTCGTTCCCGTCCGCGCATCGCCGGCCGTGAAGAGCATGTGCCGCCGGTCTGGCATGAGCGCGGGGTGGACATGCGCGCGCTGCAGGTGCTGGTCGCCGCAGGTCATGACCGGTTCGGTCAGCGGCACAAATTCAGACTCGCGGTCCCGGTCGAGTTTCGGCACGTAGCCGATCAGCCGGCCAAAGCGCGGCGTTTCGCGGATCTGCTCGCCGAACCAGAGCCAGCCTTCCGGGTCAAAGCCGATGTGCGTGATCCGCGCCCCGACGCGATACTCCCGCCGCGTCAGGGTGTCGGGGTCGAACACGCCCATTGTGCCGTGACGACGGTCGATGGGCTCGGTGTAGGTGTTCAACTCATACATCACCCCGCTCCGTGTCGCCTGGTAATGGCAGGTCTGGCTGCCGTCGGGCGATTGCGGGCGCAACGCGAGCATCCACGTGCCGATAAGATCCGTCATCAGAATGCCCTGCTCGGTCGGCGGATGGGAGAAGATGATCCGCGTGTCATCATAGAAGGTCGTGTGCGAGATCCAGCCGTTCATGGTCAGAATCGTGCGCGACGCGCCGCTCGCGAGCTCCAGCACTTCGATCTTGCAGCCGCGGGCGGTGTGCCGCTGGGGGTCGCTGTTCGTGTGCGAATCCCACCAGGCCCGATCCGCGTGCGCGTAGGTGTAGAAGCGGCCATCCGGGCTGATGCCGGCCTGGCTGCAGGCGAAGCGGTCTTCCGGCACACGGGCCACGAGGCGGTCCGCCAGCGTGCGGATGTGGACGGCGCGGATGTCCTGTCCGTCGAGGTAGATCAGTTCATCCGTGACCAGGTTCAGAGCCCCGAGATATTCCCGCACGCCGGTCGTGGGCGCCTGCGTCCAGGGACGCCACAGCGCGACGGGTGTCCGCGCGGCAGTCAGGCACACCGTCCGGCCGGTGTCCAGGTCGAGCCGATGATATTGCAGTTGGCCGTCCCGCAGCCGGTGCAGAATCAGGCTCCGTCCGTCTTGTGTCACGGTGGGAATGAAGTAGTAAAGCGGATAGTCGTCCCAGGGGCCGGACGTCAACTGAACAATCCGCCGTCCCGTCTGCGGGTCCGTCCGCTCAACCCGTTCGTCTATCGTCAGGTCACCCGGTTGCATGTCCAGTTCCTCCTGTTGTCAATCAAGCCAGACGCCGTCGTGTCGCAGCTGGAGCCGGAGCGAAGCGGCATCGAGTGCGGCGGGGGCGATGTGCGCCTGGGCCGCGAGGGCGGCGGCGGTCCCGGCCGCCTGGCCCATGGCGACGCAGCAGGCGGTGACGCGCACGGCGCCGAGCGCATCGCGGTCGGCGGAAATGCAACGGCCGGCGACCAGCAGGTTGTCCAGCGCTCCCGGCAGCAGGCAGCGGTAGGGAATGTGGTGCCAGCTCCCTTCCGGTGGATGGGCATTCACGTCCGACCCGGTCTCCGTCCCTGTGCCGACGGGGTTGTGCAGATCGATGTAGTAGGCGTTGCAGGCGATGCCGTCGGCGAATTTCCGGGCTTGGAGAACGTCGTGGCGGGTCAGCTCGTAGCGCCCGACGATCCGACGTGTTTCGCGGAGTCCGATGGAGGGGCTGGTCATCATCAAACGGGCGTTTTCGTAGCCGGGCACATGCTGCCGGTAGAACTGGACGATCTGCCTGACCTGGCGCCGGCCCTCCATCTCGGCGCGGGTCAAGTCCGCGGCGCAGGTGGCGTCAATGCCCAGAATGCGGGTGGTGTTGTGATAGGTGACGCCAGGCACCGTGGTTGGCGCGCCCAGGGAGATGCGGCAGGGGACGTCGAGCTCGCCACGCTCGCGGGCCTGCCGCTCGCATTCGTCGATGCGCCCCCGCGTGCTTTTCTCATAGACCTCCCGCAGCATGCGGTCATAGTCGACGTTCATCATCAGAAACGCGGTGGTGACGGGCTGCATCCTGCCGTCGCTCCGGCCTTTGACGGTCGCCGCGCCGGCGAAATGGGCCACGTCGGCGTCGCCCGTGCAGTCGATCACCAGCTTGGCGGCCAGGGTCTGCCGCCCGCTCTTGCTTTCGACGACCACGTTCCGGATGCTGCTGCCGTTGCGCTCGACACCGACGCAGAAGGTGTGCAGCAACGTTTTCACCCCCGCCTGGGTGACTATCTCGTCCAGCAGCCACTTCAGCGTCTCCGGTTCGAAGCAGGTCCACCAGGTTTTGAATTCGTCCTTGAATTTGACTTCCGGGTCCTCGCCGCCGCCGGCCGCCGCCAGCCGCTTCATGATTTCGAGCGCGATGCCGCGGATGATGATCTTGCGGTGATCATGAAAGCTGGTGACATGATTTTGCAGGCCCAGCGTCCACGTGCCGCCCAGGCACCCGCCGCTTTCAACCAGCATGGTTTTGGCGCCGGTGCGTGCCGCCGCAATGGCCGCCCCGAGGCCTGCGGGACCGCCGCCCACCACCACCACATCCGTTTCGTAATCGTTCATCGGCTTCCCGTTCCCCCAGTCCGAAGTTGCCGGGGTGCTGCTGTCGTGCCCCGAACGACCAGCTCGCATTCCAGTATCCGCTGCCGGTATTCGGCTGTCGGCGCGGCGACCCGCGCCAGCAGCGTTTCCACCGCCGCGTGTGCCAGTTCCCGCCGCGGCGTCCGCATCGTGGTGAGCGGCGGCCGGGCCAGCGCCGCCTCGGCCTGGTCGTTGTAGCCGACCACGCTCAGATCGCGCGGCACGCGCAGGCCGATTGCCTGCGCCGCGCGGAGGACCGCCAGCGCGATGGTGTCGTTTTCAGCCACCAGCGCCGTCAGCGGCGACGCCTGGCGCAGAAAGGTCGCAACGAGCGGTTGGGCCTCGGCGGCCACATTCGTGCTCGTCGAGGCGCAAAGCAGTTCGGGCAGGATGGGCAGCCCGTGGGTCTTCATGGCTGCGGCATACCCTTCGTATAAGTCGACGTTCGTGTTGGGAATATCGCGGTTGCCGACAAACCCGATGCGGCGATGCCCCAGTTCGATCAGGTGCTGCACGGCCTTGAAGCCGCCGCCTGTCTTGTTGATGAAGACCGAGTCGTGCTCCGGCAGTCCGTCCGGCGGATAGGCGTGGTTATGCTGCGCCACAAACGGCACCTGGTGCGTCCGAAGCCAGTTCAGCAGGTGGGGCATGATGCGGCCCACCAGCACGCAGCCCTGCTCGGGACAGGAAACCTGCGGCCAGAGCAGGGCTTCGCAGTCGTCGACGTCGTCCTGACAATGAAGGAACCGCATCTTGATGTCGTACGCCTCAAGCGCTTCGGTATAGCCCGCCAGGTGGTCCTCGATCAGCCAGCGTAACGCCTCGGAAGCCAGCGCGGGGCCGCGCAGAAACGTGATGCAGCGCAAGCTCGATGCAGCCAGCCCGATCCTGGCCGACAGGGCGACGGCGGGAACCGAGGCGCGGCGGCTCAGCCGCACCAGCTTGCCTTCGCCTTCAAGCACCTGCAGGGCTTGTCGCACAGCATGGCGGGTGATGCCCAGATTCTGCGCCAGGGTCCTTTCGCACGGGAACGTGCACCCCCGCAGGCCGTCTTTCTCGACCTGCGTCCGCCAGATCCGTTGTGCCAGGCGCAGAATCTTCCGCTCGCTATGTCGTTTGCTGGTAACCATATCTCAACCGGGCAGACAGTTTATGTCAACCAACGGTTGCAGTCAATGTCGGATCGCGGATGACGGGGATGAACCGTCTTGTCGCCGGCCGGAAGTGTCGCCACACGTGTCAACCTTTACGGCCGATACGAAAACGATGCGCTGGCTTTCGTCTGATCAATCCGTATGTTTTGGAATTCTCGACTGCGACTTGGCGGAAATCTACGGGGTGGAGGTTCGCACTCTCAACCAGCAGGTCAAGCGCAACCCTGAACCCTTTCCAGAGGACTTTTCCTTCACGCTTTCAAAAGGAGCCTGATGCAGATCCATGGTCGTTAGGGCGATACGGCTACGGGATTGACGACTTCGATCCCCTTGAACTGAAGGAAGTCGGTGTCCGCCGTGTAGATGGTGCGTATGCCGTGTTCACGCATAAGAACCAGTGTGCGGATGTCGAAATAGAGATTGCCGACCGGGTGCGGAAGGGAATTTACTTCTCGCTCCAGCAGTTGCCAATGCCGGTCGCCTGCGGTCAGGATGGTAAAGGCGGGAGTGCTCCAGAAGGGTTCGAGAAAAGAGAGAGCCTGTCGTTTGGGAAGGGGGCGCGGAAAGACGCGAGGATGTGTCACCACGCGCAGGAACTCGTAAATAATGCCTTCGGTGAGATACCAATGCTCCGAGGATTGTCCGGCTTCCATCAGGAAGTCGTAACTCCGGCTGTGTTCCGGTGCGTCGGCGTTGGCGGCGTACAGGAGAATGTTCGTGTCGATCAGGCCAGCCATCATTCCCCCATGACCGCTTCAAGCGCATCGCGGTCGCCAAGGTTAATCCGCGCCGTTCCCATCGGGAAGACAGGGAGTTGGAAGGGCTTGCGGCAGGACTTGTTCCGCCGCTGGAGTCCCTCAGCCAGCAACTCGTTGACCACGCGGGACATGTTGCGATGTTCCCCCTGCGCGAGTCTCCGCACGCCTTCGATGCAGGCATCCTCCAAAATTAGTGTAGTCCTTGTCATGCACATAAACATACAGCATAAGCATACGTATGTCTATATTCAATCAGTACGCCTAACGCCTAGCCCCTAACGCCTAGCCCGCGCATTCGCCTTTCCGGGAGCCTAACGATATGCTAACATCCGTTCCGTTTTTACGTTTATTTTTCGCCAGGATTGGAGTCAATGCTATGGGCGGTTTTTTTGGGGTTGTTTCCCGTGACGAATGTGTCAGCGATGTGTTCTACGGCACCGACTACCACTCGCATCTCGGCACGCGGCGTGCCGGCATGGCGGTCCTGGGCCCGGCGGGTTTCGCGCGGCGCATTCACGACATTTCCAACGCCCAGTTCCGCAGCAAGTTCGAGTCGGAACTGACCGGGTTCGATGGCACGGCCGGCATAGGCGTCATCAGCGACTATGAAGACCAGCCCCTGCTGATCACCTCGCACCTGGGAACCTATGCGATCGTCACGGTCTGCTGCATCCGCAACCTCGACACCCTCGCCAAAGCCCTCTTCGCCGTCCGCCGCGGCCACTTCGCCGAAACCAGCGGGCAGGGCCTCAACCCGACCGAGATGATCGCCGCCCTGATCAACACGCAGTCCAGCTTTGAGGAGGGCATCCAGTATGTGCAGGAGTCGATCGAAGGCTCCTGCTCGCTGCTGATCCTGACGGAAAAGGGGGAGCTCTACGCCTCGCGCGACCGCTATGGCCGAACCCCCGTCGTGCTCGGCCGCAAGGATGGCGCCATGGGTGTCGCCGTCGAATCCTGCAGCTTCCCCAACCTGGGCTACCAGGTGTACCGCGAGCTCGGCCCCGGCGAAGTGGTCTGCCTCAACCCGGATGGCGACGAGGTCCGCGCGCTGCCCCGGCCGGAACTGCGCATTTGCGCCTTCTTCTGGATCTACTTCGGCTTCCCCGCCTCGTCCTACGAGGGGATCAACGTCGAGGCGGCCCGCTACCACTGCGGCGAGGCGCTGGCCCGCCGGAGCACCGTCCCCGCCGACCTGGTCGCCGGCGTCCCCGACTCCGGCGTCGGCCACGCCCTCGGCTTTGCCCTCGGCGCCGGCATCCCCTACAAGCGCCCCTTCGTGAAGTACACGCCGACTTGGCCGCGCAGCTTCATGCCGACCGATCAGTCGAAGCGCGACCTGATCGCGAACAAGAAGCTGATCCCCATTCCCGATCTGATCCAGGGTCAGCGGATGATCTTCTGCGACGACTCGATCGTCCGCGGAACCCAGTTGCAGGAGCAGGCCAAGCGCCTCTACGATGGCGGCGCGCGGGAAATCCACATGCGGATCGCCTGCCCCCCCCTCCTGTTCGGCTGCCGCTTCCTGAACTTCTCGCGCTCCGGCTCGGAGGATGAACTCTTCGCCCGCAAGATCGCGCGTCAACTGGACGGCGACGCCGTCGACTTCAAGGACTTCCGCGATCCCGATTCGGACCGCTACAAGGCCATGGTCGACCGCATCCGCAGCCGGCTGGGCCTGACCTCGCTCCACTATCAGCGTCTGGAGGACATGGTCGCGGCCATCGGCCTCCCGCGCGATCAGGTCTGCACCTATTGCTGGAGCGGCGAGGATGTTTCTTGCGACGGCGCCTGCCCGGGCTGCAAGCACAAATCTGCGAAGTAGGCAGCGCCTGACCCGTGATGGAGGTTCCCATGAAGAAGATCGGTTTCATCGACCATTGCATCGACGAGTGGCACGCGAACAACTACCCGACCTGGATCCGCCAGCTCGCCAAGGGCGCCTTCGATGTGGCCCTGGCGTGGGAGGAAGGCCCTGTCCAACCAGGCAAGCGGCCCCTGGCTGACTGGTGCAAGGAGCAAAACGTCCAGCCGGCCCGGAGCCTTGCCGAGGTTGTCGAGCAGTGCGACTGCCTCGTCGTCCTCTCTCCCGACAACATGGAGCGGCACGAGGCCCTGGCCGACCTGCCGCTGCGGAGCGGCAAGCCCGTCTATGTCGACAAGACGTTCGCGCCCACGCGGGCCGCCGCCCGGCGGATGTTCGCCAAGGCCGGGCGTCACGGTACACCCCTCTTCACGACTTCGGCCCTCCGCTACGCGGTCGAACTCCAGGACGCCCGAAGCCAGGAGCTGGCAAGCAAGACCGTGAGCCTTGCGGTCGTCAACGGCGCCAACGACTTCCGCCGGCAGTATGCCGTGCACGCCGTTGAAATGCTGGTGATGCTGATGGGCCCGGGCGCCCGGCGCGTCATGCAGGTCGGCACCGCGACGGCTCCCGAGATCGTGGTCGATTACGGCGATGCCCGCCGGGGTCTGCTGCAGTTGAAGCGCTCCGCTTTCGCCGTCTTCGCCGAGACCGGCGACGGCCAGACGGTGTCGCTGGACATCAAGCAGGACTTCTGGACGGGGGAGGGCGGCTTCATCGCCAATCTGCTCCGCTTCTTCGAAACGGGCGTCGCGCCCGTGCCGCAGGAGCAGACGCTGGAAATCATGCGCCTGCTGGAAGTCGGCGGCCGCGCCGTCGACCGTCCCTACACGTGGCTCCGCTGTTGATCCGCCGGGCGCTTCCGGGTTTTCCGGGTGATTTTTTCGCCCCATGCGCACGTACACACACGGCAAGCCGCTTAAGCGGGTCGGTTAAGGGTATCCGCTTAAGGGTAGCGCTTAAGAGTAGCGGTTAAGGGTGTGCTACCGGTTCTCCCTGCGCTGCGCAGGCCTCTTACTAAGCGTCGCATTGTAGTCCTTACACGGAGCATCCGAAAAATCCTGTAAATCCTGCAATCCTGGCAAAAACAATTTTTAGACTCTTTGTAACCGCACACTTTGTCGCCACGCTTAAGCGGATACCCTTAACCGACTCGCTTAAACGATCCCGTCTGGGGCCACCCCTCAGCGGAAAACAGGCCCCTCGAAGATCTGGCCGGGGAGGCCGTGCTGGTCCAGCGCCGCCATGAAGGGGTCGGGATCGAACTGCTCCATGTTGAAGACCCCGGCGCCGCGCCACTTGCCGGTCAGCATCATCTTCGCGCCGATCATCGCCGGCACCCCCGTGGTGTAGGAGATCGCCTGCGACTTCACTTCGCGGTAGCAGGCTTCGTGGTCGCAGATGTTGTAGATGTAGACCGCGTGCGACTTGCCGTTCTTCTTGCCGCGGAGCTGGCAGCCGATGCAGGTCTTCCCCTTGGTCAGCGGACCCAGCGACGCGGGATCGGGGAGGAGCGACTTCAGGAACTGGAGCGGTACGATCTCCATCCCCTTGTAGAGGACGGGATCGATCCGCGTCATGCCGACGTTCTTCAGCACTTCGAGGTGCTTCAGGTAGTTGTCGGAGAAGCTCATCCAGAAGCGGGCCCGCTTGAGGCCCGGAATGTGGCGGGCCAGCGACTCCAGTTCCTCGTGATACATGAGGTAGACGTTCAAGGCGCCGAGTCCCTCGGGCATGTTGAAGCGCCGGTGCAGCGAGAGGGGCTCGGTCTCGACCCACTTGCCGTTCTCGAAGTAGCGGCCGCGGGCGCTGACCTCGCGGATGTTGATCTCGGGATTGAAGTTGGTGGCGAAGGGCTGTCCGTGGCTCCCGGCGTTGCAGTCGATGATGTCGATGGTCTCGACGCTGTCCAGATGGTGCTTCAGTGCATAGGTGCAGTAGACGCTCGTGACGCCGGGGTCGAAGCCGCTGCCGAGCAGCGCCATGAGGCCGGCCTTCTTGAAGCGCTCCTGATAGGCCCACTGCCAGTGATACTCGAACCTGGCCGTATCCTGCGGCTCGTAGTTGGCGGTGTCGAGGTAGTCGACGCCCGCCTCCAGGCAGGCGTCCATCAGATTCAGATCCTGGTAGGGGAGAGCGACGTTGAGGAGCAGATCGGGCTTGAACTTCCGGATCAGGGCCACGGTCTCGGGGATGTTGTCGGCATCCACCTGGGCGGTCTTGATCTTGCGGGGGAGCTGTTTGGCGATGGCGTCGCACCGGGCCTTCGTGCGGCTGGCCAGACAGATGTCCGAGAAGACCTCGGGAACTTGCGCGCACTTGTGCGCGACGACGCTGCCCACGCCGCCGGCGCCGATGATGAGTATTTTGGCCATGTTGAAAATCCCTTGAAAAACCGGATGAAAAAGTGTCTAGAGTAAAGCGTATTCCCACCGAAAAGTCAATTTTTCCAAACCTGCCGGCCGTAAATATTCACTTGTTTGCATCGGTCTATTTGGAAGTTGCGGCGGGGAGGCCCCAGAGTGAGCAGCGCTTCTGGAGTTCGTCGACCACGGCGCGCTTGAGGAGGTCGAGTCCGTAGCCGGTCTTGGCCGAGATCGGAATGGCGTGCGGGTGGCTCTCGGTGACGTGCAGGATCGCGTGATCGGCCGTTCCGCGGTCGCATTTGTTGAGCACGAGGAGGTGCGGCACGTTCTGCGCGCCGATTTCCTCCAGCGTGCGGCGGCAGACGGCGATGTGATCATTCACGCACGGGTAGGCGGCATCGACGACGATCAGCAGCAGGTCGGCCTGTACCGCGACGTCGAGCGTGGATTTGAAAGAGGCCACGAGGCTGTGCGGCAGATTGCGGATGAAGCCGACGGTGTCGGTCAGCAGGACCTGGCGCGCGGGTGAGAGCCAGACCTTCCGCGTCTTGGTGTCGAGCGTGGCGAAGAGCTTGTCGTCCACATAGGCGTCGGCGTCCGCGAGCGCGTTCAGCAGCGTGGACTTGCCGGCGTTGGTGTAGCCCACCAGGGTGACCAGGGGCCATTCGCGCTTGGCGGAGTCGCGCGTGGTCTGGCGCGCCTGGATCGCCTCCAGCTTCTTCTTCAGCTCGGCGATGCGGCGCCGCAGCGGTGCGTTGCGGAGCTGGAGGTGGCTCTCGCCCGGCCCCCGCACGTTGGCCTTGCCCTTGAAGCGCTGCTGCGATTCGGTCACGGGAATCCGCTTCAGCAGAAACTGCTGCTGGGCGAGCTCGACCTGCAACTGCGCCTCGGCGGAGCGGGCGCGGCGTGCGAAGATCTCGAGGATGATCTCCGTCCGGTCCATGACGCGTACGCCCAGCTCACGGCCAAGATTGTAGGACTGGATGGCGCTCAGGTCGTTGTCCACGATAACGGTGTCGGCCGCCTGCGCGGCGACGAGGGTCTTCAGCTCCTCGACCTTCCCCGAACCGATCAAGGTTCCGCCATCCGGCTTGTCGCGGTGCTGCACGAGCTGTCCGGCGACCTCCATCCCTGCGGTTTCGGCGAGGCGGCCCAGTTCAAGCAGCGATTCCCCCGCTTCGGCGGCATCCATTCGTGAATGGACGACTTGAACCAAAACTGCCCGCTCGACATGCTTTGTGTCGTGAAGTTTCATAAAAAAAACAGTGGCAGAATGCAGGGGTATTGTCAAGCCGGGCACACGGAGAAATGCTGTGGATTTCCGATTGACTCCCCCGTCGGCATCCATTAAAATGACAATCACTATCGAATTGGTAGTGATTATGCGCGCCGATTGGCGCAGCACAAATCTGGACGGCAATACGTGAGGGAACCTGAAATGAAAATGTTTTCGAAGACGGCCTATGATTGCGTTGGCGATTTGATGTACGGCCAGGCCAAGCATCCGCTGAAACTCCGTTCGGGGATGATTCTGGGCGCTGGCACGGTTTATCCGGAACTGAACTTCACGCTGCCGACGATGAAGATCGAGGAGGCCACGTTGCCGGAGATCCGCACGATCTACGGCGATATCATCCGCGGGGCCACGACACGGGCGGTCGAGCTGGAGGTGCCGGGACTGGTCATCGAGTTCGAGACGCTGCCGCCTATGTGCGAGCACCCGGAGTGGGGCATCGAACTCACCAAGATCCTCCTCGACGGCCTGCGCACGGCGGAAGATCGCCACGGACTGCGGAGCACGCTACGGATCACGCCGAATGACCTGCGTGAAATGCATCGGCCACCCCTGATGCGCCGAGGGGAGTATTTGCATCAGATGCTCCAGACGTTTGACGGGACCGCCGCCGCGGGCGCGGAGCTGCTGAGCATTGAATCGATCGGCGGCAAGGAGACGCATGACGAGGCCTTGACCAACTGCGACCTGCCCTCCGTGATCTTTTCGCTGTGCGTGCTCGGTGTGCGCGACATGCGCTTCCTGTGGACCGAGATCGCCAAGATCGCCGAGCGTCACGGCGCGATCAGCGCAGGCGATACCGCCTGCGGCTTCGGCAACACGGCCATGGTCCTGGCCGAGAAACAGTACATTCCGCGCGTGTTCGCGGCGGTGGTCCGCGCCATCACCGCGGTGCGTTCATTGGTGGCCTACGAATGTGGCGCCGTCGGTCCCGGCAAGGACTGCGGCTACGAGAACGTCATCCTGAAGGCCATCACCGGCTTTCCCATGGCCATGGAGGGAAAAACGGCGGCCTGTGCCCATTTCAGCCCGGTGGGCAACATCGCCGCCGCCTGCTGCGACACCTGGAGCAACGAGTCGGTGCAGCACCTCAAACTGCTGGCCGGCATGGCGCCGACCTGCTCGCTTGAACAACTCATCTACGACTGCAGGCTGATGAACGTGGCGGCGGCGGACGGCGGGGCGGGGCGCCTGCGCGACTGGCTGGTGCGCAGCGATGCCGGCCTCGATCCGCAGGCCTGGGTGCTGGCGCCCGTAAATGCCCTGCGCATTGCAGCCGCCATCGTGGCCGCGCCCGACCACTACCAGGCCGGCCTGGCGGCCGCCCGCGAGGCCATTGCCTGTATCCGCGGGGGACTGTCGGACGGTTTGCTGCGCGTGTCAGATCGTGAGAAACCCTGGCTGGACACGTTGACGGATTCGCTTGATGCGATGCCGGCAACCGAGTCGGCGTTCATCGACAGGATGATGGCGGAGGTCGACACCACGCGCTTCCTGCCGGCGGAATACGGACTCTGAACCTCAACGAACGGCCGTCAACGTCTTCAGACAAGCGACCTGCTTCATCTTCTCCGTGCAGGCGAGTCCGACATCGCGGACATCGGAGCCGAGATTGATGAAGCGGTAGCCCTCGGCGAGGAGTTCCGCGGCATTGGCCGTGGAGCCGACCGTGGCCGCGAACTTGCCGTGCTTGATGGCCGTCTCGGCAACGAGCTTGCGGACGCGACGGACCTCGGCATGGAAGATTTCGCCGGGGCAGCCGATCGACTGGCTGTAATCGCCGGGGCCGAAGAAGATTGCATCGATCCCCTCGACGGCGCAGATCGCATCGAGTTCCGCGACCGCTTCGACATCCTCGATCTGAATCATGACGAAGCGGTTCGCGTTCATGAACTGGATGTATTCCTTGAAGGGGAGCAGACAGAATGCGCCGTCGGCATTGCCGCCATCGGCGGGACGGCGGCCCAGCGGATGGAAGCGCGTCGTCCGGGCGATCTGGCGAGCTTCCTCCGCCGACATCACATGCGGCACGAGAATCCCGCTGGCATTCAGCTCCAGGGGCTTGATGAGGTCGGAATAAGAGCCGCGCGGAACCCGCACCATCACATCGGCGCCGTGTGCGAGCGCGGCGAGAATCTGCTTCTCCATGACGCTGTAGTCATTGGGCACGTGCTCGTTGCAGATCCAGATGCAGTCGAAGCCGCTCAGGGCGGCGATCTGGACGGTGCGGCAGCAGGCCAGGTTGCTCTTGTAGCTGAAGACCGTCTCGCCACTGCGCAGTTTTTCAAGCACGACACTTTTTCGTTGCAGCGACATCGTCATCCTTCCTTCGGGTGATTGTTTTAGCGAATGGTTGAATTCAAAGTTGCAAAAGGCGGACGGCGTTTTGCCATTCGATCTTGTCGAGCACGGCGGTCGTGAGCCTCTTCTTATCCTTCGCCTCGCGAAGCCAGACGACGTTGGGGTAAATCAGGGCGCTGTCGCTCCGCCGGCACGAGTCGGTGCCGAAGATGAGTTGGTCCTGGAATTCGTCGACGAACTCCAGGCCGAAGGTGGGATCGCGGGTCAAGGCGTTATGGCCGCTGCCGGCCGAAAGGTCCGCCCGGAGATTGGGGTGGCATCGCATCAACCGCGGCACGGCGCCTCCCGGCTTGATGCACCCCTTGGGATATCCGGATCGCTGTTCCGGCGGAACCTCGGCGGAAATTTCCGCCCAGAAGGTGGGACCATGGCCGATGAAGATCGTGCCCGGGCAGGCCTGAAGCGCCCGTTCCAGCCGGGGGAGGCCGAGATCGTCGCGGAGTCCATAGCCGTCGGGACGGTCCTGCATGTCGAACAGCACGGGGAGGTTGAACGCTCCGGCCTGGCGGTAGAGATTGAGGCAGCGGGGATCGTCGAAGTCCATTTTAGGCAGCAGTTCGCCGAGCCCCTTGCAGCCGCGCCCCCGGTACTCCTCCAGAAGCTGCGAGAAGTCCATGTCGGCCCGGTTCCCGTAGCGCGGATCGATCAGGCAGAAGGGGATCAATCGTGCCGGGTACTTGGCGCAGGCGGCGATGACGTCCTCGGTGTCGCACTCCAGATAGGCGCCTTCCGGGTGCTCGCTGAGGGGGAGGATGCAGGACCGGTCGATCCCCCAGGCGTCCATTTTGGCGATCAGGTTCGCGGCGTCGATGAACTCCCGGCGGTCGGGGAGAACCCGCCCGATATGTGCATGGATGTCAATCAGCATGGCCTGCTCTGCTTTTCCGGCGGAACGATTGAAGGCGAAGGTCGACGGACTCGGGTTCTTGCAAACCGCGATCTGGTCTGTCGCCAGGATGCCGTCAATTGCCGTGCCCGCGATGTTCGGCTATTTTACCGCCAAGCGAGTTTTCACCTCAGCAACAAAGGCCTCGATACCCTTGTTGATCGTATTGACCCACGCCCGAGTGCCGGCCGCCTGTGTGTGTAGCTGGACATACCCGCGAACCGTCTCCCCATTTCGGAAGGGGGAAATATCTCCCTTGATGCTGACTTTTGCTTCAAGCTCCATAGAAACAGCCCAGAAGCCCGGTGTGACCCATGACCAGAACTGTTCAATATCTGCCTCGATCGGCACAACTTTGTCGTTCGATCCTGATGCGGAATCAAGGACACGATACCCCGCGTCGCGAAACGACTTCGTCAGAGCCTCCCGAACCAAGTCCTCCACCGTGCGGCCATCCGGCAGGAGGATGTCACCCATGGCCTTCCCATATCCATTGCGCTTGCGGGCGATCGCCCGCGAGGTGATGGCTTTGTCGCCGATCTCTCCGCCTCTCAGTGACGGTACCGACGCAACGCGAGGAGCCTTCTCGAAAACACGCTTGTCCGTAACGCGAAGGATCGTTACGGCGGTGCCGGATGCCGGGTTCGGGGATTCCGGTACCCGAACATCCACGATGCCGCGATTCGTGGCGCATCCGCTGCCGAGCAATAGCACGGGTATGCCGATTAACAATAATGCTTTTCCGGTATTCTTCTTCATCCTTCACTCCTCTGTTAGTCTGATATGCGCCCACATTCGGAACATGAAGCGACGATACAGGATACCGGACGCCAGCGTCAACTCAGAACGGAAAGCGTCCTTGCCTCGCAAATGGGCTGGGCTTATCATACCCGACGCGGTCCGCGAGGGTTGTGGTATCCCGACCCGCGAACCACCGCTTCTGTTTGCCGTTCAGCCCGAAGGAATCCATTGCCGATGAAACACGTGCATGTTGCCGCTCAATATTTCCTGAACCACCATCTGCGGGCCGACGAGGTCCGGGAGCACATCCGCGAATTTGCGGCGGCCGGCTACGCGTGCATCTACCCCCATGCCCGCGCGGGGCTCACCACCCCGTATCTCTCGGAGAAGTGGTTCGAAATCATCGATGTGATTTCCGACGAATGCCGGAAGCGGGGAATGGAGGTCGCCATTTGGGATGAAGACTATTATCCCTCGCCCGACGCCGGCAACCGCGTGGTCTGGGACCATCCGGAGCTTCGCGGCCAGCATCTCGCCTTCACCACGGTTCGAGCTCCCGGCGGTTGCGAGGCCGCTGTGGTGCTCGAGCCCGCCGCCACGGTGCTGCGCTGCTTCGCCGTGGCCGACGGCGGCGCCATCATTGATATTACGGCCTCCGCCGGGTCGATCCGGCGGAACTGGAGTCCCCGCCGTTATCAGGCTTCCGGCTACTCCAACTGCCGCAAGATCGAAGCGCCCCACCGCCGCACCGGCCTCTCCGAACGCCGCTTCAGCGTGCTGTGGGACGCCCCCGCCGGGCAGGACTACACGGTGGTCGCCGTTCAGGTCGTCCGGGCGTCGGACGGTGGGCACAACTGCGACATCCTGAATCCGGCGGCGATCGACGCCTTTCTGGGCTACACGCACGAGGCCTATCTCCAGCGGTACGGCGACACCTTCTCCTCCCGTTTCTCCGCGGCATTTATGGATGAGCCGGCGCCCGCCTGCGATTTCCCCTGGACCTCCGCCTTTCCCGATGAGTTCCGGCAGGAACACGGCTACGACCTCCTCCCCCTGCTGGCGCACCTGAGCCTCGACATCGACGAGCAGACGCCGCTGATCCGCCACCACTACCGCCTGACGCAGATGCGTCTGCAGTGCACGAACTACCTCGAGAAGATCGCCTCGTGGTGTCACGCGCACGCCCTGCTCAGCATCGGCCACCTGACGCGGACCGAATGGCTCTCGCTGGATGCCCGGTGGTGGCCGAACGAGCTGCGCTGCTGCAAATACCTCGACCTCCCCTGCACCGACCCCCTGGGATTCCACGTCGCGCTTCCCGATGCCTCCGCCTACCACACCGGCATCAAGGTGGTCGCCTCGGCCGCACGCCTGTTTGGCAAGACTCAGGCGGGGAGCGATGCCCTGGCGGTGATGGGCAACGAAGTGTCGCTGCGCGACCTGGCCTATCAGCTCGACTACCAGCTGGTGCTCGGAATCACCTTCTTCAACATCCACGGGCTGTCCTATTCCCTGGATGGACCGCGGAAGGACGAAGTGCCGCCTTCGATCTTCTATCAGCACAGCCAATGGCCGATCATGGGCGAGCTGCTCAGACCTCTCACCGAAAAGTGCCGGCGGCTTTCTGACGGGCGTCCGGTCCGGCGCCTGCTGGTGCTCTATCCCTCGACGACCATCTACTGCGGCTTCAATGCACAGAACATGGACTTTGCGCGCGACCATGCGATTGAAACCCAGACGCACGACCTTTCGGAGATGCTCCTCTCCCGCCATCAGGATTTTGATTTCATCGACGAGATCACACTCGCGGAGAAACCGGTTGCCGAGCTGCGGCGGGACTACGCGGCCATTCTGCTGAACCAGAGCGAATGGATGGCGGCTCCTGCCGCCGACGCCATCGAGCGCTTTGCCGATGCCGGCGGGCGGGTGGTCGTCTGCGGGGATCATGCGCCCCGCCTCCTGGATAACCCCGTCACCCCGCAGCGGCGCTGGTTGCGGGGGGAGACCTTCCTGACGCCAACCCTCCCCGCAGATCTCCCCGGCCTCAGCCTGGCGGGGGAGGGGGCCGAGCATGTCTTCGTCCAGGAGCGGATCACCTCGGCCGGCACACGGCTCTTCTTCCTCTTCAATCGCGCCGACCGCAGTTTTGACGGCCTCCTCGAAGGCCAACCGGTCCGGGTCCCTCCGCGAGGTTCCTGCTTTGCCGATCTCCGGCAGCCGCCGGCAGCGGTCCATCGGGACGGCCAGCACCTCTCCCGCTTCTCGCTGACTTTCCCGTCGAATGCGCTGCCGCTCCCCTGCTGGAAGGTGCGGATCGGCGATGTGCCCCAGCCCGATGCCGATTTCATGGTCCGGTCGCTGCCCGTCGTGACGGGCGAGGCGACGTACGAGACGCCGTTCCTGCTGCAAGGGCATCCGTCCACGATGCGCCTCGTCGTGGAGGAGAGTTCGTTCGCCGGCGCGTGGCACTGTTTCGTCAACGGGCACGCAGTCGATGGGTTCCAGGCCGACCCGCTCTTCGACTGCCGCAATCGGAGCGCCGACATCACGCCGTATCTAGTCGCCGACGCGGTTCCGCGCAAGAACGTGATCCGGTTTGTCTGCGCGGGCGGAATGCTGGAAATGCCCTATCTGGTCGGGCCTTTTTCGGCGGCGTTCCGCCATGGACACCGCTATCTGCCGAACCTGGTTGCCGCGACGGGGCCGATCCCCCTCGACTCCCTCTGCGGCTGGCATGAACTCGGATACTCGTCCTTTTCAGGCTGCGCAATCTACCGCACGGCGTTCACGCTGGACCGGACCGGGGACCATATCCTCGATTGCGGCCGCGTGGAAGATGCCGTCGAGTGCTATCTCGATGGGGTGCGGATCGGCTGCCGGATCCAGCCGCCCTACGGCTTCGAACTCGCTGCCGTCGCCGCCGGTGTGCATCAGCTCGAACTGCGCGTCTGGAATGGTCCCGGAAACCGCGAGAGGCTCTCCGGCATTTCCGCCGGGCTGCTCGGTCCGGTGCGGGTGTCGCCGGCGTGAATCTGCGGTTGCAACTCTCGTGCACTCGGAATGCTCTCGGGAAGCACCCGGCGACAAGGGATGAACTGGACCCCGCCGTCCCCGGGCGTCATGGAAGGACACGCATGTATGGAGGCTGGACAGGCGTTTGGGGGAACGGGCGGCTTCGCCCGTTGAAGCGGCGTAAAGTATGCAACCAACCCGTGCGAAACGGTCGGCTCAACCTGCCTTGTCGTACACTTCGTCGACAAAGATCAAGACAAAGCTTGCGACAAAGATTGTTTTCCTACCTTGATCCAGCTGGCGGCCTTGGGCCGCCAGAGGCCGCACTGGTCTAAGACACCGTGCGCGTGGTTTTTGGCGTCTTTCGCTATAGTCTAGTCAATTACGTTCATTTTGCGCACGAATGACTTTGAGCGGTCCGATACGTCCCGCTCGCGCCCCGATCACTGCGTCCGCAAAAGCGGGACGTATCGGACCGCGCAGACGCATCCGACGATGGACGGTCCCATAGGTCCCGTCCTACTGTAGCGCGGGACGTATCGGACCGCGCCGCCGTTTTAGCTTGATCTTTGTCGCGATCATTGTCGCGATCTTCGTCGATCTGAATCTATGTCCCGCTCCTCGTCCCGATCTTTGTTGATCGACAATGATCGGAACAAGGATCGAGACGACGATAGGGAAACGACAAGGATCAAGACAAGGATCGGGACAACGATCCGGAGCCCCCGATACTGACCGAGAAAGGGCCGAACGACGGTGTACAGGGTAGGCTCGCAAGCTCGCTTCCATGACGACGGAACGTTATCCGTCTCGCGCAAAGGTGATCTGGAGTCGGGCGTCCTCGCCCGTAGTGAAAAGGGCGTCGTAGCGTCTTGCATTTTCGCCTACCGCCGGGGACGGCGGGGTCCAGTTCGGTTCTATTCGCCGGAGGC
>CAZQKI010000012.1:0-4285 GCA_964592855.1 uncultured Lentisphaerales bacterium
GGCCCATGGTGGCACCGATGCGGCGGCAGGCCTGCACGTGGCGGATCCAGAAGGCCCGCGTGGCCGGGTCGGGATGTGCGAGGGTCAGTCCATCGGCGGCCAGCGGATGGGAGAAGCAGGTCGGATTGAAATCGAGGCCCATTTTGCGTTGCTTCGCCCAATCGATCCACCGTTGGAAGTGCACGGGCGCAAGCTCGTCGCGCGCGACACGGGGGCCGTCGTAATCGGCATAGATGGCGTGGAGGTTCAGGCGGTTCCTGCCGGGAATCAAGGCCAGCGCCTGTTCGATATCCGAGCGAAGCTCGTCGGCGGTGCGGGCCTTCCCCGGGTAATTGCCGGTTGCGGCGATGCCACCGGTCAACGCACCCTTGCTCTCGAAGCCGCCGACGTCATCACCCTGCCAACAATGAAGCGACAGCGGAACCGAGTTCAGCACGGCGAGTGCGGCCTCAACATCGACGCCAGAGGCGAGATAGCGTTCACGGGCAAAGGCATAAGCGGTCTGTTCATTTTTCGACATAACACGGACTCCCTGTTTGGCTGCGCAAATGGGGTAATTTAGCATGCTGCGGGCCGAGAGGCAAAGCAGAACATGAAGCCGCGTCATTTGATATTTTATTAACAGGCATCAATAAGCTGTTAATAACTTGATATTCGCCGATGCAAAATCGACGCATTCAAAACCTTGCAAGCGCCAGAAATCAGGGAGCCGCTATGCAGTTGCTCCTGATCGGCTTGACTTAAGCGGTCTCCTAGCCGGACGGATTCGTCATTTTGTCACATCCTCGATCCAACTGCCCCGGCGCCGATTCGGAGATCGGCGCTACAGGTGGCGCAGCGGGCGGCAGGGTCTGAGACCTAAACGCTCCGAGCGTATGGATGCAGGACAAGCGTTTTGGGTTCCGGGTGGCGCGCCTGCCGCCCGCCCCGTAGCGCCGATCTCCGAATCGGCGCAGAGCTGATCGCCCGTGCTAAAGATGCTCCCGCCCTTCCCGCACCACGCCTACACCGCACCACACCTACCTGTTCATTCTCCAGCCGTCCGAAAGAAATGGATGCCGGCTATGGCCAAGGAGGAGGGAGCATCTTTGCCAAAAAAAAAGAAACCCTGCGGTTTCCCGCAGGGTTTCACGTATTCAGCCTGATCGATCAGGCCGCCGGCGCGGCAGCCTGATCGCGGTGAACTTTACTCGATGACGGCCTTGTAGAACTTCTTTCCGCCCGCCATGATGTAGGTGATCTCCTTGCGGATGTCATCCTGCGAGCCGTCCTGGTCGGTGCCGATCGTGATCCCCTCACCAATCGCCGTGAAGCTGCCCTCGAGGGTCGCTGCGCCGTAGAGCTTGAGCGTGCCGACGATATTCGCGCCGATGCTCATGGTGCGGTTGATGAAGACCGTAACCTTGACATCGTCGCCGACAACTTCGATTCCTTCGATCGTGATCGTGCCGCCAGCAGCCGCATTCGTCGGCGCGCAGTTCATCATCTCGAGTGTATCGTAGTCCAGACCAGAAACTACCTGAGCCTGGGTCCAGCCCTTGCTATTGAACCAGGCGACGTTGTCTACATCACCGTAGCCCGTAACAATTGCGAATGTCGACGTGACGGATGTTGCGCCGAAGATGTTGATCGTCTTGGACTTCGAACCAGCCGCACCCGACACTGCAGTTCCGTTGGTCGTCAGCGTTGCGATCTGATAGAAGTCAGCAGCCGTATAGGTCAGCGTCGTGCTGACGCCGGTGACTGTGATCGTGAGGTTCGTATCGGTGCAGGTGCCGTTGGCGCCGAGGTTCTGCGTGACGATAAAGCCCGCCGGTTCTTCGATGGCCAAGGGATCCTCAGCCGTGACGACGAGATCGTCGATGAAGCCCGTGCCCTTGAACTGGAGGGTGGCGACCTGATACTCGGCGGAGCCGCCAGCAACACTGGCTGCAGAAAGGAACCAAGGACCGTTGTTCGGTAGAAAATCTTCCGATACAGGATCAACCCGCGCGTCCCAGTCGTCCTTGTAGGCAATGGCGTTGGTGATCGGCGTGCCGTTAACCAAGATCCTGAAAGCCTGCATTCCGGTGGTGCCGTTAGCCAGCTGGATGGTTAGACGATACCATTGGTCGACATTGACGGGAAGCGCCGTAACCGTGTTCGTCTTCCAGAAGCTGGGACTCTTGGATCCGTCATAGTAGCCATGATAGACGGCGAGATTCGTCGTTGTGATCAGAGGAGAGGCCTGCACTTCCTTGACGTAGGCATAGGCCGCAACTTTGATGTCGCTTGGGCCGCTGAACGTCGGGAGATCCTCGCTCGGTACGAACTTCACCATCGTGTCGACCCAGACGTTTGCAGTCTGGAACGAAGCGGCTGACGCCAACGTGTTGGTCAGGTTTCCGCCTTCGGTGTTGAGCTGCAGCACCTTGGTGTGCGCCGCTTCGGGAAGCGGATAGCCAATGGCAGGCTCGCCGGGAACGCCAGCCACGACCTTTGAAACATCATCCGCACCGCCCGACCACGGAGGGGTCACGCTGGCGGAAAGAATGTTGGTTGTGGTGCTGATCGTCTCGAATGCCTCGCCGTAGTCTGCCGCGAAGGCTGTACTCGTCATCACACCAAGAACAAGCACGAGGGCTGCCTTGGCAATGTCAGTGTACTTCATTGTGAACTCCAGTTAGTTTTTAAAAAGTTTCCCTCACAAGAGAGAAACCCTATTGCGTGTATGTTTAGATTTTAGAATCTTGTTAGCGGACTGTCAACCCCCCCTGAAAATTTATTTTTTTTACCGTTGAGGCCCTGTCGGCAATCCATTATTGTTTGCGGCATGAAATCGACGGGTTTGCGGATTGGACTCACCTACGACCTGCGGGACGACTATCTCGCGAAGGGTTATTCGATGGAGGAGACGGCGGAGATGGACAAGGCCGAGACGATCGACGGCCTGTCCGACGCCATCCGCTCGCTGGGCCATGAACCGGTCCGGATCGGATCGGCTGAGCAGCTCGTCAACGCCCTGGCGGCGGGCGATCGGTGGGACCTCGTCTTCAACATCGCCGAGGGACTCTTCGGACGGGGCCGCGAATCGCTGGTCCCCGCCCTCCTCGACGCCTACCGCATCCCCTATACCTTTTCCGATCCCGTGGTCCTGGCGCTCGCGCTCGACAAGGCCATCACCAAGACGATCATCCAGTCGGCCGGTCTGGCCACCGCTCCCTTCGCCCAGATCCGCGAGGTCGCGGACATCGACCGCGTCGCCCTCCCCTACCCGCTCTTCCTCAAGCCGGTCGCGGAAGGGACCGGCAAGGGAATCTCGCCGCGCTCGCGCGTCGAAACCCCGCAGGACCTGCGGGCGGTGGCGACCGACCTGTTGACGCGCTTCCGGCAGACGGTTCTCGTCGAGACCTATCTGCCTGGCCGCGAATTCACCGTCGGGATCGCAGGAACCGGGGCGGGTGCGGAAATTCTCGGCATCATGGAGGTGAATTTTACGCGGGCGGCTGAGACCACGACGATCTATTCCTACGAAACCAAGGCCGATTACGAAACCCGGGTGAGCTACACGGTGCCGCGCGATGCCGCAGGCGACGCCGCCGCCGAACTGGCCCTCGCGAGCTGGCGGCTGCTGGGCTGCCGGGATGCGGGCCGGGTCGACATCCGCTGCGATGCGGCCGGCCGGCCCAACTTCATCGAGGTCAATCCGCTGGCGGGGCTGAACCCGATCCATTCCGATCTGCCGATTCTCTGCCGGCTGAACGGCATGTCGTACCAGGAACTCATCGGGCGGATTTTGGCGGCCGCGACGGGGAGGTTGGGGATTGGGTGAAACGTGAAGACGGGAAACGTGAAGACGTGAAACGTGAAGCGTGAAGACGAGGGGCGGCCGCTCTTAACCGGTCACTCTGGTCACTTAAACGCCCACGCTTAACCGGCCAATCTTAAACGACCGGTTTCGTCGATTTGTCGCATCCTCGATCCCACTGGCCCGGCTGTGCCAGGCCAGCGACGCGACTGGACTCCGGACTTTGGGCCCCGGGCTGAGAACCCAAACGCTCAACGCTCGACTCGCAACGCTGTCCCGTAGTGAAATGGGAGTCGTGTCGGCCAGCTCTTTTCGCTTACCGCCGGGGACGGCGGGGTCCAGTTCGTTCTTTTCGCCGGGTGCGCATAGGGACGAAATGGACTCGGCGGTCCTTCGCCGTAGTGAATAAGCGGAAGAACAATCTTTGTCGCGAGCTTTGTCTTGAGCTTTGTCGACAAAGATTACGACAAAGTTCACGACAAAGATTCGAATCCCCAT
>CAZQKI010000012.1:4385-24862 GCA_964592855.1 uncultured Lentisphaerales bacterium
GAGCTTTGTCGACAAAGATTACGACAAAGTTCACGACAAAGATTCGAATCCCCATAACCATTCGCCGGGTGCGACAAAAAACGAAATGGACCCGGGCGTCCTCGCCCGTAGTGAAATGAGTGTCGTGTCGGCCTGCTCTTTTCGCTACCGCCGGGGACGGCGGGGTCCAAAGCCGCTCTTTTCGCCTATTGCCCGCCGATGTACATTGCGCCGGGCCAGTAGCTCACGACGAGCATGGCGACCAGGATACCCGTAATCATTCCCACAAAAACCTCCAGCCGTGTATGGCCGAGGAGTTCCTTCAGGCGGGTTTCGTTGAGGCGGTGTTCGTGGAAGAGCTCGTCGAGCAGCTTGTTGAGAATGCGCGCCTGGTGACCGGCGGCGTTGCGGACGCCGGCGGCGTCGAACATGGTGATCCCCGCCAGGCAGACCGCCAGCATGGTGATGGGCGCGCCGAAGCCTTCCGTGAGCCCGATGGCGGCGGCCAGTCCCGAGACGAGCGCGGAATGAGCGCTCGGCATCCCCCCCGTGCTCACCAGATAGGAGAGATCCAGCCGGCCGGTCCGCAGCAGATCGACAGTCATCTTGATGGTCTGGGCCAGGGTCCAGCCGCAGAAGGCGGACCAGAACCAGGGTGTTTCAAAGAGGTTGACAAAGGGGTTCATGTTGCTAGACGGCGTTCTTGTAGGCCAGAAGCGTTCGGATGAGGATCTTCAAGTCGAAGGCCAGCGACCAGTGTTCCAAATAATAGAGATCGAACTTCACCCGGTCGGCGATGCTGGTGTCACCGCGGAGGCCGTTGACCTGGGCCCACCCCGTCAGCCCCGGCTTCGAGACATGCCGCCACATGTAGTGCTTGATGTCGGGGGTGAACTGTTCGACGAAGTAAGGGCGTTCGGGACGGGGCCCGACCAGGCTCATGTCGCCGCGGAGGACATTCCAGAACTGGGGCAGCTCGTCGATGTTGTACTTGCGCAGCCAGGCGCCGATGCGGGTGCGCCGGGGGTCGTCGGCCACGGTCCAGCCCGGCTGGAAGTCCTCCTCGGCGTTGGGACGCATGGTTCTGAGCTTGAACAAGCGGAAGGACAGGCCCCGGCGGCCGCACCGCTCCTGGACGTAGAAGACAGGGCCGGGCGACTCGCGGGTGATCGCCAGCGCCGCCGCCAGCATGATGGGGCCGGCCAGCAGGAGACCGACGAGTGCGCCGACGATGTCGAGGAACCGCTTGGACATGCGGTTCCAGACCTGGTCGAGGGGCCAGCGGCCGACCCCGAGGAGGGGGATTCCGGTGATCAGGTGGAATTCCATGTGGCTGGTCAGCATGCTGAACAGGTCGGGTACCATGTTGAATCGGATCAGGTGCTGTTCGCAGAAGAGCATGAGCGCGACGGTCTGTTCGCGCGGCAGCGAATGGCCAGTCAGGATCAGCTGATCGATCTTGCGATCCGCCACGACCCTGGCCACGTCGGAACAGTCGCCGCAGAGGAGTCCGGCCGGGATCGCGGCATGGGGCGTTTCAGCGCCGCAGATCAGGACGCCGGCCGCCCGGGTGCGGAGGCGGGGGTCGCCGGAAAGGGCATCGACCAGGCGGGCGGCGTCCTCCCCGGCCCCGACGATGAGGGCGCGGTGGCAGGGGGGCGAGCGGCGCGCCAGGCTGATTTCAAGCTGGAACATGGCGGCGCGTTCCAGCAGCACCAGCAGGGTCACCGTCGCAAAGGAGACGAGAATCGCGGCATTGGAGATATAGGGGACTTTATTCTTGAGGAGTGCGCTGACGACCAGGGCGCCAAGCACGCTCACGGCGCACGCGCGGACGAGGCGTGGAATCTTGTTCGAGAAGGTCCCCTCCTGGGGACGGGAGTAGAGCTTGAGAATCTGGAAAACGGCCAGGTACACGGGGAGGACGGCGGCGGCGGCCAGTGCGTACTTGCGGTAGAGTTCAGCTTCGCGTCCAAGGGATATGCTCATCCAGCCGCTGTCGAAACGGATCCAGACGGCCAGCATCTGCGCCAGCCAGATGGTGCAGACATCGGCACCCATCGCCAGGATGGCGGTCAATGCGTCGTTGGTGTCACGGTTCTTCATCGGCCCAGTCAGTATGGCACGAGCGAGGGAGGGGGGTCAAGGTTGCCGAAACCGGCAGACGATTACGGGCGACGATTGAGTTATTCCCATCGCAATCCGTAATCGTCTTATGGGGATTGCGCCAAGTGGTGGCGGCACCTTCTCCAATGAGCGCCCTTCCGTGCGAATGCACTTGCCTTGAACGGTTGTTTGATGCTTCAATGCGGGGCCTTCAGGAAGATATTCTTGCTGCAGGAATAAGGAACTCAGTCATGAATGGTGATCACGCCCCCCGCCGCAGTATCGCTGCGGCCATGCCGCCGCCCTGTATTCCGCTGAAAAAGGTGCTGATCGCGGCGTTTGCGCTGGCGATCGTGTGTGCGGCCAAGCTGACGGCCGAGCCCGTAGCCATCCTGCTGGCGGACCAGGGCGTGGCCAAACAGCCGATCCTGGTGTCAACCGGCGCCACAGAACGGGTCCGCGCCGCCGCCGCGGAGCTAGCCGGAATGCTGCAACGCATCACGGGCGCCACGTTCGAGGTCAAAGCGGGCACAGGCGCCGAAGGTCTGGTGCTGGGCATCGCCAAGGACTTCCAGAACCTGCCGGCCGATTTCGTCTTCGCGCCGGAACATCCGCTGCGCCGGGAGGAATACCGGATCCGCTCCCACGCCGGGGGGCTGTGGATGATCGGCGCCACCGATCAGGCGGTGGAACACGCCGTCTGGGGCTTTCTGGATGGACTGGGCTACCGCCTCTTCTTCCTGACCGACACCTGGGAGGTCGTCCCCGAGATCAAGACGCTGCAACCGGCGCTGGATTGCTTCGATGTGCCCGACTACCACACCCGCCAGGCGCCGCGCGGCGCCCCCTGGTCGGACAACCAACTCTGGCAGCGGTGGCAGACGCGCAACCGCCTGAAGTCGGCCTTCGTGCTGAGCACGGGGCACGCCTACGACGGCATCATCCGCGCGAACCGCGAAGCCTTCGCCCAGCACCCCGAATACTATTCGCTGATCGACGGCAAGCGGCTGCACGCCGACCGGACCGACGGCGGCGGCAACGTCAAGTTCTGCATCTCCAATCCCGGACTCCGCAAGCTGGTCGTCGACTATGCCGTGCGGACGATGAAGGCCAACCCCGAACGCGACAGCATCTCGATGGATCCCTCGGACGGCAGCAACTGGTGCACCTGCGACGCCTGCGCGGCCATCGGCAGCCCCAGCGACCGCGTACTGCTGCTGGCCAACGAGGTCTGCGAGGCCATCAACGGCCTCGGCCTCGGCCCCCGCTATGTCGGCATCTACGCCTACAACCAGCACAGCCCGCCCCCCGCCATCGCCGCCCATTCCAACGTGGTCGTCAGCGTGGCCACCAGCTTCATCCGCGGCGGCTACACCGTCGAGCAGCTCGTCGAAGGCTGGCGGGCCAAGGGGGCCACCCTGGGCGTCCGCGACTACCACGACGTCTTCACCTGGAGCCACGACATGCCCCGCCGCGCCCGCGGCGGCAACCTGGAGTATTTGCAGCGGACGATCCCCTACTTCTACAGCCAGGGGGCCCGCTTCATGAACTCCGAGAACAGCGACTCCTGGGGCGCCAACGGCCTCGGCTACTGGATCACCCCGCGGCTCCTCTGGCGGGTTTCGGAGACGAATCGGATGGATGCGCTGGTCGACGACTTCACGACCCGCGCCTTCGGGCCGGCGGCCGCACCGATGCGCCGGTTCTACACGCTGCTGAACCTCGACCGCTCGCTGCAGACGGCCGAGCACGTCGTCGCCCGGATGTACCGTGACCTCGACGAAGCCCGCAAGCTGGCCGCGGCGCGCCCCGACGTGACCGCCCGCCTCGACGACCTGGTCCTCTACACCCGCTATTGCGAACTCTACAACACCTACCGCGACGCCGCGGGCGCGGCACGCCAGGCCGGCTTCGAGGCCATCCTGCGCCACGCCTACCGGATGCGCGACCGGATGATGCTCTCGACGACCGCCATCTGCGTACGCGAACGGTACCGCGACCGCGGGATGGTCATCCCGGAGGCGGCCGACTGGAAGCTGCCGGAGGGGAAGAATCCCTGGAAGGACAGCACCCCCTTCGCCCCGGCCGAGATCGCCGCGATGGTCGTTTCGGGGATCGCCTCCAACCAGCCGGTCGTCCTCGGCTTCGAGGCGGTCACCTTCAGCGACAACCTGGTCCCCGCCACGCCGCTGAATCTGGACATCCCCACCAACGCGCCAGCCGGCAGCCTGCCGCTGACCGGACGCGGTCTGCGGAAGTTCCTGCTCTGGTTCGAACAGCCCCGCTCGCTGCCGGTGGAGATCACCGGCGGCCTGATCGCCTACTACCGCGACCGCGGCAACGTCAAGCTCAGGCTCTTCTCCGCGCAGGAGGCCACGCTCGAAGCCGTGGCGCACGACGAGAGCGTGCCGCCCGACGGCGAGAAGCGGAGCGTGACGCTGACCTCGCCGTATGCGGGGCTGCATACGCTGGAAGTGGCCGACGGCTCCGACCGGACCGCGGTGGCCCTTCCCGCGGAACTGCCGCTGACCGTCGAATCAAGCCTGGAGCAGCGGGCGCGGCTCGAGGGGCGCTGGACCCTCTACTGCTATGTGCCGCGCGGCACAGCCTCGGTGGGCGGCTACGCCACCAGCGGCGAGGGCACCCTCCGCGACCGGGCGGGCAACGTCCTGTTCGACTTCTCGAAGATGAAGGCCGACGGCTACTTCAACGCCCCGGTGCCCGAGGGGATGGACGGCGCTTTCTGGCGATTGGAACAATGCACCGGCGACCGCATGCTGATGACCATTCCGCCCTACCTGGCGGCACACCCCGCGCTGCTGCTGCTCCCCGCCGAAGTCGTTGCGCGCGACGCGAAGCGGTGATGCGGGAAGACGTGAATCGTGAAACGTTGGTGGTCGGGGGTCCGGGGTCCTGAGTCGGCATGAAACGTGATGCGTGAAAACGTGAAACGTGAAGTTTTTTTCGCGCAGAGGACGCAAAGAACGCAGAGGGAGTCCTGGGTCGGCGGTGAAAACGTGCCCGGCGAATAGAACCGAACTGGACCCCGCCGTCCCCGGCGGTAAGCGAAAATAGAAGTCGTCCCGTCCCTTGAGCGTTGCGAGTTGAGCGTTGCGCGTTTGGGTTTTCGGACCAGCCGGCCGTCCCGTCTTTCCATTTCGCTACGGCGGAGGACCGCCGGGTCCATTTCTTCCCTTGGCGCACCCGGCCCCCGGCGAAAAGAATGAACCGTCTCGACAAAAGCTTTGTCGCAAAGCTCAAGACAAATCTCGCGACAAAGAATCGTGAATTGACATCGCCCACCCGGGTGCTTACGATTCGCGGCTGCCAACCCGACCAGCGCTGGTTCACGGTCGATGGCATGGCGACGAAGGCACAACCATGAAAAATGCGGACCCCGCTGCTCTTCCAATCACCCCGGCGCAACAGCCGACCCTGCGGCTGGCCATGCTGGGCTGCACCTCGGGCAACGGCCACCCCTACTCGTGGAGCGCCATCTTCAACGGCTACGACCGCGAGCGGATGACCCGCGAGTGCCCCTTTGCCGGCATCCCGGCCTATCTGAACAAGGAGCCGCCCGAGGCGATGGGCATCCCCGGCGCCAAGGTCACCCACATCTGCTGCAACGGCGACGGCGGCTTCACCGCCGAACATGTCGCGCAGTGCTCGCTGATCCCCAACGTGGTGCAGAACCCCGTCGACGTGATCGGCCAGGTCGACGCCGTCATCATCGCGACCGACGCCGGCCACGAGCACGTCGCGCGCGCGCGCCCCTTCATCGAGGCCGGCCTCCCCGTCTTCGTCGACAAGCCAATGGTGGACAACGCCGCCGACCTGGCGACGTTCGTCGGCTGGGTCCGCGACGGCCATCCGATCCTCTCGTCGAGCTCGATGCGCTACACCAAGGAGTTTCTCCCCTACCGCCTCTCGACCCACGAGCTGGGCGAACTGCGCTTCGTCAGCATCACCACGCCGAAAACATGGGAGCGGTACGGCATCCACGCCCTGGAGGGGATCTATCCGATCCTCGGGCCGGGGTTCGTCTCCGTCCGCAACACCGGCACGGCGGAACGCAACATCGTCCACCTCAAGCACCGCTGCGGCGCCGACGTCATCGTCGCCGCCATCGGCGACATGTACGGCTCCTTCGGCTGCCTGCAGCTCTGCGGCACCGCCGGCCGCGCGCAGCTGACCTCCGGCGACAGCTTCTTCTCCTTCAAGGCGCAGCTCGTCACCTTCATCGACTACCTGCGCACGGGCGTCCGCCCATTCCCGTTCGAGGAGACCGTCGAGCTGATGAAGCTCGTCATCGGCGGCATCCGCAGCCGCGAAGAAGGCGGACGCGAGATTGCGCTGGAATCGATCTGAGACGTGAGGCGTGAGGCGTGAAGAAGAAGGTGTTAATTATGGCTGGATGTCGTGTTCATGAAGTCAGGCGGATCAGTTCGCACCAATCCTATCATGGTTGGCCGACGGTGGCGCGGTTGCAGAGCGGCGAGCTGATGGTGGTCGTCTCGGCCGGACGCGAGCGGCATGTCTGCCCGTTCGGCCAGGTCCACCTGATCCGTTCGGCCGACGACGGCCAGAGCTGGACCGGCCCCGAAATCCTGGCCAACGGACCGCTGGACGACCGCGACGCCGGCATCCTGCAAACCCGCGGCGGCACCGTCCTGGTGAACTGGTTCACCTCGATTGCCGCCCTGAATGCGCTCGAACGGGCGGAGGCGGAAGGAGAGGAAGCCTTGCGCAAGCTTGGGGACGATGGCTACATCTCCCGCTGCCGGAAGGTCCGCGTCATGCTGTCCGAAGCGGTGATCCGCCGTGAACTGGGCGTCTGGATGGTGCGCTCGACCGATGGCGGACGGAGCTGGAAAAAGAAGATCAAGGTCGCCGAAGGCGCCGGCAGCCCGCACGGCCCCACGCAGCTCGCCGACGGCACCCTGCTGTTTGTCGGCAACTGGCGCGATTGTACCGTCGCCGCGGCCACCAAGCCCCCCGTCACCACGCTGGGCGCCCGCCTCTCCGAGGATGACGGCCGCACCTGGCGCCTGATCGGCGAGATCCCGGAGCGCCCCGGCGACGTTCCCGGCTCCTACCACGAGCCGCATGCCGTGCAGTTGCCCGACGGACGGATCGTCGTGCACATCCGGAACCACAACGAGCAGGACAGGGGGCATCTCCTGCAGAGCGAATCGAGCGACGGCGGCCGGACGTTCAGCGTGCCGCGCGACACGGGGCTGGTCGGTCTGCCGGCGCACCTGCTGGTGCTCCGCGACGGGCGGCTGCTGAGCACCTACGGCTACCGCGTCCTCCCTTCCGGCAACCGCGCCGCCATCAGCGAGGATGGCGGGCGCACGTGGAGCGAGCCGATGGTGCTGGATGAGAAGCCCCTCGGTCGCGACCTCGGCTACCCCTCCTCGGTCGAACTGGCCGCCGGCTCGATCCTGAGCGTCTGGTACGAACGGCTCCCCGGCGACACGTTCGCCTCGGTCCAGGCCGCGAGGTGGACGCGGGAGGCGTGAAGACGTGAAACGTGAAGGCGTGAGGCGTGAAACGGGAGCCAGTATTGACATAATGCAATCCGATTGCGTATTATCCGCTTTATGAATGCGCCACAGTGGATCGACCGAGACTTGACACCGCGGCTGTCTGAAAGCCTTCGGACCTTCCCCGTCGTGGTGGTGACGGGGGCACGGCAAGTGGGCAAGACCTCCCTGTGCCGACATGTCTGGCCCGATGCCGGGTACGTCACGCTGGACATTCCGTCGGTCGCCGACGCCGCACGCCTGAGCCCGGAGCGATTGCTTGACGAGCATCCTCCACCGCTGATCATCGACGAGATCCAGTACGTTCCCGAGCTGCTCCGGGCGATCAAGGCCCGGGTCGACCGTCAGCGTGCTCCGGGGAGCTACCTGCTGACGGGTTCGCAGGACTTCCTCCTCATGCAAGGCGTGACGGAAAGCCTGTCCGGGAGGTGCGCGATTCTCAACCTGCCACCCTTGGGCTTGTGTGAAGCCCTGCCGCCGAACCGACGGGGAGTGCCCGATGTGGACCGATTCCTCTGGCGCGGTGGCTGGCCCGATCTCTGGCGCGACGGCTCCATCGACCGGGAACTGTGGCTGGGGTCCTATCTGGCCACGTACCTCGAGCGGGATGTGCGCAACACACTGAACGTTGCCAGCCTGCGGGATTTCGACCGCTTCCTGCGGGCTTGCGCGCTGCGCGTCGGACAACTGCTTTCCTTCGCCGACCTTGCCCGCGATGTCGGCATCGCACCCAACACCGCCAAGTCATGGGTATCCGTCCTGCAGGCCAGCCACCACCTGCTTCTGCTCGAGCCCTGGCACGCCAACGCAACCAAGCGGCTGATCAAAACGCCCAAGCTGTACTTCACGGACTGCGGTCTGCTGCTCTACCTCATGGGCTTCCGCCGTTGGCAGGACGTTCCGCCGAACTCCGCCTTCGGGGCGGTCTGGGAGAACGCGGTGGTCGCCGAACTCCGAAAAGCCCTCTGGAACGCCGGCATTCGGAGTCCCATGCACTTCTGGCGGACGGCTGCGGGGGACGAAGTCGATGTCCTTGTCGAGCAGGGGCCGCGGCGATTCCTCGCGGTCGAGTGCAAGACGGCGGAACGGCTTGTGGAACACGATCTTCGCGGACTGCGTGTGTTGGAGCGGGAATACGGACGTGCTTGCATCGTGCAGGCCTGGTGCGCCTGCCGCACCTCCAAGACGTATCCACTCGAACCCGACGGACATGTCTCCGCGGCTACCTTGCCCGTCCTCTTGACGGAGTTTATGGACAGGATGACAAAAGGGTGACAAAAGAAGGAATCATGTAATGGCCTTTAATCTATCAGGAAAAGTGGTGTTGGTTGCCGGCGGCGCCGGCTATCTGGGGCATCCCATCTGCCGCATGCTCGCCGAGCAAGGCGCCGCAGTCGTAATTGCCGACGCAGCACTGGAACGGGCCGAGGCCCTGGCAGCCGAAATTGTCGGCCGGGGCGGCCGCGCGCGGGCCGTCCCGCTCGACGGGGGCGACGAGACCTCCTGCCAGGCGGCCGTGGCCTTCGCGTCCGACGCGTTCGGCCGCCTGGACACGCTGGTGGTCGCCACCTACCGGTCGATCAGCAAGACGGTGGACGAACTGTCCGCGGCCGAATTCGACGAGGCCAACCGCGTCAACATCACCGGGACCTTCGTTCTGGCGCGCGCGGCGGCGAAGGTCATGCCGGCCGCCGGCGGCAGCATCATCCTCTTCGCCTCCATGTACGGCCTGGTCTCGCCCGATCCGCGCGCCTACCACCCCCCCATGAATCCCAACCCCATCGAATACGGGGTCGGCAAGGCCGCCATCGTCCAGATGGCCAAATACCTGGCCGTGGCCTGGGGACCCCGGAACATCCGCGTAAACGCGATCGCGCCGGGACCGTTTCCCACCTCCACCACGCAACAGCAGCATCCCGAATTCGTGCAGCGCCTGGCGGACAAGGTGCCGCTGGGCCGCATCGGACGGCAGGACGAGGTCGCCGGCGCCGTGGCCTTCCTGGCCGCCGACGAATCGTCGTACATGAGCGGCACGACGCTGCGCGTTGACGGCGGCTGGACGGCCTGGTGAAGCACCTCCGGAGCCACGCAATGAACGTACTGGACCGAGGCGAGGTATTTGGCAGCCATCCCGGCACCGACCGGCAAAGCTGCGCGTTTCCACAGGTGGCGGTGCTGCCGGGCGGACGCTGGCTGGTCGGCTGTCGGGCAGGCTGCAACAAGACCGGCAAGGAGGGCCAGCATGTGATGCTGGCCGCCTCGGACGACGCGGGCCGGAGCTGGCGGTGTAATCCGGCCGTGTTCGATGCCCCGTCCCTCGACGGCAAGCCCGGTCAGTTCCGCGCGCTGGCGCCGACCGCTCTCGGCGGGTCGAAGGTTCTGGCCACGTTGTACTGGGTGGACAACTCCGATCCCTCGCTGCCGTTCTACAACGAGCAGACCGAGGGCCTGCTCGACTCCCGCATCCTGTTTGCCGAATCGGCCGATGGCGGCGGCACGTGGACGACGCCGGTCCTGATGGACACCGCGCCATTCAAGGACCCCACGCCGATCACGGGACCGGTCCTGCTGCTGCCCGACGGCGAACGCATCTGCCAGTTCGAGACCAACAAGTCCTACTTCGACACCTCGAAATGGGTCCACTCCTCGATCCTGATGTTCTCCCGCGACGGCGGGCGCACCTGGCCCCGGCATGCGGTCGTGACCCGCGATCCGCGCATCTTCTACTGGGATCAACGCGCCCAGGTGCTGCCGGACGGACGGATCTTCGACCTCTTCTGGACCTATGACAACCAGGCGGCGGCCTATCTCAACATCCACGCCCGTGAATCCGGCGATGGCGGCCGCACCTGGTCGGAAATCCGGGACACCGGCGTGCCGGGCCAGCCGGCACCGGTGGTGGCGTTGAAGGACGGCCGCTTGGCCATGGTCTACGTGGATCGCACCGGCAGCACGGCCATCCGTTGCCGGATCAGCGCCGATCAGGGCCGCACCTGGCCGGCGGCCACGGTGCTGTCACTTTACGAAAGCGCGTTGCCGGTCCAGACGGCGCGCAAGGCCGAGATGGCCGATGCATGGTCGGAAATGGGCAAGTTCTCGGTGGGCCTGCCCGCCACCGCCGCGCTTCCCAATGGCGAAATGCTGGTTGTCTACTATGCCGGACCGGGCACGGACGCCACCCGCGTGGAGTGGGTCAGAGTCGGATGTGCCACATGAACCGCAGGGGGGCGTCATGAAGAAGCAGGATTGGACGGATGGGGATCGGCAGCTCGCCGCAGAGCTGCAGGCGCAGTTGCCGTCCCGGCTGTTCGACGCGCACGCGCATCTGTGGCGCACCGACACGCTGACCTTGCCGGCCGACAGTATTTTTGCCGCGGGTCCCGAGGCCGTCACTCCGGAGGTCTGGCAGGCATCCCTCGGCCGCCAGGTCGGCGCCGAACGGCTGGTTGGCGGCCTGTTCCTCCCCGTGCCGTTTGCGTCGCCGGAACGGATCGCCGGGATCAACACCTGGATGATGCAGGTCACGTCCGATCGGCCCGGGTCGAAGGTGCTGGCGCTGGTGGCGCCGGGGATGACGCCGGAGCAGATCGAGCCCCTGCTGGCGTATAGTCAATTTGCCGGCTTCAAGCCGTATCACACCTACAGCGTCAGCCAGCCGACGTTCGATGCCCTGCCAGCCGACTACGTGCCGGAGTGGGTGTGGGAGATGGCCGACGCGCGTGGACTGGTGATCACTCTGCATCTGGTGCGGTCGGGCGCCATGGCCGACCCCGGCAACATCCGGTACCTCCGGGAACATTGCGAACGGTTTGGCGGCGCACGCGTGATCCTGGCGCATGCCGGCCGCTCGTTTCATGCGCCGAACGCCGGCCGCGGCGCGGCCGCGCTGTGCGACCTTCAAAATCTGTGGTTCGACTCCTCGGGAATTTGCGAGGCGGAGCCGCTTAAAGCCCTGCTCAATGCCTTCGGCCCCCGGCGGCTGATGTGGGGCTCCGATTACCCCGTCAGCGAAATCCGCGGCCGCTGCGTGACTGTCGGCGACGGCTTTGCCTGGCTGGACCCCGGATCGGTCCAGTGGGAAAAGACCGGACCCCAGGGGCGTCCGACGCGGGTCGGGCTCGAATCGCTGCGGGCGCTGCTCGCCGCATGCGACGCCTTCGGGCTCGACGCTTCCGACCTGCAGGACCTCTTCGCCGACAACGCGCAGCGCCTCCTCGGGCTGCTCGCCGAGCCGGGCTCGCGGACGCAGGAGTTGTACCGTCACGCGAAGACGCGCATCCCCGGCGGCACGCAACTGCTCAGCAAGCGTCCCGAAATGCTGGCGCCCGACCAATGGCCCGCCTACTTCCGCGAAGCCCGCGGCTGCGAGACCTGGGACCTCGACGGCCGCCACTACTACGATTTCTCCACCAACGGCATCGGCTCCTGCCTCCTGGGCTTCCGCGATCCCGACGTGACCCGCGCCGTGACGCGGCGCCTCAACCTCGGCAGCATGAGCACGCTGAATCCACCCGAGGAGGTGGAACTGGCCGACCGCCTCTGCGAGATCCATCCGTGGGCCGAACAGGTCCGCTTCGCCCGCTGCGGCGGGGAGGCCTGCGCCGTGGCGGTGCGGATCGCCCGCGCCACCACCGACCGCCCCGTCGTCGCCATCTGCGGCTATCACGGCTGGCAGGACTGGTACCTGGCGGCGAACCTGGGCGCAAGCGACGCCTTGCGCGGCCATCTCCTGCCGGGGCTCAATCCCCTGGGCGTCCCCGGCGAACTGCGCGGCACCTCCGTCACCTTTCCGAGCGAAGACCGCGCCGCGTTCCAGGCGCTGATCGACACGCATGGCGACCGGCTGGCCGCCGTGATCATGGAGCCCTGTCGCTCGCAGGATCCCTCCCCCGGCTTTCTGGAGTTTGTCCGCGACAAAGCCCGCAAGGCCGGCGCCTTGCTGATCTTCGACGAGGTCACGATCGGCTGGCGGCTGAACTACGGCGGTGCCCACCTGAAGTTCGGCGTCCATCCCGATCTCGCCGTGTTCGCCAAGGCGCTGGGCAACGGCCACCCGATGGCCGCCGTCGTCGGCACCGCCGCGGCGATGTCGGGGGCGCACGGTTCGTTCATCAGCAGCACCTACTGGACCGAGGGCATCGGCCCCGTGGCGGCGCTGGCGACGCTCCGCAAGATGGAGGCGGTCGACGTCGTGTCGCACATCGCCCACGTCGGCGCCACCGTCCAGCGCTTCTGGAGTGAAAGCGGACGGCGGCACGGACTCCCCGTGCACGCTGGTGGGTATCCCTGCTTGGCCCATTTCCGCTTCGACCACGCGCAAGCCGACGTGCTGCGGACGCTCTACACCCAATCCATGCTCGACCGCGGGTTTCTGGCAGGGACGGGACTCTACCCGACCGTGGCCCATACCGATGCCATCCTGGAGCGCTTCGGCGAAGCCGTGGATGGCGTGTTCAAGGAGATCGCCGGGATTCTATCGGCCGGCGACGACCCCGCCCGCCACCTCCGCGGGCCCGTCGCGCACAGCGGCTTCCGGCGGCTGACGCGATGAGATTGGACGGATGCGCCCGAAAAGAAGTCCATTATGAAAGTTGTTTCAACGACAGGAATCATCATGTGCAGCGTGTTCGCCAGTATTGCCGGAGAAGAATCACCGCTGGTCATCCGCGCCAAGCGCATCAATGTGTTCATCCTGACCGGGCAATCGAACAGCCTCGGGACCACAGCCGATCCCGCGGAGCAGGAGAAGGCGCCGCCGACCGACCCGCTCGACGCCGGCATTCCCTTCTTCTGGCGCAACCGCTCGACGCGGGCGGGCGACGGACCGGCGATGCTCTTCGGCGACTCGGGCGGGAAGATCCTGCCGCTTCAGGTTCAGCAGGGGGAAGGGGCCAATCCGCTCTTCTGGGGGCCGGAGATCGGCTTCGGCCGCCGGCTTGCGGCGGCGGGCGTGACGGACTTTCTGATCGTCAAGGCCAGCCGCGGCGGGGGCGGCAACCGCTTCTGGCTGAAGGGTTCGGCCGACGACCACATGTACCGTCACGTCGTCGAGACCGTTCACCAGGCCGTGTCAGCCCTGCCGGATGGCGTCGCCTTTGAGACCGTCGCGCTGCTGTATGTCCAGGGCGAGAGCGACTCGGCCGACGAAGCAAGCGCCTCCGGCGAACGGCTGCGCCTGCTGGCGGAGAATCTGCGGCAAGACCTGCCGCATGCCGCGGACATGAAGGTTCTGGTGGGCGGGATTACCGCGCCCGGCGCATCGCGCGACATCGTCCGCGGGCAGCAGGCGAGTCTGCCGGCGCAGGATGCGCGCTTCCGCTACGTCGACAGCCTCGACCTCCGCCCGCTCCTCTACGATCAGCTCCATTTCAACAAAATCGCCAAGCTTGAACTTGGACGCCGCCTGGCCGATGCCTGGCTGGCTGACAAGGGGCTGGCGCAAGGGAAACACCAATGAATGCACAACATATGCGTCCCAGCCGCGTGCTGGCCAAACTGCGGGCCGGCGGAGTCGTGAGCTGCTTCAAGCTCAACCTGGCCGACGCCCGGGCGATGGAGATCGCCGCGATGGCGGGGTTCGACTGCCTCTGGCCCGACATGGAACACGTAGGCAACGACCTGAGCGTCATCGAGAAGGGGATCTGGGCCGCCAAGAGCCGCGACACCGACGTGATGGTGCGGGTTTCGCGGGGCGGCTACAGCGACTACATCCGTCCGCTCGAGCTGGACGCCTCGGGCATCATGGTGCCGCACATCATGAGCCTGGCCGATGCCCAGTCCGTCGCGCGGATGACGCGCTTCCATCCCGTCGGCCGCCGCCCGGTGGACGGCGGCAATGCCGACGGCGGCTACTGCAACGTCGACTTCCTCGAGTACCTGAAGGATGCGAATGAGCAGCGCTTTGTGGTCGTGCAGATCGAGGACCCGGAGCCGCTGGCGGAGCTGGATGCGATCGCGGCGGTGCCGGGGATCGACATGCTCTTCTTCGGTCCGGGCGATTTCAGCCAGGGGATCGGCGCGCCCGGCGTCTGGAACGACCCCCGCCTGCTCGATGCCCGCCGCCGCGTGGCCGAGGCGGCCGTCAGGCACGGCAAGTTCGCCGGCACCGTCGGTTCCACCGCGAACATGGACGAGTTGATCGCGCTCGGCTACCGCTTCATCAACCTCGGCGCCGACGTGATCGCCCTGTCGCAGTACTGCAAGGGGATTATGGCGGAGGTAACCAAACGACCGGCTGTTGGAAATACGAGCCTTTACGGGAAGAAGACGTGAATATGAACGTTCTAAACACTTTCTCCCTCAAAGGCAAAGTAGCCCTTCTCACCGGCGGCGCCGGTCTCTACGGGCGGCAGATTGCCGAGGCGCTCGCCGAAGCGGGGGCGACGACCTACATTGCCTCGCGGAATCTGGCGGAACTGGAAAAGGTCGCCGCCGGGCTGCGGGAGGCGGGCGGCGACGTGACGGCGCTGCCGCTCGATCTGGAAGACGAGGCCTCAATCCGGGCGCTGGTCGCGGAGATCGTGCGCCGGTCGGGACGGCTCGACGTGCTGGTCAACAATGCGGTCACGCGCTGCGCCTGCGCCAGTTGGGATCTGCCCATGGAAGCCTTCGACAAGAGCCTGCGGATCAACGCCTCGGCGCTGTTCTGCCTGACGCGGCTGGCGGGAGAGGAGATGAAGAAGGTCGGCGGCGGCTCGGTCGTCAACATCGGCTCGTACATGGGCATTCGCGGGCCCGATCCGATCAACTACGTCGGCACCGACATGATGAAGACACCCTCGCCGATCTACTTCTTCGAGAAGGGCGGGATGGTGAACTTCACGCGGTTCGCCGCGAGCGTGCTGGGGCCGTTCGGCATCCGCGTCAATGCGATCCATCCCGGCGGATTCCTCAACAACCAGCCGGAAGCCTTCATCAAGAACTACAGCGCCAACACGATGCTGGGGCGTCTGGCGAATCAGACCGATCTGAAGGGCGTGATCATCTTCCTCGCTTCGGATGCTTCGGCCTATCTGACGGGAACGAACATTCCCGTGGACGGCGGCTACACCGCAAAGTGAAACGAGAGGCGTCGATGGGGGTTGACGGTCGTCGATGGGGGTTGACCCTGTACGAGAATCGTGAAACGTGAAGCGTGACGGAAAGCGAGGGGGAATGATGGAAACGTGCGTTTGGATGGGATACGAGTTGTCGCGCCTGATGCTCGGAACGGTGCAGTTCGGCCTGCCCTACGGCGTGGCCAATCGGACGGGGCAGCCCGGCATCGGGGAAGTCCGGGCAATTGTTGGGGCGGCGATCGATGGAGGCGTCAACTGCATCGACACGGCGGCGGCCTATGGCAGCAGTGAAGCGGTGCTGGGACAGGTGTTGCACGAGCTGAAGGCGGCCGACCGCGTCGTGGTGGTCACCAAGGTCCGGGCGTTGACGCCCGAGGAGCTGGCCGACGGGAAGCGGGCCGCTCTGGCGGTCCGTCAGTCGGTGGACGAATCGCGGCGGCGGTTGCGAATCGACTGCCTGCCGCTGGTGCTGTTTCACCGCGAGTCCGACGGCGTCTTTCTCGACGAGCTGCTGGCGCTCAAGGAACTCGGCTGGTTGAAGCACGCCGGCGTCTCTTGCGACAACCGTCCCGGCCCGGCGGCGGAATATGCCGCCGGCGGCCGCGCCGCCGCACTGCAGATCCCCGGTAACATTCTCGATCCGCGGCATCAGCGCAGCGGCGTCTTCCGCAAAGCGGCGGCGCGCGGCGTGGCGGTCTTCATCCGCAGTGTCTATCTGCAGGGTCTGCTGGCGATGCCCGAGGCCGAAATCCCCCCGACGCTGCAAGGGCTCGTTCCGACCCGCCGCCGGCTGGAGGCGCTGGCGGTGGCCGCGGGAATGACGCTTCCCGAGCTGGCGGTGCGGACGATGCTCTCGCAGGCCGGCGTCACCAGTGTGCTGACCGGCGTCGAAACGGTGGCTCAGATCCGCGAGAACCTCGCGCTGTTCAACCGCGGGTCGCTCCCCGCCGACCTGCTGGCGGCCGTCGATGCCGCCGTTCCCGATTTGCCCGAGCCGCTGATCACGCCCTTCATGTGGCCGACGCTGAAGGCGTGAGGCGTGAAGACGTGATGCGTGATGCGTGATGCGTGATACGTGGGCGGGGACAGTTCTTGGTTCATTGTTCTTGGTTTTGGTTCGGGGATCGGGGGGTGTTTCGCGCAGGGGACGCAAAGCGCGCAGCGGGTGACGGGTGCGGCTCGGCGGGGACGCCTCGCCCTACCTCATGTGTCTGGACGGAAAGGTAGGGCGAACCGTCCCGGTGAGCCGCGCGGTGGGCGAAGTGATAAAGATAGATTTGGACCCCGCCGTCCCCGGCGGTAGCGAAAAAGCAGACCGTCCCAACCCCCATTTCACTACGGGCGAGGACGCCCGGGTCCATTTCTTCCCTAGTCTCGCCAGGCGAAGGATTCGGGGTTGAAATACTTTGTCGACAAAGCTCAAGACAAAGCTCGCGACAAAGATTGTTCTCCTGCTTTTCGCCTCGGTCGAGGACGCCCATCTCCATCACTCCCCGTTCGCCCCCAGTTTCCAGTTTCTAGTTTCCAGTTTCCACCAGGTTCAGCAGCTCCGCTCCGTAGCGGCTCAGCTTGACCGGCCCGATGCCGGGAATCTCCAGCAGCGCCTCGTAGGTCTGCGGCTGGGTCCGGGCAATCGCCTCCAGCGCCTGGTTCGGCAGGATGCGGTAGGCCTGCTGGTGGAGCTTCTCCGCCTCGTGTGCGCGCCAGGCCTTCAGCGCGATCAGCAGCGGGCTCTGCCCCTGGGATGGCCCCTGGGATGCGGGACGGACCCGTTTGACGACGCGCGGCTCCGCGACCTCCGGGAGCGATGGCAGCGACGCAACGCTCCGTTCGCCCTCCCCCGGCCAGGTGAGCGTGAAATCGCCCTGGCGGAGGACCACCTGACGTCCGAAAGCGGTGAGCGCCAGGGGCTGTCCGGGGGCGGTGGCCGGGTGGATGCAGCATTCCTCCTGCAAAGTCCGGATGAGCGCCGCGAGCGTCTCGGCCGGTTCATCGGCCAGCAGTCCGAAGGTGGAGAGCTTGTCCAGCCCCAGTGCGCCTAGCTCGGGGTCGGCTTCGCCGCGCAGGACCTGGATCACGCGGTCCGCGCCGTGGCGTCCCCCCTGCATCCGTCCGATGCAGCTCAGGATCTTCTGTACCGCGACCCACTGCGCCTCCGTGGGGGTGGCGCGCCGGCGCAGGGTGCGTTTGACGCAGCGGTCGCAGACGGTGCAGCGGCGGGCAAAGCCCGTTTCGCCGAAGTAGCTGAGGAGGAAGGCGTGCCGGCAGCCGGGATAGTCGATGTATGCCAGATAGGCTTCGAGCCGCTGGTTGTCGAGCTGCCGCTTGACGTGCAGGCCGTCGAGGTTGAGTTTCAACGCGGCGGGGTCCTCCCGGCCAGTCAGTGCGATGGCGGCGGAGCGGCTCCCCGGCTCGGCCATCTTGGTGATGAGCCCCGCCCGTTCGAGAAGCGCGAGGGCCGAGCGGACCGCCATGTCATTCTTCAGGCCGGCGGCCTCGGCCCACGCTTCGCCGGTGAGGACGGCGGGATTCCCGGCGCAGAGGCGTTTGACGGTGGCCCAGACCTTGAGCACGTCGGCGGGATCGGGGGTGGCGCCGTCCAGGAAGAACTGCTGGGTGCGGACGTCGGCGTAGTTGAAGAGCAGCTCGCACCAGGCGCGGCCGCCGTCGCGCCCGGCGCGCCCGACCTCCTGGTAGTAGGCTTCGACGCTCCCGGGGACGTCCCAGTGGATCACGAAGCGGAGGTCCTTGCGATCGACCCCCATGCCGAAGGCGTTGGTTGCGACGACGATGGGATTGGGTTCCGCCATGAAGCGGTCCTGGGCCTGGCCGCGCTCGTCGTCGGAGAGGGCGCCGTGGTAGACCAGCGGACGGAGGCCGGCGGAGCGGAGCCGGACCGCGACCCGTTCGGTCATCTTGCGGGTCGAGCAGTAGATGATGCCGCGGGGATAGGCGTTGATGATCTGCCGGGCCCGGTTGAACTTGATGTCGTGGGTGGCGGTGCGGGTGACGGCCAGATGGAGGTTGGGGCGGAGAAAGCCGTGGACGCGGACCTGCGGGGCGGGGCGCGGGGCGGTGCCGAGGCCGAGCTGCCTGACGATGTCGTCGCGAACCGCGGGGGTGGCGGTGGCGGTGACGGCGAGGACGCGCGCGGCGGGAAGCGTTCGCAGCACCTGGTTGAGCTGGAGGTAGTCCGGACGGAAATCGTGTCCCCACTGACTGATGCAGTGGGCCTCGTCGACCGTGAAAAGCGAAACCTCGACTTGCGCGAGCGCCTCGCAGAAGCGGGCGTTGCGGAACCGTTCCGGGGCGACATAGACGATCTTGTAGCGTCCGGCCCGGAGGTCGTGGAGGCGCGCCGTCATTTCATTCGCCGTCAGAGACGAGTTGAGGAACGTCGCGGCGATGCCGCGCTGGGTCAAGCCATCGACCTGGTCCTTCATGAGGGCGATGAGGGGCGAGACGACGATCGTCACCCCCGGGAGGATCAGGCAGGCCAGCTGAAAGCAGAGCGACTTGCCCGAGCCCGTGGGCATGACGAGGAGGAGGTCATGCCCGGCGAGCACTTCCTGAATGGCTTCGGCCTGTCCCATGCGGAAGGCGGCAAAGCCGAAGTGACGCTGCAGTTCGGCGCCAAGTTCTTCCGGCGTTATGGGGAAGGACAAGGTCTACTTTCCCTGCATCTCCACGCACCAGCCGTGGGTGTCGGGCAGTTCGCCGTACTGGATTCCCTGCACGGTGTCGTAGAGCTTCTGCAGCACGGGGCCGCAAACATCCGGATCGCTGATCCGGATGACTTTGGCGCCACGCGTGATTTCGCAGACCGGCGTCACCACCACGGCGGTGCCGCACGCGGCGATTTCGGCGAAGGTTTCGATTTCCTCGAACGGAACCGGACGGACCTCGACCTTCATGCCGAGGTCGGCTGCGATCTGTTTGAGCGTGCTGTTGGTTACGCTCGGGAGGACGGAGTTCGAGTCGGGGGTGACATAGGTGCCGTCCCGCTTGATACCGATGAAGTTGGAAGTCGCGAACTCCTCGACCAGCGTGTGGGTCTTCGCGTCGAGGTAGAGCTCGACCGGGAAGCCGGCATGCTTGGCCTGCTCGTGCGCGTAGAGACTGGCGGCGTAGTTGCCGGCAACCTTCACGTCGCCGACGCCCAGCGGCGCGGCGCGGTCGTACGCATCGAGGATGGCTGCCTTGACGGGCTTGAGACCGCCCTTGTAATAGGCGCCGACCGGCATGACCATGATGATGAAGGTGTATTCTTCGGCGGGCGCGACGCCGATCTGCGGGCCGCTCCCGATCAGGAGGGGACGGACGTAGAGCGAGCCGCCCGTGCCGTAGGGGGGGACGAAGTCGATGTTGGCCTGGACGACGCGCTTGAGGCCCTCCAGGAACATGGTGGAGGTGACGGGGGCCATGCAGATGCGGCTTGCGGTCCGGGCGAGGCGCCCGGCGTTGGCTTCGGGGCGGAAGGCGCGGACCTTGCCGTCTTTGCAGCCGAAGACCTTCAATCCCTCGAAGGCGGCCTGGCCGTAATGGAGGCAGGTGGCGGCGATGTGCATGTTCATGAAGGGTTCACGGACGAGTTCGCCCTTGTCCCATGCACCGTTCCGCCAGACGTGCCGGAGGTGGCAATGGGTATCCATGTATTTGAACCCGAGTGTGTTCCAATCGATCTTCTGCATGATGTCCTCGTGCAATCGCCCTTAGCGGCCATGTGCAATTTATAAAATCGCCATTAAGATACTCCGTGCCGTCGTTTTTGTCACATTGAAAAGAGCGG
>CAZQKI010000012.1:24962-46534 GCA_964592855.1 uncultured Lentisphaerales bacterium
GCGGGTGAGGTCGAACAGCTCCATGACATCGCGGTTGGCGAGTCGGATGCAGCCGTGCGAGGCGGGCTGGCCCAGCAGGTGTTCCTGATTGGTGCCGTGCAGGTAGATGTACCGCGAGCGGCTGTCCACACCCCCGCCCCGGTTGACGCCCGGCTCCAGGCCGTCGAGCCAGAGGATGCGCGTCAGGACATAGTCGGTCGCGAGCGTGGAGCGCCAGAGTTCCGGCGGCAGCACCTCGTCGGTCGGCTCGCGCGAAACAAAGGACTGCCCCGGCCGCGCCGACTCGCCGATCCAGTCGGCGACCCGATGCCAGCCCAGCGGAGTCTGCTGGGAGTCCTGCCGGGCACCCGTGCCCCATTTGCTGGTCGAGACGGGATAGATGCGCGGCGCGGCCTGCGCCGAAAGCAGCGCGAGCTTCTGGTCGGCGACCGAAACCACGATCAGACAGCCGTCGGCGGCGAGGCCGTAAGCGCGCGCCTGAGCGAGTTGTCGCTCGGAGCTCGCAGTGACGCTCCCCGTGTATACGCGCGCCTGCGCCTGGGCCCGGGGCGCGGCATGGGCGATGGCGGTTGTGCAGGCCAGACTCAAGATGAAGCGTCCTCGTCGCGTGAAGGGGCTCGGCATGCAGGCGGGGTCCAGACGGCGTCGGTCGCCTACTTCGTTTCAGCCTTGCCGCCTTCGTCGCCGGGCAGCTTGCGGTAGAGGGTGGCGAGGCTGATCTGCAGGGCCTTGGCGGCCTGCTCCTTGTCGCCGTTGACGCCCGACAGCACCTGTTCGAGATACTCGCGTTCCTTCGTCCGCAGAAAGGCCTTCAACGACTGGTTGCGGTACTGCTCGAATTCGTCGACGGGGTGGGCGTCCGGGGAATGGACCGCCTGGCTGACGATGCGGGGTGGCAGAATGTCGGCGGTGATCTCGTCCCCCTCCAGGAAGGCGACCGCATGCTTGAGGGCGTTCTCGAGCTCGCGGACGTTGCCCGGCCAGGCATAGCCGCTCAGGACGTCCATCGCCTCGCGCGAAACGCGGATCTTGCGGCTCGGATCGTGGATCTCCTTGCCGATGAAATGCTGGACGAGGGGGAGGATGTCCTCCTGGCGTTCGCGCAGCGGCGGCAGCTCCAGCGGAATGACGGCGAGACGGTAGTAGAGATCCTCGCGGAAGGTCTTCGCCTCGACGAGCTTCTCGAGTTCGGTGTTGGAGGCCGCCAGCACGCGGACATCGACGGCCAGGCTGGTCGAGCCGCCCACGGGCCGCACCTCGCGCTCCTGCAGCACGCGGAGAAACTTCCCCTGCATAACGAGCGGCATGGCGGAGATCTCGTCCAGGAAGAGCGTGCCGCCGTTGGCGGCTGCGAAGAGCCCTTCGTGGTTGCACGTGGCGCCGGTGAAGGAGCCCTTGACGTGCCCGAACATCTCCGACTCGATCAGGGCGTCGGGAATGGCTGCACAGTTGACCGCGATGAAGGGGGCGTCCTTGCGCCGGCTGCTGCCGTGGATGGCCCGGGCGATCACTTCCTTGCCCGTGCCGCTCTCGCCGACGATCAGCACCGTGGTGTCGGTCGGGGCGATCCGCTTCACCATTTCGCAGATGTTGCGCATCGGGGCGCTCTGGGCGATGACGTTGTCGAAGCCGTAACTGGCGGCCAGCGCCTGTTTGAGCTGGTCTCGCTCGGTGACGAGGTTGCGGAAGGAGAGGGCGCGCCGCACCGTGATGAGCAACTCGTCGACCTTGAAGGGCTTGGTCAGGTAGTCAAAGGCGCCGCCCTTCATCGCCTCGATGGCGGTGTTGACCGCGCCGTAGGCGGTCAACAGAATGACGGGCGTGTCGGGCTGTTCGTGTCGCGCGACATGGAAAACCTCCATGCCGTCGACCGGCGACATGCGGATGTCGGAGACGATGAGATCCAAAGGCTCCGAGCGGATCCGTTCGATCGCCGAGGCGCCATCGCGTTCCGATATGACCTTCAGTCCCTCGCTCTTGAGAAGGCTATGCAGCAGACTCAGTATCCGCGGTTCATCATCAACCAGCAATACACATGCCATAATGTTAACCCTCGCTTGAGACACTCGTCGTTCCACCCGCTGCGGTGAACCCTTCTCAAGAATGAGAGAAGAATAGGCTTTATTGGGTGAAAAAGGAAGAGGAAAAAATAATGGAAAAAATAATAACGCTATTATCCAGGCGAAACGCTGTGCCGACTCTTGACCGCCAAGGGTCGATCCAGTACCATCACGGCATGCTTACCATCGACCCAATCATCGCAGGCTTGCATGCTGTCCGCGCCCAGCGTCCGTTGATTCACAACATCACCAACTATGTGGTGATGAACACCACCGCCAACGCCCTGTTGGCGCTGGGGGCGTCGCCGGTCATGGCGCACGCTATCGAAGAGGTCGAGGAGATGGTGTCCATCGCCGGCGCCCTGGTCTTGAACATCGGGACGCTTTCGACCCCGTGGATCGAGGCCATGTTCCGCGCGGGGCACGCCGCGCAGGCTAGGCCGATTCCCATCGTGCTCGATCCCGTGGGCGCGGGGGCGACCGCCCTGCGGACGCAGACGGCGCGCAGGCTGATCCAGGAGGTGCATCCTACGGTGATCCGGGGCAACGCCTCGGAGATCCTGTCCCTGCTGGAGAACGAGGCGCACACGCACGGCGTGGATAGCCGGCACACCGTCGACGAGGCGCGGGCCACCGCCATTCAACTCGCCAGCGAGGCCCGGACGGTCGTCGCGGTGACGGGGCCCGAGGATTTTGTGACGGACGGGCGCCGCATGGCGCGCATCCGCAACGGCCATCCCCTGATGGCCCGCATCACGGGCAGCGGCTGCACGGCCTCGTCGATCATCGGCGCGCTGAGCGCCGTGCAACCCGACGCCTTCGTGGCGACGGTTGCCGGGCTGGTCATTTTCGGCATTGCCGGCGAGATGGCCGCAACCGATGCGCCGCAGCCGGGAACCTTCCAGGTTCGTCTGATCGATGCCTTGGACGAAATCGACGACAGCGATTTGCGGCGCGGCGCGCGCATCGACGAAAAGCCGCTGCCATGATCAACGTTCATCTCTATCTGGTGACGGACGAAGCGCTGGCCGGCGGAAGGCGCTTGACGGACATCGTCCGCCAGGCGGTCGGCGGCGGGGTGACCTGTGTTCAACTGCGGGCCAAGACGGCCTCGTCGCGCGCCCTGCTGATGCAGGCGCAGGCGCTGGTCGACCTGCTGCGCCCCTTGGGCGTGCCGCTGATCGTCAATGATCGGCTCGACATTGCCCTGGCGGTTGATGCGGATGGCCTGCACATCGGACAGGACGATCTGCCCTGCGCCGTGGTGCGGCGGTTGGTGCGCCCCTGCTTCTGCATCGGTGTCAGCGTCAGCACCGTCGCGGAGGCGCTGGCCGCCGAGGCGGCGGGGGCCGATTATCTGGGCGTCAGCCCTGTGTTCGACACGCCGACCAAGCGGGACACGCCCGTGGCTACGGGTCTGGACGGGCTGCGGTCCATCCGTGCGGCGACACGCCTGCCGCTGGTGGGTATTGGCGGACTGAACGCAGACAACTGCGCCGCCGTGCGGGCGGCGGGGGCGGATGGGATCGCCGTCGTTTCGGCGATTATCGCGGCGGACGATCCCGCCGCGGCGGCGCGGCGGCTGCTCTGACGGAGCTCACCGCTTCTTGACGGTGAACCGACGTTTTTCTCCCTGATACTGCAGAACCGCCGCCTGCGCTTCAATCTTCACCAGGCTGATGCCTTCGGTGCTCGCTTCGCCGATCACGATCATCTCGCCGTTGATCAAAACGCCTCCCCGCTTGCCGCCTCCAATGATCGCGGTGATCTCGATCTCCGGCCACTCGATCACTGCGGCCGGCACGGCGGCCGGCGGTTTGCCGATGGCACCTTTCCCGGAGACGACGGGAGGCAGCTGAAGGACCGTGGGCAGGGGCGCCGTCACGGTCACGGTGAAATTCGTCGGCTCCGCAACAGGCGGGAGCGTGCCGGCAGCCGCCGGCGTTCCGGCCGGAAGATTCGAAGCCGTATTCCCGGCTGGGGGTAGCTCCTCGCGTGTCGCGAGAACATCGGCGACGGCCCGCTGCGCCTGCCGCACGGGCGCGGCGAGCGGCGATTGGGACAGGGGCGCCGCGTTCGTGGCTTCAGGGGTCTCCGGGGCTTCCGGCTTCTTCTTGCCGAACACGCGGGACCACATCGTCTGGACGGCAGTGGCAGCCGGAGCGGCCTTTTTTTTGAGTTTGGGAATCACGTCGTCGATTGTGAAAAGGTAGAAAACCGCCCCGCCCAGAACCACGATCAGGAACAGGATGATCAGGATGCCGAGTTTGCCGGATTTGCCGCTTTTGGGTTGACGCGATTCGGGTGTTTCCGGGGGCATCGGGGGAGGCGCCATCGCTGCGGGCATGTCCGGGGGTTGCTCAAGCCGTGCGTTGCCGTCGTCGGCTTGCTCGGGCGGTTGGGCCGACGGAGGTGGCGGAGACACGGCGGCCGATAGTGACGGTGCTTGGCCACCCGTGCGATCAGCCGACAGTGCCATGACTACCCCCATTACCAGGGTGCGTGCTTGAGGATTGCGCGAGACGGAACGCCTTGGCCACGGCCACCAGAAGATCAGCGCTCATGAAGGGCTTGGGCAGAAATCCGACCAATCCGTTTTCAGCGATCTGGAGACCGAGTTCCTTTTCACGATAGCCGCTCATGATGATCGTCGGCAGAAGGGACCTGCGCATATGCAGCGCATTGCAGGTCTCCATGCCGTTCATTCCCCCGCTCATCGTGACATCGATGAGCGCGAGCGAGTAGGAGTCTGGATTCTGGTCAAAGAGCAGGAGGGCCGCCTCCCCGCTTTCTGCGGTGACCACCGTATAGCCCTTTCCCTTGAGAATGATCTCCACGAGCCGGAGGATCGCCGCGTCATCGTCGGCCACGAGGATCTTTCCCGCGGTCCCGGAGGCATCCAGATTTGGGAAACGGGGTGCTGGATCGTCATCCGCCAACTGCTCGTCGCCTTCGGGCGACAACGGTTCCGCAGCTGCAGGTGCCGGAAAGCGGATTTTTTTCGAGGGCTCTCGCGCGGCGGGGAGGAGCACGCGGAACCGGGTCCCCTCCCCCGATTTGCTGGTGACGCTGATGCCTCCGTTATGGGCGCGGACGATGCCGAGGCACGCCGAGAGCCCCAGTCCGCGCCCCATGGCCTTGGTGGTGAAAAAGGGGTCGTAAATGCGCTCGATCGTCCGCTGATCCATGCCATGTCCCGTATCGCTGACTTCAATCATGGCATAGGAACCCGGCTGCAGCGGGGTCGATGCGAGATAGGTGTCCAGTTCGGCGGCGGCCGGAGTGGCATGGGCGGTGGTGAGCGTGATGGTGCCCGAGAGCGAGGCCATGGCATCGGAGGCGTTGATCAGCAGGTTCATGACGACCTGCCAGATCTGCGTGGCATCGGCTTCGACGAGCGGCACCTGATCGCCAAAGGCGAGCAGGATCTCGGCCTGCGGGGAGAGCGAGCGTTTCATGAGGCGCACCAGATCCTTCATGAGGAGATTCAGGTCGGTGATTTCGAAGGTGAAGGTGCCCTGTCCGGCATACGAAAGCATCTGGCGCGTGAGCGTTGAGGCGCGAATCATGGCGAGGCGGAGGTTCTCGACGGCCTCCCGTGCAACCGGGGAGAGCTCCTCGCGAATAGCGACGTCGACATTGCCGAGCATGGCGGTCAGGATGTTGTTGAAGTCATGCGCCATGCCGCCGGCAAGCACGCCCAGGCTTTCCGTTTTCTGAACTTGCGCCATCTTCTCCTCGATCCGGGCGCGTTCGCGTTGGGCATGGCGCCGGTCGGTGATGTCGCGCAACATGACGAGCGCGTGGTCGGCGGAGAGGCGCACCATGCGGATCTCCACCCAGAACATGCCGGCGACGTCGTGCTTGATGTCATATTCAAAGACGTGGATTCGGTCCGTATCGAGAACCTCGCCGATGTGGTTGATGAAGTTGGCGAAGGCTTGCGAAGGAATTCCGATCACATGACGGACGCTCCCCCCCACGCTGATGCCGGTGCAGATCTTGGCCATGCGCCCGGTGGTTTGCGTGGCGACATCGATCAGCACGCCCGCCCGGTCGATCACGCAGATCAGATCCGGCGACGCCGCGAGCAAGGCCCGCGTGTGTTCGTTGCTTTGCACGAGCGCATGATGCTCGCGGTCGATCGCGTCGAGCATTTCATCGATCGTCGTCGCGACGACACCGAACTCATCGTTGCGACGCCAACCGAGTCGGCGGCCATTGGGAAGACCCTTTTCCAGCGTTTGAAGATCACTCACCAGCCGCGTCAGCGGATCGAGCACGGTTCGTCCCTGAACGAGAAACATGGGGCCGATGAACAGGGCGCCCACGCAGGCGACAAACAGGGTCAACCACGCCAGCGCCAGCTCGGAAAGCCCCTTGAAGGAATAGTTGAGGCTGACCATGAGCGCCAGCACGGGATTGCCGTAGACATCATAGAAGGGAAGCCGCGCGCGCATCTGCTCGCTCGTCCGCCAAAGGGCCGGGATGTCGAATTGGAACGACTCGCTGACCACGTCCATCGACGCTTGCACGGGCCTGTCCGCGAGCGGGACATCAGCCGGCTGCAGGACCGCGGACTGCAGCGGGAAGCCCACCGTAATGCGGCGGAGCACATGAACATCCTCGATCGCGCGACCCACCATGACCACGCCGACATGTTCCGAAGCATCCAGTCCGGGAAGGACGATGGGCGACACGGCGGCGAGCATCGGCACCTGTGCAAGCATGACGAGGCCGCTTCGCGCGTCTCGCGAACCCTGCGCAAATTCGGCGACGAGACGGGCCTCGGGCTGGAGATGCCGCGCAATCGCCACCCCCGAATCCCGGATCACCACGCCGCTGCCCAGGAACCGGGTGAACGACAAAATCACCTGGCCCGTTGGATCGGCGATGGTCAGGAGATCAACGCCCAGTCGATCCAGCGTGGCGGCATCCCAAACATTGGAAAGCCCGGGAACTTGTTCGGGATGATCCTGCAGGATATCTTGAAGCGAGGAAGACGACGCTTGAGCCAGAATTTCAAGATGATTCAACTCGTTTTGAACCGAACGGCGCACTTCGGGTATCGCGCGGAGCACACTCTGTGCCGCCTGCTTGAGCGCAAACACAATAACCATGCGACCGCCGGCGTAGAACATGCCCAGCAGTATCAACAGACCAAGACCGGTAGCCAGTGCCAGCTTGCTGCGAACTTTCATTCAAACCTGCTCAATTGGGACATAGCCAAGTCCTAGCGACCTTCGAGATCCCCAAAATCGAACAAACTGGCGGAGAGGGGGGGATTCGAACCCCCGGTACCGGCTTAAAACCAGTACCGCGGTTTAGCAAACCGCTGCTTTCAGCCACTCAGCCACCTCTCCGGAAAATCAATATCGCTCACCTGATAGAGAGCGAGGTCGTCATCATACGCTAGACAACCGGCCTATTCAAGGTTAAATGCTAAACTGGTCGGGGCGGCGAGATTCGAACTCGCGACCTTCTGCGCCCAAGGCAGACGCGCTACCAGGCTGCGCTACACCCCGTTGAACCCTCAATGGAACCAGCACTGTAACCAAGATGCGCTCAAGTTACAAGCATGGAATTGGCTTCAGCATATTATTATGCGCCTCTGTTTACGACTACCTTCCTCGCTTGATCACGACCGATAAAACAGCGATGTCGGCCGGAGTCACCCCGGGAATCCGCGCCGCCTGCCCAAGGCTGACAGGATGGACACGATCCATCCGCTCACGGCTTTCGTAGCGCAGAGCAGGTATTTTCCAATAGTCGATCCAGTGCGGGATCACGATCGCCCCCTCCGCCTCCATCCGCCGCATTTGCATGACTTCCTGCGCCAGATAACCGCGGTACCGAAAATGGATCTCGATCTGATCCACCACTTCTGGCGGAAGATCCGTTCGCGCAGTGGGAAGATCTGCATACCGCGATCCAGGTTTCAGCAGCGCCCCACCCAACTCGCCACCCCCACCCCACACCATCGGCGATTGCTCAAGCCGCTCGATTTCAACATGAATAAGATCCGCATAACACTTTGTTTCGTCTAGAATAGCTTTCCCAGAAAGTCCAAGCTTGCGCGCGTGATCATAGAGACGATACCGCGCATTATCCTGCCGGAGCGACAAACGACATTCTGATCGCGAAGTGAACATCCGGTAGGGTTCATCCGCTCCTTTGGTAATGAGATCATCAATCATCACCCCGATATAGGCCTCGAGGCGTCCGATCATCATCGACTCCTGACCACGTGACGACAAAGCGGCATTCACGCCCGCGACCAACCCCTGGGCCGCCGCTTCCTCATATCCTGTCGTTCCATTGATCTGCCCGCCGAAATACAAGCCAGCTATACGTCGCGAACACAAGGCCGCATCCAGTTCCCGGGAATCAATGGCATCATATTCAATGGCATAGGCATAGGCCAGGAACTCAGCCCGCTCCAATCCCGGAATAGACTGCGTAAGCGACACCTGAACGCCCTTGGGGAGACTGTTAGAGATGCCGTTTGGATAGATGGAGCACGTGTAGCGCCCTTCGGGCTCCAGAAACACATGATGCTCCGAACGATCCGGGAACTTGACGACCTTATCCTCAAACGAGGGACAATAGCGCACGCCCGTCCCCTGAATTCCTCCGCCATAGAGAGCGCTCTCGGCAAGATTGTCGCGGACAATGCGGGCCGTTTCGGCAGTCGTATGCGTCAAACCGCACGGCATTTGGCCGCTTCCCGGACTCCACGGCATTATCGGGTCGAGCGTTTCGGGCGGATCAAGCTCTTCGAAGGGAATTTTGTTCCACGTGGAACATCCATCGACTACTGCCGGCTTTCCAACTTCCATCGCCTCGTTTCCGTATCCGCCAGGACCCATATGATCGGTCTGTTCCACGTGGAACACATTTGAGTGATTCTGGACGCCGCCATGTACGACATTTTTGGACGAAAAGCCCAAGTCGCGTCGGGTTTGCAGGGCAAAAAAAGGTGGAGGCTCTTCTCCGGCAAGCCCGGAAACGCGCAACCAGTCAATTGAGCGCGCATGCAGACGGGGCGGCGTCCCGGTCTTCAGGCGCTTCAGCTCGAATCCGGCATCCCGCAGACTGGCTGCAAGGGCATCGGATGACGGGCGGCCGTCGCCACCACCGGCAAAGACCTCCTTTCCGACATGAATACGTCCCCGCAGAGCGGTTCCGGACGTGATGACCACGCTTGTGGCGGCAATCTGACCCTCTCCGTCGACAACCACGCCCCGGACACGCCGCTTGTCGTCCTCGAGCCACAGCCCCATGCATTCGCGTTCAATCACAAACAACTGCGCTTGCATGGCCACACGGTGCTGCATGCGCCACGAATAGAGCGTCTTGTCGCACTGCGCGCGACTGGCCTGCACGGCTGGGCCCCGGCTGATGTTCAGGGTGCGGAACTGAATGCCGGTGCAATCCGCATTACGCGCCATCTCGCCGCCCAGCGCATCCAGCTCGCATACCAAATGCGACTTGGCCAGACCGCCAATCGACGGATTGCATGGCATGCACCCGAGTCGGCTCACGTCCTGGGTGACCAGCAGCGTGCGGCAACCCAGACGAGCGGCGGCCAGGGCCGCTTCGCATCCCGCGTGCCCGCCACCCGCAACAACCACATCCCAGTGCTGCTTCAGATCGACTCGAACATCCGAGCCCAACTGGGGTGTTTTCATCCTGTTCATAACCTGTGAATACCTTTATGACATCGAGCGACGTTAGGCTCAAAAAAGGCGAATAATAGGGGCTTTGGATCGATTTCTGCGTCGTGCCCCCGCAACAACAACTCGTCGAAGAAAAGCATTGCCCATTCGTCCGTTCGCATCCATACTATTGCACAAAGTCACATTAAGTGCGATGATTTATGACTGTGAAACAGAATGATGAAGGACAGACCGCAGGGGTGATCGAGACGCAGACAATGCGGCTGGATCTTCCGCTGGGCGGTTTTACCTTGGAGCAGGGCGGGGTCCTGAAGCAGATCGATGTCGCTTATGAAGTCTGCGGAAGAATGACGGCCGACCGGTCCAATGTCATCTACGTCTGCCATGCCCTGACCGGCGACGCGCATGTGGCCGGCATCCGCCCCGGTGAGACGCAACCGGATGGCTGGTGGGAGGGGATGATCGGGGCAGGACGCGGCATCGACACGAACTACTACTGCGTCGTGTGTGCCAACATCCTGACCGGGTGCAAGGGAACGACGGGGCCATCTTCCATCAATCCCGATACCGGAAAACCCTATGGTTCCGCCTTTCCGCAGGTGACGGTACGCGACATCGTCGCGGTACAGCAGCGCTTTCTGCAACAGCTCGGCATACCGAGCCTGGTGGCGGTCATCGGCGGCAGCTTCGGGGGGATGCAGGTTCTGGAATGGGCCATCCGCTACCCGAACTATGTCTCGCGCTGTATCGTCATCGCCGCCGCCGCCAGTCTCAATGCCCAAGCGCTTGCATTTGATATTATCGGACGCCGTTCCATCACGGAAGACCCGCGATGGAATCTAGGTAATTATTATGCGTCCACAAGAAAGCCAAAGCTCGGGTTGGGGCAGGCACGGCGCCTGGCCCACATCACCTATCTTTCCGAGGCGTCGATGTCGGACAAGTTCGGGCGGGCGCGGCGCTTGGCGTGGGTCGGCGGGAGCGCGTTCTTCAAGCTGAAGGCGCGCTTGCGCTTCCGGACCTCGTTCGAGGTCGAGAGCTATCTGGATCATCAGGCGCGCAAGTTCATCAACCGCTTCGACGCCAACTCCTATCTGCACATCACGCGGGCCATGGACGAATACGACCTGCGGGAGCAGCATGGCTCCCTGGAGCAGGCCTTTTCGCAGATCCGGTCGCCCATGTTGATCGTTTCGCTGAGCGGCGACTGGCTGTTCACTCCCGAGCAGTCCGAGGAGATGGTCCAGGCGCTGCTGACCCTGGGAAAGCCGGTCTCCTATTTTCATTTGCAGGCCCCGGCCGGGCATGACGCCTTTCTGACGCACATCGACCAGCTGGCCCCTGTAATCCGCGCCTTTCTGCCGTGGGTCGGCGATCAAGCCAAGGTTCCAGCGGACCCGCAGTCGCCCGACGCACAGACCGAAACGGCCTACCGATGTGTCGCCGCGATGATCGCTGCGGGGAGCCGTGTGCTGGATCTGGGCTGCGGTTCGGGCCACCTGCTCAAGATGCTTCAGGAGGAGAAGCAGGTTGTCGGTACGGGGCTTGAAGTCGACTTCGCAAGTGCCAAGTCGGCCCTCGATCGGGGCTGCGACGTGCTGCTGGACAGCCCGTTGAACGGCGCGGACCAGGAATCCGACGATTGCGGCCTTTCGCTCATTCCCGACAACAGCTTCGACACCGTGGTGCTGAGCGAAACGCTTCAGGTGATGAAAAAACCGCACAAAGTCCTGGATGAGGTGCTCCGCGTGGCGAAGCAGGCCGTGGTCTCCTTCCCGAATTTTGGCAGCCTCCCCACGCGGACGCGGCTGATGGTGACCGGCAGGATGCCGAAGGATCGTCATCTGCCCTACGAATGGTACGATACGCCGAACATTCATCTCTTCACCTACAAGGATTTTGTCGATCTGTGCAAGCGCGAAAAGATCGCAATCAAGCAGGTGCGGCATCTCGCATCCACGCTGCTGGGTCGCGGGCTGATCGCCTGTGGCCTGCCCAACGCCGGCGCGGAACGGGTGATTGTGCAGGTTGAACGTGACCCAGGCGCGGGGGAGAAGCAGCATGCAGCCATGGATTGAAACACGACTCGACGCTTTAGTGCACCAGTTGTCACCCTGCAAGAACTGCCCGGTGGCCAATACGGAGCGGCACATCAATCTGCCGGGACAAAAGGCGGTCATCGCCGTTCTCGACACCCTGATGGCGGTCCTCTTTCCCGGTTGCCATGGCCACGATCCCGTGGCGCAGGAGACCGCCGAACAGGCGATGCGCCGTCAGCTCGGCGAGACCGCCGGGCAACTGGCGGACCAGACGCGGCGCGCCTTTGCCTACCAGTGCGAGCACGACCGCTGCATCGACTGCGGCGATTGCCGCGAGAAGGGCATCGCGGCGACTTCCCTGCTTCTGGACGAACTGCCGGCCATCCGCACCATGCTGGAGGAGGATATCTGCGCGGCATACGAAGGCGACCCGGCCGCCCGCTCAACCATGGAAATCGTGATGAGCTATCCGGGAATCTTCGCCATCGCCGTGCACCGCCTGGCCCACACCCTCTACCGCGCGGGCGTGCCGCTGATCCCCCGTGTGATGGGTGAATACGCCCATGCCCGCACCGGGATCGACATCCATCCCGGCGCAACCATCGGCCCCGGCTTCTTCATCGACCACGGCACCGGGGTGGTCATCGGCGAGACCTGCACCATCGGCAGGCGCGTGAAGCTCTACCAGGGGGTGACCCTGGGCGCGCTGAGCTTCGCCAAGGACGAGCATGGCAACCTGGTGAAAGGGATCAAGCGGCACCCCGACGTCGAAGACCGCGTCATCATCTACGCGGGCGCGACGATTCTCGGGGGCACGACGACCATCGGGCACGACTCGGTCATCGGCGCCAACGTCTGGCTGATCCACTCCGTCGCCCCCAACTCCAAGGTCTACAACCAGGAGCCCAAGCCGCTGATCCGGCAGCCTAAATCAGAATAAATTCATTCGATCAACTCGAACTGATAGGGACAGCTCCAACGGGTGAAGTAGCTGCGATTGGGCAGCAGCGGATAATCCGTTTCCAAATAACGATTGAAGACGACCCGGAAGAGATTGACCAGCGACAGATCGTCGGGAATATCTTCGTAGCGCCCGTCGGAAAAGTACAGGGCGCAGAGGATCGCACGACGCTCCTCGACGTCGCTCTTCTCGCGCGACTCCCACATCAACCCCGATCCCGGTCCGTGATCGGAATGCAGCAGAATGACCAGGGGACGCGGGGACTCCTCGACCAGCCGCTTCATGAGCCGCTCGATTTGCACCGTGACAAAGCGCAACTGGGCCAGGTAGTCGCGGCGGTAGTCCCCGGAGGAATAGCCGGAGTGAATCCGGTGGCTGGCGTCGCGCAAGTCGAAGTCCAGGCGCTCCCGCCGCCGTCCGGAGTCCTCGAAGAGGAAAGGGGGGTGGGGTGTCACGACATGCGCAAAGATGTATTGCGGACGCTTAGCGCGGGCGCAGATCCCGGGCAGTTGCTGAAAAAGCGTCTCGATCCGGCCGATATGCCGCGCCGATTCCGTCTGGTCGCCGCTGATCAACACCCCCAGCCAGGATCGCTCCCATTGATTGGCGGAAAGCTCATTGAAGAAGCGGGGGGCGACACGCCGATCGGCACCGATCTTATCCGTGAAATCATACCCCGATGGAAAGCTGACGATTTCGTACCCGCTCGCGCGCAACGTGGCGACCACGCGGCTAGATTGAATCTGCGCCAGCAGAGGGGTGCGGTCGTACAGATTCGTGTGTCCGGGACTGGGGGTGGCAATATAGTCCAGGTTCATCAACGAGGAGAGGGAGAGCGCCGTCTGCATGTAGTTGCTGCGCGCCTTGGGGAAGACCCGAAAGCCCAGCGCCCCGAGCGCATCGACAAAAGGCGTGTTGTCGTGGTGGTAGCGCGTCCGGAGAATGTCTGACCGCGCATAGCCGTCGAAAATGAGATGCACCACGGTCGGGAGCGTCTGCAAAGATGGGGTGGGGGATCGCAAGACGGGCAGCGGCTTGAACGTCTCGAGGACGTGAACACGCCGCCCCTCAAGAACGGCCAGACGGCCAACCGCAAAAAGGAGGTTGGCCGCAATGAAGAGGGCGAGCGGCCCGAGGGTCTGATCAAACCACGCGGGGCGTCGCCGCGCCAGATGACAACCCAGCGCCAAAAGCGCCATTCCCAGAAGCGAGAGGAGCAGAAATGACGGCTGGAGCCGGGCAGATGCCGCGTGCCAGAGTCCGAGTTCCGGCAGACAACTCACGAGTGGGGCACGGGCGGCATTGAACAACAGCATCACGACGGCGATAACCGCCGCCGCGGCCGGCGCACGCAACAGCCCGAGCAGCAGCAGCCAGACCAGCAGCGCAACAAACGCGGCAAATCCGAGGGGTTGCCAAAGCGCCTGCAGCGGCATGAAGTCGAAGTTCTGCGTGTAGGCGACCAGCGTCAGGATCAGGCTCGTCGACAAGGCGCACAGAAGACTCAGCAGCCAGGGACGAAACTGGCGGCGGCCGATTGGCTTGGGATCTGGATCGGAACTTGGCACGACCCAAAAAGAATAGCACGCCACAGGTGCGCATGAAAGCACAAGCGGTACTGGCGGCAACTGGCGGCAACTTTCCGCCGCTTGCAGTCTGCATGTGGGTTCTGTTACGCTTGCGTCTCAGGTATGCAGGAAAAAATGCCTGACAGGTTGCCGTTGTGCGTTAGTTCTGTGAAGCAGGTGCGTTCCGACGCACAGCAAGGATCAAGGGCGGAAATGTTGTCACACGGGTCATGGAGGGCTCGGCTTCAAACGGCCGGCGTTCTGATCATGCCATTGGCGCTGGTGCTGGCGGTCGAGACAGTCGCCCGCACCTCTGTGGGCAGCGCCATCCGCTGGATGGTGCTGCCCGAGACCGCCAATCCCCTGCGCTTCACCTATCTCTGGGTCATGTTCGGTTTTCTTTTACTCTACGCGGCATGCAACAGGCTGCGGTGGGCGGCCGTGCTCTGTTTTGCCGTGACCATGTCCGTCGCCGTCCTGCATGCGGGAAAGCTGGCCCTGCTCCAGCAACCGCTCATTCCCGGCGACTTCGCGCTCGTCGGCATGACCTCCGGCATCTGGTCCTTCTCCTACTTCCCCTTCACCTGGATGCAGGTCATTTGCTTTTGTCTCGCCACCGCCGGTTGGACTGCGATGTGCCGCAGGGGACTGCCCGACTGGCGGCTGGGACGGAACCGCCGTCTGCTGCTCCTGCTGAGTTCAGGGGCCGGGATCTTGATCTTCTCTGTCAATGTCGCGCTTCTGGCGGTTCGCACCGTACCCCAGGACCACAAACTTACGACCAAGTGGAGTCATGAAAGCAATCAGAACGGGCAGAGACTGGCCGACCCGGGGATCCAGAACCCCGACCTCAGCGCGACTTTCAATTACCTTAGCTTCGGGCTGGTTTCCGGGTTTCTCCTCAATCTAGACACACCGATGTTCGAGGAGGAGACTCGTCCACCCATTGACGACGAAGCCTCTGTCCGCCGCACCTGGCAGGACATTCCGGCCGAAGACCCCGATGACCGCACCCGCAGCATGCCGACCGACCCAAAAGACCGGCCGCATGTCGTGGTGGTGCTTTCCGAATCGTTCTGGGATCCAGCCCGTCTCGAAGGCGTCACCATCTCGCCCGACCCGCTCACGCATTTCCATGCGCTGGCCACCACCTCGAACGCCTGCGCGTTCAGCACCTTCTCGCCGATTTTCGGCGGATACACCTGTAACGCGGAATTCGAGCTGCTGACCGGCATCGCGATGGCCACGCTGGCTCAGAACGCCGTTCCGCACAGGCATGCCTTTCAAGCGCATGTTCCCTCCCTCCCGGCGGTATTCAAGCAAGGCGGATATCAGACGGCGGCCATCCACCCCTTCCTGCCCGAGTTCTGGAACCGCAACCTGATCTACCCGCGCATCGGTTTCGACCGCTTCATCCACATCCGCAACATCCAGCACCGGGACGTCAAGGGCAAGTACATCAGCGACAACGCCGTGGCCGACGAAATCATCAATTGCCTCGACGCCGCCACCGAGCCGACTTTCCTTTTTGTGATCACCATGCAGAACCACTCGCCTTACGGGGACCACCGTTACGGGGACGTTGAACTTCAGACCGTCCGGGTGGAGAAGCCCACGGTAAGCGTCGACGCCGTTCGCGACTACGTCCACGGTCTCCGGGATGCCGACGCGATGCTCGACAAGCTGACGCGCCATCTGGCGTCTTCCGAGCGCCGCACGCTGCTGCTGTTCCTCGGCGACCATCAGCCCAACTTGATACCGGCGGAGGCGGCGACGGGGCTGTTCACACAAAGTCTCCGGCAGAAGGCAGGCGCACACACACTGTCGTCCATCAAAGGCAAATACGAGGGCGTGGCCCTGTTCTGGTCAAGCAGGGGCGCCGCCCCCGCCGCGCCGTCGACGCCAGTCAGTCTGGCGGCACTGCCTTCGTGGATCCTGCGCGAGGCGGACTTGCCATTGCCTCCGTTCTTCCGGCTTTCCGAGCGCGTCTTTCAGAAGTACCCGGTTCTCTGCCGGAACTGGGGCATGACCGCCACCGGCGGGGTGTGCGCATTGCGGCTGCCCTTTCAGGACCCGCTCTTGCTGGACTATCAGCGGGTCAGTTACGACATCCTGTTCGGCAGGAACTATTCCCGCGTGATAGTGCCGGAACTTGAAGCATCCCGGCGGGCGCTAGCCATTCAACCCCGCTGAGGGGAGGCTCCGGCGGGCCGCGGCGGCCTTTCGCCGACGCAGGTCGACGCAGATGCTCAGCAGTTCCCAACCCATGCCCAGCATGGCGGCAAATTTCAATTTAGACCCCGGTTCGTCGCGCCAGACCTTCAGTGGAACCTCGAGCCAAGCCTCTGACGGACAGGCGGATACACCCGCGCTCAGGGGATGCAGAAGCCGGCCCAGCAACTCGACATCAAAGGCCCAGCGGCCATGGAAAGGCCGCCGTATCGCATCGACGAGCGCCGGCGTGACCTTGAACAACTTGGCGCCGCACTGGGTGTCGTACACGGCGCAACCCAGTGTGACCGAGGCCAGCGTCGCAAACACACGGCCCGCATAATGGCGGGCGGGACGGCGCTCGATGCGATGTCCGGCCAAGGCGACGCGCGCGGCCAGCACCACTTCCGTCCGCTCGCGCTCCATGGCCGCCACAAGCCGGATCATTTCATCGCCCGGAGTCGCCCCGTCGGCATCCAGGTAGCCAACCACCCCCGCCCCGCCCTCAATGGCTTTCAGCAGCCCGCGGCGAACGGCCTCGGCCTTTCCGACATTCCCCGGCAGGTTCAGGACATGGCACCGTCCGGGAAACGTTTCCGCCATCGCCTGCAACAAGGCCAAGGTTCCATCCGCGGAACCGTCGTTGACCAACAAAAGGGTGATCGACGGCGGGACCAGCAACGGCGCGAATCGTCCGGGGACGAACCGCCGCTCTTCATTGTAGCAGGGAACGACCAGGGTTATTTTTTCTGACATAACGCCCACCAGCTAAGTCCGGGAACACGCATCCGGTGCCTGGCCAAGGCCAGCGCGAGCCGACCATCGAGAACCAGCAATCCCGTCGCCACACGCTGTGCGAACCGCCCCCGACGCCAGGCCAGTTGCGTGGGAAGCGGGGCGTCGCTTCCGGGTTTCAGCAGCCGGTCCACGGCATTGCCCAGGCCGCGCACGGGCAGAAGCGAAAGAAACATTCCCCCATCGAAAATCACGTTCAACCCCGCCTCCTCGATCAGGTGTCTGGCCTTGGCGGGATGAAAACGGCAGTGATGTTTCAGGGCGCGGTCGTGCCGCCCATACAGAAAAGGCCAGGCCGGAACACTGACGATCACATATCCGCCAGGCGCCAGGTGGGCGGATACCAGGGCTGTCAGCCACGCCCGTGGATCATCTACATGCTCCAGCACATCCAGCAGCAGCAGAACATCCCCCAAGTCCCCGTCACCAAGCATTGGCGTGCACCGCTGCCGGTCCGATGGAGCGGACGGCGCATCGTAATGAACATCCCAGGAAATCAGGCGGGAACCTGCGGGAAGGGTCTGCAGCAACTCCACACCCATCCAGCCATCGCCCGCGCCGGCATCCAGGATGCAGACAGGCTTGGCATCAAGCGCGAAGGTCCGCACGAAGCGAAGCAGGAGATGGCGCTTGGCCAATTCCCAGGGATGGCGCAGAAACGTCTTGCCCGCCGGCTGTTCGCTCAGATCCATTGTTCCTCCCAGCGCCGGCCCCGTCCCAGCAGCAGGCCAGAGAGGCAAAGGCCCAAAGCGCAGGCGACAAACCAGGATACATCAACCTGATGCACGACCCCGCGCCAATGCCCCGTCGGGAGCCGTTCCCACGTCAGCGGGCGGCCGACCGGAACCACGGGCGGGGCCGCGAGCGTCACGCCGGTCCGCAAGGCGCCCCCGGGTTCGACAACGAGCGCGACCTTCCGTCCCTTCGCCGTCAGGCCCCAGGGAAAAGCCAGCCCCTCCTGCAGCGGCGGCAGTTGCATCCCATAGACAAATCCTCCGTTCACATCCCGGAAAACCCGTGCCTGATCGGCGGGAAAGGCGCCAGGCTCGGGACTGACCAGCCACGTCACCCCGAGCGCCGAGAACCGGCGGTTGTGGCGGCCGCGGCGTGACGCATACTCCTCCACCCCGAGCGTAATGCGCCAGGGGGTGGAATAGCCGTCGTGGGCGCGTGCCGCCGCATGGTTCTCCAGCGGCTCGAACAAATGAGCGCTTTGCAGGCCGACCAGCAGCGGGGCGTTGCCCATCAGGCCGTGCAGCGGCGCGGCGATGGACGGCATGCTGATGGACCGCTTGCCAACCCAGGCGATCCGTTCATTGGCCTGGATTCCCCATTCCCGCATCATCCGACGCGTTTCCGCGCAGATCGTGGAGATGCTGCTCCCCGGCGTCGCAGTTCCGGCAGGAAAGAGATCGAAGGGGAGGGCACGGAGCGAGACGGCGGCGGACAGGCCGATCAATACCGCAAGCCCGAATATCTGCAGTCGGGGTCTGATGCGCCACGTTTCCGATTGCGCCAGCGACATCGCCAGGGCCAGTGCGGCAGCGAAGAGGGAGAACTTCCACGTCCAACGGAAGCCGGACAGCGGCCCCACGCCGAACCCGGCGACCCAGGGGAAACTCCCGGCGCCAAGCATGACGCCCAAACCCGCCACGAGGGCCAGCCACACCCAGTTGCGCCGCCGGACGGCAACACCGGTCGAGAGCAGCAGCAGCGGGCAGAAAAACATGCCGATTCCGGTCCATGAGACCCCGGGCCAGAGGGAAAACAACCGCGAGGGAACCAGATTTCCCGCTGTCAGGCCAAACAACCATGTGGTCAGAGATTGGGCGTGTTGCAGCATGAAGGTCTTGTCCCCCCGGCCGGCAAACCAGTTGGGTGTGGCGAGAAGCGACTGATGCCGGACAAGAAGCAGGGGAACCACCAGCGCCACCAGAGCCGAGCCCATGGCCAGCCAGTCGCGGAGGCAGTTGCGATCCCGCCCCAGAGCCAGGCGCCAGACGAAAAGCAGGGCCGTCCCCAAGACAAACATCTGGGGGTGGGCCGCCAGAAAGAACGCGCCGAACAGAATGACGAGGCACATGCGGTTGATCGGCGTCCACGACGAATACCCCCGGGCCAGGCGCCAGATCAACAGCAGCAAGGCGATGAACCAGGGGTGGCAGGCGAGGTAGTTGTGCCAATTCATGCCAAGGATGACCGGGGCCGGCTGCACCATCGCCAGCAGCGCCCACAGCATGCGCCGCGGGCGGTCGAGCCTGCCAACCGTGAGCGCATACACCAGCAGTCCGGTCAGGGCCAAATGGAGTGCGGCGCTGACGTCCAGAATCGCCAGCGGATTCCCGATCAGTCGCGACAAGAGATTGGCGACGATATAAGGAGGGTAGAAAGCCCCGGCCTGGATACCTTCCCAGGGTGTCCAGCCACAGCCCAACCGCCAGTCGATCGAGAGAAGGTGCCCGTTCAACCAGGCATCCGTCTGCGCCTGGATCAAAGGCAGAAAATAGATCGGTCCGTCATCCGTGCTGCCAAATGGCAGGTTGCGCCCGAGGTTCATCGCCAGCACAAAGGCAAAGGCTAAAAACACGATCCCCACCACGCAAGGCACAGTCCGGCGTATGAAACAGCAGGTCATGGGAAAGCGGAAGGATGTCGGAAAACAAAAAAGGCGCGTCGAAACGACGCGCCTTCCGTGTAATCAACCGAAATCAGGTTCCGGCCGCCAATACATGTCCGTCAACAGTTCCCGGACAAACAGGATCATCGTCGCCCGTGGGAATTGCGTAGGAGTCTTTGCCTGTCGGACACGTCGGAGCCTTCTTGATGTAGCAGGTGCCGCCAAACAGATTGGCCGAAGCCGGCGTCAGACCTTCCATCTTGGCTTGTTCGCAAGCGCCCTGAATCGCCCTCAAATTGTCGATGCAGGCATTCTTCTGGGTCGTCGTGCGGGCCTTCAGGAAATTCGGGATGGCGATCGCGGCCAACAGGCCGATGATCAGCACCACGATCATGATCTCAACCAATGTGAAACCTTGCTTCTTCATGTACTTTTCCTAGTTCCAAAGGATGTGCGATCCAGGCGACCACTCGGGAAACTCCGTAAATCGCACACCACGCGTGTTACTGGCAACTGTCAGAAGACCACTCGGAAAACTCTGACAACCGCCGATAGAAGATGTAGTAAGCACGCGCCATGCCAAGTTTTAAACTTTGCGATTCCTGGCTCTAAACACGTTACAAATGGCTTTTTAACAAGGCTGGTTATCGTTTTTGCGAAGTTGCAGCGCGTGTCAGGGGCTGAATTCTCAACACTGGCGAGCGAACGGCCTAGCAGCCTGTCGGACTTAGACGCAAAGATGATGCTGGCGCTGCTGGTCTACAACTACGCGGTCGGGCGGATGAGTTCGCGTCAGATCGAGAAGGCGACGTACGAGGACGTGGCGTCGCGGTACACCTGCTCGTCCCCCGCAGTCGTCGCCGTAGTCGTCGTCCGAACCGGTGGCTCGAAGGGTTGACGACTACGACGACGGTTGACGATTGAGCGCTGCGCTCCCTGTGGACACCGCCGTGAAAACTCCCGAATTCGCCGGGTTGGCCATGCTGCTGAAAAACCGCAGATTTCCCGCTTCAAACCGGCGTTGACACGTTTCGCCGGGTGCATCAAGAACGAAATGGACCCGGGCGTCCTCGCCCGTAGTGAAACGGAGGTCGGAGCGGCTTGCTCTTTTCGCTTACCGCCGAGGACGGCGGGGTCCAGTTCGGTTTGATTCGCCGGAGGCCGGATGCTGGGCGCGCAAAGGGACGAAATGGACTCGGCGGTCCTCCGCCGTAGAGAAATGGAGGGTCGGAGCGGTTGCTCTTTTCGCCTACCGCCAGGGACGGCGGGGTCCAGCGCGGCTTCAGACGCCGATTCGGCGGCACGATGAAGGGCGCCGTGGCACCCTCGTCCTCGTCCTCGATACGATATTTCGAGGACGAGGACGATGCGGCAAGTCTTAACCGATCACTTCATCGACAAAGCTCAAGACAAAGATATGGAATCGGTTCACGAGAACGGGCGACGAGAGCGGAACACGAGTCAAGAGTCTCCATCGGCACACGCGGTATTATTGCGTAGTTCGCTAAGATTCAGCTATTTACGTTCATTTTACGCTCGATCGACTTTGAGCGGTCCGATACGTCCCGCTCCACCGCTCGCGTCCGGATCGATGCGTCCGCAAAAGCGCGGGACGTATCGGACCGTGCAGACGCACCCGACG
>CAZQKI010000013.1:0-20660 GCA_964592855.1 uncultured Lentisphaerales bacterium
GCCCGCCCGGATTGCCTCCAGCGTCTCGTGCGCCGCCGCCTCGCTGGTGTGGTAATGGATCCCGACGAACGCGCCCTGCATGGCCAGTTGTTCCGCAGTGGCGCGCCCGATGCCTGTACCCGCCCCGGTCACCAGGGCGGTCCGTCCTTCGAAACTCCGGCTCATTGCATGCGTCCTCTGGTGTCGGTGGGGGATGGGGTTTTCAGTGTGCGGGTTGCAGAGTAGATTGGCGCTTTGCGTGCGTAAATGCAAGCGGAACCGGGGTCATCGGTAATGGGTCAGTTACCGGGGTGTGCGATAAACGAGCATGACAAGCAGATTTTGAGCTGCAAAGGCTCGACATTATCATCGGCCATCGCGAATTCACCACGGAGGCACGGAGACATGGAGGAGCGGTTGCGTGAAGGCGCATCCGCTTGCGGCGTATCCGAACCTGGCCCGGCGCGTGGCATGCTGCGGATGCGCCTTCACGCAACACCCTTTTGAAACGGCAGGAGATGGGCTGCGTGTGTGCAGAATGGATCGTGTTCCCGGCCAGGTGTTCACGCAAATTCAGGATTGGTGGCAACCCCGCTTGCTTCAACGGCAAACGCCTGTTAGCCAATCCTGAAGTTGCGTGAACCTTCTCTCCCGTGCTCCGTGTCTCCGTGTCTCCGTGGTGAACCTCCGGATTGATTCATATTACATACGCACGGAATCTTACATCCTCGACCATGCGCTGAAATCGCACCCCCCAGTTACTGACCCATTACGGTCAGCGTGAGACTGTGTTTGCTTTTGATCGGCGGAGGCGCGATAATCCAAACGCTGCTGTTGAATGGGTGTAGGCTGAAGCCGGGGGAATCATGAATGCGGGAAATGGATGCTTGGATGGGGTTGGCCGCCGCGCTGGATGGCTGCTGCTGCTGGCGGCGGCGCTGGCGGCGGTGCAACTCGATGCGGCCGTGAAGACGTGGAGCGGAGCAGGGGCCGATAACAACTGGGCAACGGCGGCCAACTGGGGCGGCGTCGCGCCGGTCGACAACGCCGACGATCTCGTCTTTGCCGGGAGCGCCCGCCTGAACACCACGAACAACCTGACGACCGACTGGCGGTTCAAGACGCTGACCTTCGCCACGAACGCCTCCGCCTTCGTGCTGAACGGCAACTCCATCAAGGCAGGCTTGGTCAACCTGACTTTCGCCAACAACAGCCGCAACACGCAGACAGTCAATCTTAATATCAATTCGCTGGCCAAACCGAGCATCTGGACCAACGATACCGGCGATTTTATCATGAACGGCACGCTGACCAGCAGTCTGAAGGCGGCGACGTTCAATGCGAACGCCCCCTCCACGCTGACCAAGGACGGTTTAGGAACCTTGACGTTGAACGGAAACTGCACCTTCACCTCCGTCGATCCGCCAGGGCTTAAGATCCTGAACGGAACGGTGGCGCTGGATCTGGATGCCGGCGGATCGCTGAGCAGCAGTACGATTCTCGAGTATGGACTTGGCACATCCAACAGCGGCGACATCAATAAGCAGGGCGGGACGCTGATTGTGCGTGGACAATCAACGGGGACCTCGCTGCAATCGTTTGCCGGACTGAACTTCTACGACGGAACCTCCATTGCCCGGATTCTAGTCGATCCGAACGGTGGCGGCGGCACCACGCTCGCCTTCGGCTCCTATTGGGATAGGCGTTCCTGCAACTCGTTTTTCCACGTCGATCTTTCACGAGCGGGGGCTGCAGTCACGCTGCGCGCGCCGCTTTCCGCATCCAGGATCATCGGTTCGTGGTGTACCGTGACCGATGGAACGAAGACGGGCTTTGCGACGACAAACGCCGCCGGCCAGCTCGTGCGCAACACCACGCTTTATGACTATCCCTGGTTGGCGAGCACCACGACGACCAACTACTTCACATCGGGGATCAAAACACTTTCCGGGATTGGCAGGCCGGGGACGCTGACGATTCAAGGGGGAGGCTCGGTTTCCGGCGGTAGTTGGTTCTACGCAGCCGGGATGCTCATGGAGGAAGGAGTTGGCGACTACACATTCTCGGTCCCTTCGGTTGGTTTTACGTCAGCCACCCACCTGCATCAGCACAGCCTGGCCGGTTCGATCATTTTCAATTGCAAGCTTCAGGGGACCTTTTACAAGGCGGGGCCGGGCAAGGTCGTCGTCCGGAAGAACACGGAAAACCCCAATGTGGTCATGCATGTCAGGGAGGGAACGGTCGAGCTGCGGGCCGCTCTTTCCGGAGCCGGCCACCATGTTTTCAACGGCGGCACCTTGAGCGGCTACGGCACGGTGTCCAGCAACCTGACGGTCTATCCCGGCGGCTGTCTGGAGGGAACGCATGCGACAAACAACGCCATCGCCATCAACGGCCACCTGGTGCTGAAGGATCAGTCGATCGTCTCGATGGCGCTGGCCGACTCGGCCTTCAATCCGCTGCAGGTCGCGGGCACGGTGACGAATCTCGGCGCCCGGCTGGCGCTGACCTTGAACTACCGCCCCCAGGCCGATGAAACGATCACGCTGCTGACCTGCAACCGTCCGATTTCCGGCACCTTCAAGACGGTCAATGGCGCTCCGCTTGGGAAGGGCGACACCTTCGTGCTGAACTACAACGCCGAGCCCTGCAAATTTTCCCTCGTCTCGAGAGCCAACTCCGTCGTCGCCAGGTTCATCTCGCGCCCGGGCACGCTGGTGCTGGTCCGGTAGCGCCGCGCGCGTGTCTTACACGACGCCCTGGTCGATCATCGCGTCGGCGACCTTGACGAAGCCGGCGATGTTCGCGCCCATCACGAGGTTGCCAGGCTGGCCGTATTCGACCGACGCCTCGTAGGCGGCGGTATGAATGCTCTTCATGATGCCGCGCAGGCGACCGTCGACCTCCTCGCGCGGCCAGGTGAGATGCTGCGCGTTCTGCGCCATCTCCAAGCCCGACGTGGCCACGCCGCCGGCATTGGCGGCCTTGCCGGGACCGTACAGGATCTTGTTCGCGACAAACACCTCCACGCCGTCCCGATCAGTCGGCATGTTGGCGCCTTCCGAGACCAGTATGCAGCCGTTCTTGACGAGCCGTCTGGCATCCTCGCCCGAGATCTCGTTCTGCGTGGCCGATGGGAAGGCACACTCGCACTTGACCGACCAGGGCTGAGTGCCTTCGAGGTATTTCGCGCCCTTGAACTGATCGGCATACTCGGAGATGCGTCCGCGACGCTCGTTCTTGAGCGCCATGACGAACGCCAGCTTCTCGGCGTCGATGCCGGCCGGATCATGGATCGTGCCGTTCGAATCCGAGAGCGTCACCACCTTGCCGCCGAACTGGTTGACCTTTTCGACCGTGTACTGCGCCACATTGCCCGAGCCGGAGACGGCGCACACGCGCCCCGCGATATCCAGCTTGCGCGTGGCCAGCATCTCCTGCGCGAAATACACCGCGCCGTAGCCTGTGGCTTCGGGACGGATCAGCGAGCCGCCCCACTTGAGGCCCTTGCCGGTCAGCACGCCGTTGAATTGCCGGGTGATGCGCTTCCACTGTCCGAAGAGGTAGCCGATCTCGCGACCGCCGACGCCGATGTCACCGGCAGGTACGTCGATGTCGCCGTCGACATGGCGGAAAAGCTCCGTCATGAACGACTGGCAGAACCGCATCACCTCGGCGTCCGATTTTCCCTTTGGGTCAAAGTCAGAACCGCCCTTGCTGCCGCCCATGGGTAGCGTCGTCAGCGAGTTCTTGAAGATCTGCTCGAACGCCAGGAACTTCAGGATGCCGAGATAGACGCTCGGGTGGAAACGCAGGCCGCCCTTGTACGGGCCGATCGCGCTGTTGAACTGGATGCGGAAGCCGCGGTTGATCTGCACGTGCCCGCGATCGTCAACCCACGGCACGCGAAACAGGATCGCCCGTTCAGGCTCGGTAATCCGCTCGAGGATGCATTCGCGCTGGTACTTCTCGTGACGTGCCAGAACAGGCTCCAGCGACTCCAGCACTTCACGCACGGCCTGGTGAAATTCAGGCTCGGAGCGGTTCTTCTGCATCACCCGATTGAGCGTATCGTTTACATAGGACATCTTGATTCTCCAAAGGCCGAACCGGCGCGTGTCCGCGTTTCCGTTTTGGCCACACCGTTATCGGTAACCTGCCACGGGCTTCCCCGCGCAGGCTGCATGGCTCGCAAATCGCAACGTAGATATTTAGAATATACGATTAACGGCCAATAATCAAACGTCATATTGAAAGTTTGTCCCGCTTTTGAAAACTCTGCGACAACATTCCCCAGGGCAAACGCACCTAAATTTCTCTCTGTTTTGCCTATTCTGGCTCTCGATACCGTTCCGATGGGGGCTGCATTCGAGGGTGAGCGGGAAAAGCGGCGTCGCGCGGGATACCGCTTGCCGCCGCACTCCAAGACGCTGCCGCCGCGGCACACATTTTGGGGCGTGCGGTGGCAAGCGAAGCGCGACACCGCTCTCAGGCGCAAACCAGAGCCAAAACTGAAAAAGTGTCTGAAATTTAGATGCGTTTGTTCTGCAACATTTCCCTTGCGCCAGAACCGCCGCTGGTATACCTTGAACCCTGTTTCAGCACCTGCACGTCCGGTTCGCACAGCGAAACTACCTCGGCGTCTTCCACTCCGCGCGGAATCACGACGCGTTCCAGCATGCGGTCGACAGCCTCGCCAACCGACGCGTCGAAGGGATCATCTCGGTCGCCCTCGATCCGGAAGAACGTCGGCGCATCGGGCAGATGGAATGACGGAATAATCAAGGAGAAAAGATCATGCGTATTGTCATGCTGATATTGACGGCGGCCTTGGGCTTGTCCGTCTGCCGGGGCGATGTTCTGACCTGGAGTGGCGCGATCGACCGCAACTGGTTCGAAGCCGGCAACTGGACGCCGGGGCGGGTCCCGGTGGCGGGAGATGACGTCGTGATCGACGCCAGCGCCGCGCCGGCCATCAACGTCGTTCTTTCGGGCGACACCGCAGCTCTGGCGTCGCTGTCGGTTTCCGACGCCGTGTTGACGTTCACGAACTGGACCACGACCGTCCACGCCACCAACGTGATGATCGGTACGGGGGGCGTCTTCACCCTTCCCGGCGCGTTCGCGGCCGGAACGATGTCCAACCGCATCCATGTCGTCTGTTCGACGCTGTCGATCCTCCCCGGCGGCGTGATCGACGTTGACGGCAAAGGGTTTGGCCAGAATGCGGGCAAGGGCAAGGGCACCTTTGCAGATCTAAACGCGGGCGGGGGCGGGGGCGGGCACGGGGGCGTCGGCGGCAGAGGGTATTGGACCACGGGCGGGCTTGCCGGCAATGCCTATGACATCCTGCAGGCGCCGGTCGAGCCGGGCAGTGGCGGCGCTGGATTTGCCGCGGAGTTCGGCGGAGCAGGCGGTGGGGCCGTGCGGATCGAGGCGCCCGGGGGCACGGTGACGATCAACGGGACGATCTCGGCAAATGGCAAGAACGGCACCCTGGACGGGGGCGGCGGATCGGGTGGGTCGATCTACATCACCTGCGACGCCTTTGCCGACAGCACAAATGGCCTGCTTCGGGCCCATGGTGGCGGTTCCGCCGCCGGCGGCGGAGGAGGCGGAGGCGGGCGCATCGCCGTGCAGTACGCCACCCTCTCCAATTCAAAGGGCATTCGGTTTTCGACTTCGGCGGGGCCTGGCTATTTCGGCGCGAACGACTGGTGGCTGGCAGCGGGCAGAGGCTCCGTTTATCTCGCCGATGCCACGCTGCTATCCGAGACGTTGACCGACCATCTCTTCACGGATGTCCGGTTGACCATCAACGGATTTGGTTCGTGGGCCGTCGATTCGCTGACGGTCAGCAACTGTTCGGTCGAACTGGCGTCGAGCGGTTTTCAATTGATCGTCACCAACAAACTGACCCTCGGTGCGAACGGCGCCCTCGGCGTCGGCGCCGAATCGGGAACCGCCACCGTGGACGTCCGGTGCGGCAGCCTTGTTCTTTCACTGGGCGGTGCCCTCGGCATTTACAGCGGGAGCACGGCAGGCACGCCCGACTATGGGGCGTTGGTCACCGTGGCCAACGACGTATCGGTCGGCACGGGTTCCTGGATCTATCCCTACTCCCATGGCAGCAACGGCGGTTCGGCGCTCTTCCGCCTGCGGAATCTCTCCGTGGCGACCGGCGGCGGGTTCAACGCGAACGGCCGTGGATACGCCACGAGCCAGGGACCCGGTAGCGGCGGAGCCCCCTCCACACGGGCGCCCGGCGGTGGCCATGGCGGCAACGGCGGTGCAGGCCAGTTTGGTCCGGGCGGCAATCCGTACGGATCGATTCCCTCACCCGTCGCGCCGGGCAGCGGCGCGGCGACTTACAATGGCGCCGGGGGACGTGGCGGAGGCGTGATCCGGATCGAGGCGCGCGGCAACCTGGCGATAAACGGTTCGCTGACGGCCAAGGGGGGCGGCTCCAATCGCGGCGGTGGCGGCGCCGGCGGCAGCATCAACATCCGCTGCAACGTGCTTTCGGGCACCGGTTCGCTCAATGCGGACGGCGGCAAGCAGGCGACGAACCTCCATGGCGATGGCGGCGGCGGGCGGATCGCCCTCGATGTTCAGGCCGATGATCTCAGCGGCGCGGTTGAGGGTGCCTATGCCGCCTATGCGGGGTCGGCCAACGGCCGCATCAGCGTGAAGGCCGGCACGGGAGCGTTCTATACTCCGGTCGCTTCGAACGGATCATTTTACTTGAGGAAGGCCAAGGGATTGCTCTTCATCGTCCGGTAGCGCGGCGACGCCGCCAGGTAGCAGCGGAAAGTGAAACAACAGTAAAGGGCAGATCATGAAGGTTTATAGGCTTTGCATGTTGGCGCTCGCACTGATGGTTCACGCTGGCGCGGCCCGGGCCGATGACGTCTGGCTGGTCAAGGACGGGGAGGCGCGAGGCCATCTGTTTCTCCCGCCCAAGGTGGGCCGCCCCCTCCTGTTTGCGTCCGAAGAGCTTCGGGAATACCTCCGCAAGATGACGGGCGCCGAGTTGCCCATCGCTTACCGGGGGCCCGACGTGCGCAACAAAAAGGATGTGGGGATCTGGCTGCGCGTGCGTGACCGGGAGGAATGGGAAGGCAAGGAATCGTCGCAGGCCTTTACGATCGAGGGGACGGTCAAGCCTGCCCCGGCCGCGCCCATGACCGGCGTAACCATCGTCGGCAATACGGAAATGGCCGTGCTCTTCGGTGTCTACCAGTATCTGGGCGAGCTTGGCGTGAGATGGTTTGCCCCGGGTGAACTCGGCGAGAACGTTCCCAAACTGGAAGGCATCGCCGTCACCGCAGGCCGCCGGTCGCACCGGCCCGCCTTCCTCGAACGCGGGCTGAGTTTATCCGGTGTCCGTGAGAACCACTTCGATTGTTCCGACCCGGTCCGGTACCGCGACGTCATCCATCACGAGTACGACCTCTGGACCCTGCGCAACCGGACGGCGTTCCAGCGCTACATCCACACGGGCCACGGGTTCGATTTCAACGACGTTCTCCTTTCGGGCGGCCACGGCATCAAACGGGCGGCCCTGGCCGGAGCCGACATCAAGGTGGAGCCGGAACGCTTTGCCCTGGTCACCCTCGACGGCGTGGCGGAACGCCGTGACGCGGGTGCCCAGATCTGCTTCACCCACGAGAAGAACGTCCAGCAGGCCATCACGAGCGCGGCGGCGTTCTTCCAGCGGCAGGACGAGACGGCTCGTGAGCGGAACACCGATCTGGATGACGTGGCGGACACTTTTGCGATGGGGCTTTCCGACTGCTCCGGCATCTGCGAATGCGAGAACTGCGCCCGTGTGGCCGGAGCCCCGCCGTACAACAAGGACCGCCTCGTCTGGCATTTCATGAATCGCGTCGCCAGGGGACTGAGCGAACGGAGGCCCGGCGCCAAGATCGGCCTGTTCGCCCCTTACTTCGAGCTGAAGCAGCCGCCGCCGGACGTGGCCATTGCGTCCAACATCGTCGCCGTCGCCTGTCGGGGAATGGCCTGGAGCAGCGACCCGGCGGATGAACCGACCTATCCGTTCACCCGGGAGTTTGCCGGGGCCATCGACGCCACGCGCGACGCCGGCGCGGAAATGCGCTGCTATGACTATGTCATGTGGCAGGGCACCCCGCAGACGCTCAATATCCTGGACGCGGCCGCGGCCTACAAACAGCGCGGCATCAAGCACTACCATGCCGAAGTCATGTCACGGAACGAGCAGATCTGGCCGGTCCTGTGGGTCCTGTCGCAGGTCCTCTGGGACGGCGAACAGGATCCTCGCGCGCTCCTGAAGGAATATTGCTCCGCCTACTTCGGCCCGGGCGGCGCGCAGGTTCTGGAATTGCTGGAGAAGATGGACGCGAACAGCCGGACACTTCCGAGGATCGGCTACGGCGGGTTCGCCGACACGCAGGCCATCCTGTCCGATGCGTTGATCGCGTACGGCCGACAGTCGCTGGAAACCGCCATCGGAGCTTCTGCGGGAAAGGAGCAGGCCCGGCTGCATCGCTTCCGCGACACCTTCGAGATGTTTGCGCGAACGGCGGAAACCTATCGCAGCTACTGCACGGCGCTGAACGAACGGACGCCGGAGGCCATCGGCGCGTCGGGCAAGGCCTTCGCGGATTACGAGGCCTTCTGGGACGCCAGGCGCCTGCGCGAGACCTGCTCGCCCGGCGTCCTGAGTAAAATGCAGAGCCTGGCGAAGAACGTGATCGCCCCCCGCGTCGAGCCCGTCGGCCGCCGTGAACTGGATGACCGGGCGCGGTGGTTGACGGACCTCTTCGCTTTTGACCGCGCCCCGGCGACAGTCCCCAATCTGTTTCCTTTGCCGGAACTGTGGAAGTTCAGAATCGACGACAAGGACCAGGGGCTGCGCGAGGGTTGGCAGGCTGTCGACTGGGACGATAGCCGGGGCTGGCAGGCCATCTCCACCTGGAATTTCATCGAGCCCCAGGGGTACAAGGAGGTCAACGGCCGCTTCTGGTACCGCCTGAAGCTTGAGATTCCCGCGTTCCCCGCTGGGCGGCGCGTGTTCATGCGCATCGGGTCGCTCGACGACGACGGCGATATCTTCATCAACGGCCAACTGGCCTATTCGCGCAAACACGAGAATCCCGACGACTGGCAGAGCTCGTTTGCCTTCGACGCGACGCCGTTTCTGAAGCCGGGTGAAGCGAACGTGATCGCCATACGCGGTTACGATTCTTTTGGCGCCGGCGGTCTCTGGCGTCCCTGCGCGCTGTATACGGACTGATAGAGAACAATGGAAAACAGACCAGATCCGAGACAGCCCAATCCTGAAGCGGTCGTTGCGGAAGATGCCGACTTCCCGCCTGCCGGCGCGCCGAAGGGGTTCGAGGACATGTCGGGCATCGTGCTGAACATGCTGGGACATGCCCACATCGATATCGGCTATCGCTGGGATATTCAGGAAACGATTCATCGCATCGCGCCCTGGACCTTCAGGGGCGTGCTCAACCTCATGGACCGGGTGCCGGGGTTCACCTTTGCCCAGAGTCAGATGTTCCTCTACCAGGCGATGGAAGAGCACTATCCTGAGATCTTCCGGCAGATCAAGGCCCGGGTTGCCACGGGGCAATGGGAGGTTCTGGGAACAAGCTGGTGTGAATACGATGTCATGCTGCCATGCGGCGAGGCGGTCATCCGTCAGCACCTGGTCGGCCTCCACTATGCGCTGGAAAGACTAGGCGCGACGAATCATCAGGTTGCATTCTTTCCTGATTCTTTTTGCGGGCACCCGGCCACTCTGCCACAGATCCTGGCTGGCTGTGGCCTGAAATACTACGTATTCGGCCGGGGCCTGCCCCAGTCGAAGGAAGGTCCGGAAAAAACCAAGCGCGCCTTCTGCTGGCAGGGGCCAGACAACACTTCCGTGATTGCCTACCTTCCTTTTGGCCCCTATTCGACCCCTGAAATCACCAAAGAATACCTGCGAAACTACCTGCCCTATATCCGGGCGGCCGTTTCCAACCAGGAACTCGTGCTCTACGGGAAAGGCGACCATGGCGGCGGCCCGCGCGATGCGGACATCGCTGCGCTGCAGGCCTTGCGTGATATCCCTAACGCGCCGGACTGGCATTACGCGACGGCTCATGAGTTCTTTGCATCAACTTTTACCCGGGAATGCATCCAAGGGCTCGAGAGCCACCGGGGCAGCCTCTTCGGGATGGCCACTGGCGCGTATACCTCCCAGGCCGGGCTCAAGCGCGCTAACCGCCGGATGGAGAAAAAACTGCTGACCGCCGAAGCGGCAACGGTGATCGCCACGATGCTCTCGCGAAAACCAGCCTTTCCCCGGGTTGATTTCCAGCGGCTGTGGCAGGATCTGCTGACGCTGCAGTTCCATGATATCCTGCCCGGCACGTCAGCACCCAGCGTGGTGCGTGAGGCACGCGAGACCTACCGGCAGATATCCAATACATGCGATACGTTTCTGAAGGACAGCTTCATTCGTGTCCGCTCGCGTTTGGATACCACGGACAAGCAGCAGGCGCTTGTCGTCTTCAATCCGCGCCTGGAAGCCGTCCGGCAAGTCGTTTCTGCCGAATGTCCGCCCTGGCTGAATCCCGATGCGATCCGGAACGGCCAGCTGAGCACGGGCTGTGGCCGCCGTGTCGATGCCGAAGTGATTGGCTATCAGATCGTGTTCATGGCCAGTCTGCCGGCCATGTCGCTGCAACTGTTGCGCCTGATCCCCGGTTCGAGCCCCGCGCCTGCTGTGCCGGAAATGGCGCTCGATGGCGATAGCCTGGACTCTCCGTTTTTCAAAATCACATTCGATCGGGCCACCGGCGACATCGCGCAGATCGTTGACAAACGCCACGACCGCGAGCTGCTCAGCAACCCAGGCAATTGCATCCAGGTTCTGCAGGAGCACGCCGTGGCCACATCCTGGGTCGAAGTCTTGACGGGCCGTAAATCGGGCCTGGAACTGGTCTCGCCCCCGCACGTGGTCGAGCAGAACCGTTTCTTGATACGCATCGCGACAACCAGCCAGAGCGCCTATTCCCGGTTCACACGTGAGGTCACCGTCTACCGGGAGATCGCGCGCATCGATTTCCGGATCCGCGTCGATTGGCACGAAGGCAACAGCTTCCTGAAGATCGGCTTCTCGCCCCGGCTCTCCTCGCCCGACATCACGGTCGCGCTCGCGCACGGGGCCGTTCGCATCGAGAATGCGGCTCGCGAGTTCTGCATGCATGATTGGGTTGATCTCAATGACGGGCAGTGGGGCGTGGCCTTCCTGAACGACGGAGCCTATGGCTGCAAATACGAGCATGGCGAACTCGGGATCTCCGTGATGCGCACGGTTCGCGATATGGATCCCGGCATGGCCCAGGGCGAGCATGAGCTCGCGTATTCCCTGGTCCCGTACCCAGGCGCACGGACGCCCAGCTTCCTGCGCCGGGAAACGGCGGGATTCCTTGGCGGCCTGATGGCCAGCTTCGAGAGCGAACATCCCGGCAAAATCAAGTCCTGGGGCCGCATCGATAATTCGGTCCCCCTGGCCGACGACCATTGTTTTCTGGCCGTGGACCAGCCGAATATCGAGATCTGTGCGTTCAAGATGCCGGAGGAGGATTGGACGCCCGACACCTTCGTGATTCGCATGCGCGAAACCGACGGCCATCCCACGACATGCGTCCTGACCGTGCCGATCAAGCCAGCCGATGTCGTGGCGGCCGATCATCTGGAGCGCCCCCTCGACACGAAGATCCCGTTTGAGGGACAACGGATCCGGCTTGCGTTCAATGCCAGTGAAATCAAGACGATCCTGGTCCGCCTGGCTTGACCGACAAAGAGCCCTCGCTCGGTTGACGCGACGGGGCGTCTGGGTTACTCTGTGTCGTTCATCCAATGACGGATTCTGCGCAAGATAACGGGAGCTGCTATGAACCGACCGAACCCTGAATACCGGCCTGCCTGGGAGCGGCCGATCCGGATGCCCGCCGACCTCGCTCTCACCCATGCGGAACCCCCCGTCGCGACCGCCGGCGAGACGTCGACCTGGCGCTTGACGTTCGTCCTGGGCCGGGATTTACCCGCCGGCATGGCGCTCAAGCTGCAGCTTGCAGGGGGACGGAACAACAAGGGTCATTTCGTCGACGGCAACGCGTCGGCCGCACTGGCCGACGGCACGGCGCTCGACGCGGCGGAGGAAGGCAAGGGCGGCACCCTGGTTCTGTCGGCGCCGGCGCCCGGATTGAAGCGGGGCGAGACGGTGACGGTCGTCCTGGCCGACTGCCAGGCGCCGGGCGTGCGGCAACTCAACAAATTCTTTGTCCTCTACTTCGCGTCGCCGTCGGGAAGCGGCGAGCAGACGCCCCGGTGGGCCGGCGGAAGCGTCTGGACCGTGGAATCAGCCGAACGTATCCTCGCCGTCTGCACGCTGCACATCCTCGGCGGAGCGATCCACCAGCTCCGCGCCTATGTCCCGTCGCACGCGGTCCCGGGCGAGCCCATTGACATCCTGGTCCGGCCGGAGGATGCCCGCGGAAACCTCGCCCATGCCGCGCCGGGCGACGTGTCGGTCTGGCTGGATGGGACGGAACTCGCCGCATCGTGCATGCCTGTGGTCGACTCGACCTGCATCACCGCGCGCGTGGTCCTGCAGGAACCCGGCACGCATCGGCTGCGCGTGGTCGAGAAGTCAAGCGGCAGGGAAACACTGTCGAACCCGGTCGTCTGCGGGGACGGCGGCAAGGTGTTCTGGGGCATGATCCACGGCCACACGGAGATGTCCGACGGAACGGGAACGCTGGAGCAGTACTTCCACCAGCTGCGCGACGAGGTGGCGCTCGATTTCGCCGCGACCGCCGACCACGACCACCTCTGGGAGACGCCCGACGGGTTCTGGCAGATCACGCAGGAAGCCGTCAAGCGCTGGCACCAGCCGGGCCGGTTTGTGACCCTGCTGGGCTACGAATGGGCCAAGTGGCGCAAGAACGGGGATGGAGACCGGAACGTCTACTACCTGGGCGATGACCGGCCGATGTACCGTTCGGAGGATGGTGACTACCCGGCTCCGCCCGACCTGTTCGCTGCGCTGGCCGCGAACCGGGAACGGGCGATCGTCATCCCACATCACACGGGGCATGGCGGCAACTTCTGCGATTGGAAGGATCACGACGCGGCCTTCGAGCGCCTCGTCGAGATCTTCCAGATGCGGGGCAGTTACGAGTGCTCGCCCGCCGACGGGAACCCGGCGCCGGAGCAGAAATCCCCCTTCCCGCCGTTCGAGGCGGGCTACGTGCGGGAAGCGCTGGCCCTGGGTTGCCGGGTCGGGTTCACCGGCGGCGGCGACGACCATGCGGGGTTGTGGGGGAGCGAGGCCACGGTGGGCGGCCCGTACAAGCAGGGGCTGATGAGCGTCGAGGCGGAGGTTTGCACGCGCGAAGCCGTGTTCGCGGCGCTGTACGACCGCCGCGTCGTGGCGACCACCGGTCCCCGCATTCTGCTGACCTACCGCCTGGACGGCGCCTCGATGGGGTCCGAGCTTTCGGTGACGGCTGCGCCGAGTCTGGCCTATCGACGCCGGCTGACCGTCACGGTACATGGTACGGATGCGATCGACCGCGTCGACATCGTCAGGAACGGCCGCGTCGCACACACGGTGCCGGGGGCGGGGATGGCGGACCTCGCGGTGTTCTGGGTGGATAACGAACCCCTCGACGGCATCTGGATGCCGCCCGCCCGGCACTGCCCCCATTCCTTCGTCTACTACTATGTCCGCGTGGTCCAGCGCGATGGCGAGGTCGCCTGGGCGAGCCCGGTGTGGGTGGATCCGTGAGGCTCAACGCTCCGGTGTTTTGATCAAGAGCTGGGGAAAGACGCGCTTGAAGTCATCCGGGTTGCGGGTGAGCAACCCTTGTCTGGCGGCGGCAAACGCGCCGATGAGAATATCGGCAACGGGGCGGCGTGGCGCGTGCCGCCCGCGCCGAAGCGACACTTGCCGATGACACGCCTGATGGGCCAGTTGAGTGACGGTACCATCCCAAAGATCGTCATGACTGATGCCAACCGCATCAAGGAACGCATTCTGACGCCGCAGGTCACCCAGAAATGCGGGGGCTAGTTCGACGTACGTCACCGGACAGAGCATCAGCCCGTCTGGCGCCATCCGGTCAATCAAACGGGCCGAAGACTCGCCAAATTCCGTGTCGTTGTCCAGCACGTCGATGATCAGACACGTGTCGACCACCCAGCTCATGCCTTTTCTCCCTCGCGGAGTTCGGCCATCCATTCCCGGGTCCGACGCGCACGCCGGAAGGTGGATGCGTAGCCCAGCATTGCGCCAGCCCCCTGGGGACGCCTGGCGGGTGCCGGCGTGATTCGACACTCTGTACTGGACGCCAGCTCCCAGAGGATTCGCTGCCCGGCCTGCAGCTTCATTTTCTTCCGGATTTCAGCCGGAATCGAGACCTGCCCCCGTTCCGTGACAATGGTTGCCAGCGTTTTCATGCCATTGATCATACATCATGTAAAGATATCATGTCAAACGTCCGCCAATTTATCCTGCCGCTCGCTGAACCGGCCGCGACGCGTCCGGTCACCGGCCCGCCGCACCGACTTTACGTCCGAGGCCCGGCCCCCCCTCGCGGAAGTCGCCCCGGCAGGCGTTGAGCCGGAAGAGGATGTTCGTCGGCCCGTTCTCGTATTCGAGTGCGCTGTCGCTCAGTTCGCAGTTCCGGAAGTCGATCAGACGGGTCTCCTTTCCAGCCGTCGCCTTCACGCGCGTCAACCGGCTGTTGCGAAAGCAGAGGTAGGTGCCGGTCAGCGGGCCGACGTCGACGAGCGTCTCGTCGACAAGCGTCAGCGGCGGCGTGACGACGGTCTGACCCTCGGGACGGTACAGGCCGTCCGCCACGGCCTTGGTGTCGAAGGTGATCGACAGCGTGCAGTTCGAGTAGAGATTGTCGTGGATCGAGGCCGTTCCCGTGCGCGTCGTGTAGTGCACGGCACCGCCCGTGTACCGGTTGTTCCGGAAGGTGTAGTTGTGGGGGCGTCCGGCGGTCGAAACGGACTTCTCGAAGACATTCCCCTCGAACAGGAGTTCGCTGCCGGCGCAGACGACCAGGTCGCCGGCCTGGTTGTCCTTGAACGTGTTGTTCCGGAAAACCACATCCTGCATCAGCTCCCAGCCGTCTTCGAAATCGACGCCGAATGCCGGCGCCGTTCCGCCGTTGCCAGCGAAGTGGTTGCTCTCGATGAGCCAGCGCTGTCCGCCGCAATAGGCCAGGCCCAGACGGCGGTTGCCGGAGACCTCGTTGTGATGGAAGTGAACATCCGTCGCCGGCCTGAAATTCGTGATTCGGGCGATCCAGTCCCCCTTGGCGGCGCCGTAGTGCGCCGGCTCGTCGGCAATCGCGGGCTGGTTGAATTCAAGATGCAGGTAACGCGCGCCTTCCGGAACGGCGACCTTCCGGTATTGAAGCGCGCGCACACGGGAAATGAATTTCATGTCGGCATCGTAGAAGCAGGCCTGATAGCCGCGGCCCTTGATGAACGGATAGCCCATGTAGCCCGCCATATAACCGAATTCGAAAGCCCCTTCGCAGCGGGACAGGTCGAAGGGGGCGATCGAACGGGTCTTCGCCCGGCTCTCCACCTTGGCGCCCGTATCGGAAAAGGCCCCCGGTTCGAGGTCTTTGGCATAGACCGAGTGTTTGATGCGGGCGAGCAATTCCGGGCGCGTGCGGGCGCCGGTGGTGCCGCTCGACACGCCGTCGCCCGACCCCTCGATCAGCCGGAGGTGATCTACCTCCAGGTTGCGTCCCCCGGTAAACGAGAGGCAGGTGCCCCACTCATGGGTCCCTGCGACCGTCTTGTAATCGTGCGAATACCGGTCCCCCTTCAGCGTGCCGTTGTAGAGCCGGACGCCGTCGGCGCCGTCCACAAACTCCACGATGTGGTACTTGGGGAGTCCGTTCGATTGAATCTGCAGGGTCGCGCCGTTCAGGTCGATGACGGTCCGTTGATGGTCGATGATCACCGGGTTGGTGGGACTGATGAGGTAAATCCCCTTGGGGAAGACGATGCGGTTAGCGCCGTTCGTCCTGGCATCCCGGAGGGCGTTGTTGAGGCCGATGGAGGTTGCCTCCGCCTCCGTGCCGTCGTTGCGGATGTGGAAGCGCTTCAGGTCGAGCACGACTTCGCGGGTGTATTGGGCAAGATCCGCCGTCGCCTTGGGGGTCGGCGTGAGCGCGATGTCGGGGACGGGACTGCCGTCCGCCGGCTCCGCCGCCAGACCCGTTTCGAGCGATGCGGGGGGCATCCAGTCGAAGGCTTCCGCGGCCCGGATCGCCGACGCCAGCGCCATCCCCGCCATCACGCCTGCAATCCGTTTCCAGTTTCGAGTTTCCAGTTTCAATTTGTTTTCTTCCAGTTTCGAGTTTCGAGTTTCCTGTTTACTGCCTACAATCCCCGATCAAGCGTCCGGTACTGGATGGCCTCGCCGATGTGGAGGTCGCGGATGGGCTCGCTGTGGTCGAGGTCGGCGATCGTCCGGGCAACTTTGACGAGGCGGTCGTAGGCGCGGGCGCTGAGGTTCATCTCCGTCATGGCCATCTTGAGCAGCGACTGCGCGGCCGCGTCGAGCACGCAGTGGCGCTGCACCTCCCGCGCGCCCATGGCGGCGTTGCAGGTGATGCGCCCGCCCTGCGCCTGGAAGCGTGCCAACTGCACGGCGCGCGCCTCCTGGACCCTGCCGCGGATCGTCGCCGAATTGGCGCCGGACGCCAGCCCGCTCATGTCCTGATAGCGGACGGCGGGAACCTGGATGTGGAGGTCGATGCGGTCGAGCAGCGGCCCCGAAATGCGGTTCCGGTAGTTCTGCACCTTCAGCGCGCCGCAGTTGCAGTTCCGCTTGGGATCGCCGTAATAGCCGCAGGGGCACGGATTCATCGCGGCGACGAGGATGAAGCGCGAGGGGAAGGTGACGCTGCCGGCGGCGCGCGAGATGGTCACATGGCCCTCCTCCAGGGGTTGCCGCAGCACTTCGAGGACGTTGCGGTGGAACTCGGGAAGCTCGTCGAGAAAGAGGACGCCGTGGTGGGCGAGGCTGACCTCGCCGGGCATCGGATGGGCGCCGCCGCCGAGGAGGCCGGCGTCGGAGATGGTGTGGTGCGGGGCGCGGAAAGGACGGCGCATGACGAGGGCCTGATGCGATTGGAGTATGCCGGCGATGCTGTGGATCTGTGTGGTCTCCAGCGCCTCTTCAAGTGTCATGTCGGGGAGGATCGTCGCCAGGCGGCGCGCGAGCATGGTTTTCCCGGTTCCCGGAGGTCCGATCATTAAGATGTTGTGCCCGCCGCCCACGGCGACCTCGATCGCACGCTTGGCGGTCTCCTGCCCCTTGACATCGCCGAAATCCTCCGCGTAGTCGCGGTGGCGTTCGCAGAGGGCTGAGAGATCGACCATCAGCGGGGTGATCGGCGTGTCGCCGTTGAGGAAGTCGGCCGCTTGCCGCAGGCTGCGGACGGGGAAGATGTTGATCCCTTCGACGACGGCCGCCTCCTCCGCGTTGTCGGCGGGGACGAGCATGTTCCGAATCCCCTGGCGGCGCATGGCCAGGGCGATGGGGAGGACGCCGCGGATGCGGCGGACTTCGCCACTCAGGGCAAGTTCGCCGACCATGGCGGTGTCGGCAACCTTGGATCCGTCAATGGAGTCGTTCGCGATCAGCGTGCCGATCGCGATGGGCAGGTCGAAGCTGGGCCCCTCCTTCTTGACGTCGGCCGGCGCGAGGTTGATCGTGGTGCGCCCGTTGGGCGGCTGGAAGCCCGAATTGTAGATGGCGGTCCAGACGCGGTCCTTGCTTTCGCGGACGGCGGCATCGGGAAGGCCGACGATGACGATCATGATCTCGCCCCCGCCGGTGTGCACCTCGATTTCAACGGGGTAGGCCTCCACCCCGAACACCGCCCCTGAATAGACTTTTGCCAGCATGTCCGCACCTTTTCCCTTGGACAACAATTGACCGGGACAGCTTACCGCACGGCCCTTTGAAAAACCAGAGGGAAATTATATGGCTTAAAGAAGGGCGAACTGATACGCTTTCCCTTCTTTTCGCATGTAAATAAGTGGTAGGTTTTCATGAAGCAAATCGGCGTTGGCTTGTTGGGATTCGGCACCGTGGGTGCCGGCGTGGTCGAGGGATTGCAGCGGAACCGTGCGCTGCTGTCGGCCCGCCTGGGCGTGGATGTGGTGGTCCGCCGCATCGGCGACCTCGACATCACGACGGATCGCGGCGTCAAGGTCGATCCCGCGCTGCTCACGACGAAGGCCCAGGAGGTCATCGACGACCCCGATGTCGATATCGTGGTGGAACTCATCGGCGGCTGCGGCGCCGCCCGCAAGCTCATGCTGGCGGCCCTCGAAGCGGGCAAGTCCGTGGTCACCGCCAACAAGAAGCTCCTCGCGGAACATGGCGAGGAGATCTTCGCCTTGGCCCAGAAGAAGAATGTGGACATCTATTTCGGCGCGAGCGTGGGTGGCGGCATCCCCATCGTCCGCGTCCTCCGCGAAGGGCTCATCGGCAACGCCGTCGTCCGTATCCACGGCATCCTCAACGGCACCTGCAACTACATCCTGACGCGGATGGAGAACGAAGGGCTCCCCTTCGAGTCGGTTCTGGCCGACGCCCAGCGCCTGGGTTACGCCGAGGCCGATCCCGCCCTCGACATCGACGGCTTCGACACCGCCCACAAAGCGGCTATCCTGGCCCTGCTCTCCTACGGCTTCCATGTGCCGCTGGAGGCCGTGGCGGTCGAAGGCATCCGCGGCCTGAGCGGGATGGATGTGAAGTATGCGCTTGAACTCGGCTACCGCATCAAGCTGCTGGCGTGCGTGGCCCGGGCGGGCGGAGAAGTGGAAGTCCGCGTCAGTCCGACCCTGGTTCCGCTCGACCACATGCTGGCCTCGGTCTCGGGCGTCTTCAATGCCGTGATGGTCCGCGGCGACATGACCGGCGACACCCTCTACTACGGCCGCGGCGCCGGCCGCGAACCGACCGCCAGCACCGTCATCGGCGACATTGCGGACATTGCGCGCAATCTCCGCTCGAAGCAGGCGCGTCACACCCGCGCCGTGCAGATCGCGCAGGAGCCGCCGCGGATGCGTCCGGTGGATGAGATGAAGAACGCCTTCTACCTGCGCCTGATGGTCAAGGATCAGCCCGGGTCGCTGGGCCGCTTCACCACCATCCTGGGCAAATACGGCGTCAGCATCGCCGCCGTCATGCAGAAGGCGGGCGGCAGCGCGGTCGGCGGGTTCGTTCCGGTGGTGGCGCTGACGGACCTCGCGCAGGAGTCGCACCTGAATGCCGCCCTGGACGAGATTGCGTCCGTCGGCGTGGTCAGCGAGCGCCCGATCCGCCTGCGTCTGCTCGGAGCATAGCGCCATGGCCAGTCCGATCATCGAAGCCCACCGCGGCGCCAGTGCGGAAGCCCCCGAGAACACCCTGGCCGCGTTTCAGCGCGCCATCGATCTCAACGCCGACTCGATCGAACTCGACGTCCATCCGGCGGCCGACGGCACGCTGGCGGTGATTCACGATGCGACCGTTGATCGCACGACGGATGGGGTGGGGGAGGTCGGGTCGTTCACCTTTAATACCCTTCGCAAGCTCGATGCCGGGGCCAAGTTTCACGCCGACTTTGCCGGGCAGCGGATCCCGACGCTGGCCGAGGTGATGGGGCGTCTGGCGTCGAGCCCGACGAATCTCAACATCGAAATCAAGTTGCCTCCGCCGGGCATGCAGGTCGCCGGGCAGGTGGTCCAGTTGCTCCGTCACTTCGGCAGATCAGCGCGCGATGTGGTCTCCTCGTTCGATCTCGCGGCCTTGCTCGCGGTACGCCGCTTCGCGCCGGAAGTGACGCTGGCACCGATCGGCGAAGCCCCGATGATCCTCGCCTGGGCGCTGGAACACCACTTTCCCTGGATCCACTGCAGCGATTCATCCCTGACGGCGGAGTTGGTGGCACGGGCGCACGCCAGCGGACTCCGCGTCGGCGTCTGGACCGTGGATGACCCCGGGCGCTTCCGCCAGTGGGCGACGCAGGGCGTCGAGAAGATCATCACGAACAACCCCCGCGAAATGCTGGCGTTGCGGATGGAGTAGGTGAAAATGAACCCCATCTGATTGCCATCAGATCGCTTTTCGTTGGCGTTTGTGACCGTCGTACCTTGATCATGACAAACACAGTCCAGAAAGCTGCCAGTTAGCCGTTATTCAGGTGTCGACGAATCCATGATGGTCGTCTTCTGCAATCAACGATAGATCTGATCTGCGCCTTCGCATCCTCCCAGTCCATGAATTGAGCTTTCCCCTCGGCGATCAGCCGCTCGCGCTCGTCAAGAATGTCCTTATGCCACTGAGGAACTTCCAGGACGGCTTCCGCGCGGGAAATGTCGTCCCAGATGGCCTCCATGGCGAGAAGTTTCTCATGCAGAGGCAGTTTATAAATCTGTTCGATAACAGTCATGCTCGAAGGATACTCACTTTCCGATGGGTGTGCAACCTCCCCTTTTCCATTTTCGCCTAATCGAGTAGCTAGGGGAGACGCGTCAACCAAGAAATATATACGGTTGACGCAATGGGCGCGGTCGGGCTATGATGCCGCGATCATGCATTCCCG
>CAZQKI010000013.1:20760-46379 GCA_964592855.1 uncultured Lentisphaerales bacterium
TACGGTTGACGCAATGGGCGCGGTCGGGCTATGATGCCGCGATCATGCATTCCCGACTTCTGCTCCTCCCCGCCGTCCTGCTGCCGCTTGGCCTGCTGGCCGAAACCGCCGTCTATACGAATACCGAGCCGATTCAGGTCGCCGCGCCGCGCCTGTCCCCGGCAGGGGAATCGTCTGCCGGCTGGGATGCCGCCTCCCGGTTCGAGTCCCTTCCCGCCGTTTCCGTCCGACAACAGGGGCTCCGCAGTGCGCAGGGCGACCTCAGCGTCCGCGGCGGCGCCTTCAACACCAGCGGGATGTTGCTCCAGGGGATTGCCGTCAAGAACCCGCAGACGGAGCATTTCCAGGGCGACCTGGATCTGCCGGACAACTATTTCGAACGGCCGGAAGTCGCCACGGGACTGGAGCGCTTCTCCCGGTCGTCCGGTCATCCCTCGGGCGCCGTCGTGCTGGATCTCGCGCCCATCGCGCAGCGGGGCCGGGTGATCCTGGGGGGCGGCGAAGCCGGACAGGGGAGTCTCCGCCTGGAGCAGGCGGTGGCAGCGATGCCGGAGGTGCCGGACCTGAAACTGTCGTTCTTCGCCGGCTGGGATGCGATCGACCGGACCGACCGCCAGCCCGACAATGACCTGCAACGCCAGAGCGTGGGCGGGCGCGGCGAGTACCGGCTCGATGACGGTGTCGTGGATGTTCTGCTGACCGCCTCGCATCGCGAATTCGGCGCGCGGGGGTTTTATGGAACACCCTCGGCGCTGCCCTCCGACGAACAGGTGGAAAGCCTCCTCGGGCTCGTCTCGTATCGGCGTGGCGAGCGCGAGACGCACGACTACGAACGTGCGACGGCCGCCTTCAACCGCGTGGACGACACCTACTGGTATTACGGCCGGGACCAGGGCGCTGCGAGCGAACACCGGAGCGATGTGCTGGCGTTTCACGGCGACCTGTCGCGCCCCGTCACGGAGTCGCTGGACCTGCTGCTGCGCGGCGATTTGAATGGCGAGCAGCTCCGCAGCCGTTCGCTGGGCGATCATCAACGGACTTCCTGCTCATTCGCGGCGCTGCCGACGTGGCGGTACGGTCCGTTCGCCTTCACGGCGGGCGGTTCGGTCGAGCTGTTCGAGGACGACAAGCCGGGGTGGCTGCCGGCGTTGGGCATCACCTGCCACCTGAACACCGAACACTCCCTGTTTGCCAATTACAGCGAAGCCATCCGCCTGCCCTCCTACACGGAACTCAACTACAACAACCCCACTTCGCTGGGGAACCAGGGGCTGGCGCGGCAGCAGACGCGGACGGCGGAGGCCGGCTGGCAGGGGCGCTGGTCTGCGGCGCAGGCGGGGCTGACCGGCTTTGCGGAACAGGGGCGCAACAGCGTCGACTGGCTGCGGTTGAATCGGGACGACACGACCTTCCAGGCGGTCAACATCGAATCGCTGCGTCGCTACGGCGTGGCCTGGGAACTGGCGTTCAACACGGGCCGGCAGGTTGACGTGCGCTTCTCCGGCCTCTCCCAGTACCAGACCAGCGACACCGACTTCTATGCGAGCCGCTATCTCATGGATTACGTGCAGCACGAGCTCAAGGCGGAATGCATCTGGCAAGTCGCACGGAACTGGAACGCGCGCATTTGGCAGTGCTTGCAGCAGATGGAAGACAACCCCCTGCGAAACCACGGCCGCAGCCATTGGCTGATGGGAAGCGAGGTGCGCTGGCAAGTGGCCGGGATGGAGTCCTTGACGCTGACGCTCGGCGTCTCCAATCTGCTCGATGATGATTTCGAGGTGTTCGTCGGCCAGCCCGAAGTCGGCCGCCGCTGCTACGCCCTGGCGGAATATCGCTGGTAGCACTAATACACTTGCCAGGGAGGCTTGAAAAGCGGGATACTTGCGTCATCTGGAGGAAAAGAGATGGGCATAGCCTGGTATGGCATTATCGCGCTGCTGATTCTGGTGGCCGGGTGGATCGGCGTCACCTTCAACCGCTTCATCCGCCGGCACAACATGACGCGGGAGGCCTGGAGCGGCGTGGACGTGCAGCTCAAGCGGCGGCACGATCTGGTTCCGCTCCTGGTGTCTTGTGTGAAGGCCTACAAGGACTACGAGGCTTCGGTTCTGCAATCCCTCGCCCTGGCGCGCGCCAATGCCCGGACGCCGATGGACGTGGCGCAGACCGGCCAGGTGGAGACGGGCGTCACGCAGACGTTGCGGAACTTGCTGGCCGTGGCCGAGGCCTATCCCGACTTGAAGGCCAGCGCTAACTTCCAGAACCTGAGCGCGGCCCTGGTCGATGCCGAGGACCAGATTCAATACGCCCGGCGCTATTACAACGGCACCGTGCGCGACTACACCATCCTGGCCGAATCCTTCCCCAGCCGGCTGGTCGCGCGTGCGTTCGGTTTCCGTCTGAAGGCCTATTTCGAAGTCGAGTCCAGCCTGGAACGGCAAGTTCCGGAGGTCAAGCTATGAGGCAGTCCCAGTGGGCGTCGGCCCGAATGCGGCACGGCACGCGTTTCCTGTGCATGGCGATCCTCGCCCGGTTCCTTGCGCCGGTCCCGGCCGGGGCCCAGGGCGAACGGATCATGAACTTCGACAGTCGGATCGAAGTCTGCGCCGATGCGTCGCTGGTGGTCACCGAAACGATCCGGGTCCGTGCGGAGGGACGGGAGATCAAGCGGGGCATCTACCGCGATTTCCCGCAACTCTACCGCGGGCGCTGGGGCTTGAGGCAGCGGACCGGATTCGACGTGCAGCAGGTTCGCCGCGACGGCAAACCGGAGGCGTATCACCTGGAGGATCGCGCCAATGGACAGCGGGTCTACATCGGCCGGAGCGACGTCTTTCTTGCGCCGGGGGAGTACACCTACGAACTGACCTACCGGACGGACCGCCAGCTCGGGTTCTTCCAGGACCATGACGAGCTTTACTGGAATGTCACGGGAAACGGGTGGGTCTTTGTCATGGACAAGGTGACGGCCACCGTCACGCTGCCCTCGGGCGCAAGCATCACATCGTCGGAGGCCTATACGGGAGCGCAGGGGGCGCGCGCGCGCAACTACACCAGCCGCGCTCCGGCGGGGCACGTGATCCAGTTCGAGAACACGCACCTGTTCATGCCGCAGGAGGGGCTGACGATTGTCGTGGCCTGGCCGAAGGGGTTTGTGCAGGCCGTTGCCGCGCGCGACCAGTGGCTGAACCTGCTGCGTGACAATGCGGGCGTCGCCATTGCGCTGGGCGGACTGCTCCTCGTCCTCGTCTACTATTTCGCCGTATGGGCAGCGGTCGGGAGGGACCCCGCGCCGGGAACCATCATCCCCCTGTACGGTCCGCCGAAGGGCTTTTCGCCCGCCGCGGTCCGGAATCTGGTGGGGATGCGGTTTGACCACAAGGCCTTCGCGGCCAACCTGATCAGCCTGGCCGTCAAGGGTGCGATCACCATCGAACAGAAGGCCGGCAAGACCTACACCGTGCGCAGGAAGAGCGTGTCCGTCGAACTGCTCACCGACGAGCAGGTGCTCTTCAAAAATCTGCTCGACACCCGCGAGAGCCTGCCGTTGAAGCAGAGCAACCATGCCGTCATTCGGGAAGCCGTGTCGCGCCTGAAGCGGTCGCTCGCGTACAAGCTGGAGAAGACGTATTTCAGAACCAACTTCCGCTATTGGCTCCCGGGCTTCATGTTCACCCTCATCCCCTTCGCCATTTCCCTGCTGACCTACAGCAACGGCGGCGATACCTGGGGCCTGCTGCTCTGGCTCGCCATCTGGACGACCGGCGTGACGTTTTTGTTATCGACGATGGTCACCCTCTGGCGAGGGCGCCAATGGGCGCAGGCGGTGTTCATTTCCCTCTTCGGCCTGCCTTTCCTGGGGGGCGAAATTGCCGGCATCTGGCTCCTTTCGCAGTCGACATCGCTCTGGGTTCCGCTGCTGTTCGTGCTCGGCGCGCTGTTGAACGGCATCTTCTATCACCTGCTGAAGGCGCCCACGGCGGCGGGGCGTGTCCTGCTGGATCACATCGACGGGTTCCGCCTCTATCTGACGGTGGCCGAGAAGGACCGGCTGAATCTTGAGAATCCCCCGGAGCGCACCCCCGCGCTGTTCGAGCAGTTCCTCCCCTATGCGCTGGCGTTGAACGTCGAGCAGAAGTGGGCGGAGCAGTTTGAGGACGTTCTGGCGGAGGCCGGTGCGGGGAAAAGGGGCGGCTATTCGCCGGCATGGTTCCGCGGCACCTCGTGGAGCACGCTGGGCGCGGCGGGATTTGCCGCCTCGGTGGGCACTTCGCTGGCCTCGGCGATTGCCTCGTCGTCCACGGCGCCGGGTTCCAGTTCCGGGGGCGGCGGCGGAGGTTCGTCGGGCGGTGGCGGCGGCGGCGGGGGCGGCGGCGGCTGGTAGACTTATTCATTTGCCTTGAATGACCGAAAAGAGGGATACTAAGCAACCATTTGCGAAGGATTGTTCCGTTGCAGAGGAATCCGATGGACATGCCCGGACATCCGCAAACGGAATTGGGGGAGCCAGCATGAAGTCAGGAATCAAGGGAAAAGTACGGGTCGCCATCATCGGCACGGGCGGCATCTCGCGCGTGCATGCCGACGGCATCCTCGCGTACCGCGACAAGGTCGAATGCACGGCGTTGTGCGACATCGACGAAGCCCGCCTGAAGGCGCGCAGCGAACAGCTCGGCGGCGTCGCGGCCCTGTCCCGCGACTGGCGCAAGATGCTCGCCCAGGCCGGCGACGTGATCGACGCCGTGGTCATCTGCCTGCCGCACCACCTGCACGCCCCGGCGATTCTCGATGCCGCCGCCGCCGGCAAGCACATCCTCTGCGAAAAGCCGATGTGTCTGAACCTGACCGAGGCCGGCAAGATCGCGGCGGCGGTGAAGAAGGCCGGCGTCACCTACATGTCGGCGCACAATCAGCTGTTCATGCCGGCCGTGCAGGAGGCGAAGCGGATGATCGAGGCGGGCGAGCTCGGGCGGATCCGCTGGCTGCGTTCGCAGGACTGCTTCAAGGCGTCGGTGGCCGGTTTTCGCGGCACCTGGCGGGCCAAGCGCAAGTTCCAGGGAGGCGGCGAGCTGATCGACACCGGCTATCATCCCACCTACCGGATGCTGCACCTGGCCGGGTCGCCGGTGGTCGGCGTGCGGGGGAGCATGGGACGCTTCCTGCAGGAGATCGAAGGCGAGGACAGCGCTAGCGTCCAGGTCCGCTTCGCCAACGGCGCGATCGGCGAGATTCTCACCTCCTGGGCCTACGGCAATCCGCATGGCTCGCATCAGATCCATGTCATCGGCGAGAAGGGGGAGATCTTCGGATCGGGCAGCGAGCTGCACTACCTTCCCGCGGGCTTCTCGCAGCCGGCGCTGAAAAAGTTCGGCGACATCACCACCTTCACCGTCCAGATGGGGCATTTCGCCGACTGCCTCCGGAACGGCACCCGTCCGCTGCATTCGGTGGCCGAGGGCCGCGACGTGCTGTCGGTCATTCTCGCCGCCGCCGAGGATGCGCAGGGCTGGCAGAAACTGGCCGCCAGGAAGGTCTGAACCTGTTTTCTCACCGCTCAAGCTCGAAAAGAATATCCTTCGCTCGTCGCCGTCCCTGCTGGCGCTCGTCCGTTCCGCCATCATCCACCAGATTCTCGCCGACCGAATAGACGAGACGCCGCTCGGCGGAATAGCGGAAGGGGGTGCCATCGAACGGGTCGCGGGGAACGGCGGGCAGGTAGTTCGGCACCAAGTCCTCCAACGCCTCCGGCAACCGCCCCGTCACTTCCCCGTACGCCCGACAAGCCAGTATAAGCCGCACGCCCGAAAGGGCGCACTCTTGGCTGCATGTATTCCGGACGAAGCTATCATAATCCTGCTCGATATAGCTTCTGATTCTCAGCCCCATGGCGTTGGCGAACGGCAGTTGCGATTGATGGGCTTGGCTGTGCCGCGACAACACACCGCTGGTTCCGCGTTCGGCACCGGCATCGGCTGCCGCCGCGCCCGTGTCTCTCAGGGGATGGTCGGCATAGATGGATGACGCATGGGCGATCAGCAGGCGGAATTTGTCGGCCATCAGGTGACGGGTGCGGTTGTAGTGCATGAAATAGTTCGGATAGCAGACCAGCCGGGTGATCAGCATCAGGCAGGAGCGATTGAATCCGCTTTCGGTCCAATAGCCGGCAAACATCCAATAGGCACTGCCGTTCCGCATTTGTTTCAGCATATCCACGCTGATCGCATAGTCACCCCTTGCCGCGTTAACCAACCCCTGGTCCGCGGAACTCAGTTCTGCCAGGCGGGCGGCCAGCCGCTCTCGATCGGCTGCGTCGCACCGCGCGTCCCGGGCCAGTTCCTCCGCTTGCTCCAGTCCCATCCAAACGATGCCGTTGGCGCAAAGATATTCGACAATGCTGTCGGACGCGGGTGCGAGCCGGTCACCAAAACGGAGCAGCAGCAGACAGCTGTCGGTCGCTTCGCGACATCGTCCCTGGAGACGTTCGAAGTGGGTCTGCACAGCGAGCAGCCAGCCGAGGTCGAGGAAGAACGGCGGTTGCCACACGTATAGTTCCCGCCTCCACATTCCGATAGGCGGAGCCTGGCAGACCTTGCATTCAAGCCCGCGCCGTATCCACGCAATGGCTGCTTGGTTGGTCGTGATGTAAGCAGACACCGCGGCCTCATCATTCGTCCGCCCTTGCAGATACCGACTGAAAGAAAAGTCCGCATTTCTCTGCAGCGCGTTGGTGGCCTGAAGAAAAAACGTGTAGGCGTTCTCTTCCGGCGGCACTTCAGTCCGGACGACGGCAAGGTCCGCGACATCGGGCGGGGCGGTGTCCCAGAACGGCGCGTAGACCAGCGCCACCAGGACCAGGATGGTGAGCAGGATTGCTTTGCCGATTCGCTTGAGACCGCGTTTCATATCCCCGAATCTCCTTACACAAGCTGTGAGAGAAAGGTGGCGGCTGGGACGCGGACGGGGGCGGTTTCGGCAAAGCAATTCGCTTCCACATATTCCGCGTTGACGGCGATTTGAAACGCGTGCTTCGCGTCGGTCGTTCGTTGGAAGTAGGCAAGGCTCCGGTTCATCTCGCGTGTTTCGCCCGTTTTGGCCTCGACCAGGAACCACGGTCTCCCGTCCCGGATGACCACAAAGTCAACCTCGCGTCCCGTTTTATCCCGGAGGTAACGGAGTTCAAAACGGCCGATGCCGAGGTCTTCCCACATCTGAACGGCTTTGAGCAGGTGACAGGCAATGAAGTTTTCATGGCGCGCCCCCTCATCGCGCACGACGCTCCAGTCGCGGAAATAAACCTTGGGCTGCTTGCGGATGGATTTGGCGACGCTCTTGAACCACGGGCGGACGGTGAAGAGGACAAAGAGCGATTCGAGGAGGCGCAACCAGCGCGAGACGGTGTCGACCGAAACCTGCAGGGTTGCCGCGAGGTTGCTTTGGTTGACGGGCTGGCCGGTCTGGGCGGCGAGCAGTTCAGCCAGGAGTTGGACCGATGCGGTCTCCTGAACGCGCGTCAGGTCGCGGATGTCTTCCTTGAGGATGATGTCGTGCCGTGAGGCCAGCCAGCGGTTGTAGAAGCGGGTGTCTTGACGCGCGAACGGCTCGGGAAAGCCGCCGAAGCGGAGAAGTGCGGAGAAGTCCGCCGGCGATATTCGTGTGGGCGGATGAATAACCGAATCAGTGGGAAGTTTGGTCCGACACAGCTCGCCGACCGAAAGCGGATGCATCCGGTAGTTGAAATACCGGCCGGCCAGACTGTCGCCTCCGCGCTTGTAGACATCCATCCGGGCGCTCCCCGTGGCGATGCAGTGACATCGGGTGCCGTAGAGGTCATAAAAGCCCTTCAGGAGAGCCTTCCATTTGCCGTACTTGTGAAATTCATCGAGGACGACAATCGGCCTGGTTGGCTGCAGGTCGTCGAGCCCGAAGGCGGCGGCGAGCCCTTTCGCGCCCTTGAGGGCGATGGCGCGGGTTTCGGGCACATCCCAGTTCAGATACCGGTCCTCGCCGGACAGGTGTTTGGCGGAAGTGGTTTTTCCAACCTGGCGGGGACCACAGAGAAAGGCCATCTGCCGGTTTTGGGCGAAATGGTCCACGAGGATGCGGTCATACACACGTTCCATGATTTGAGGATATCGCGCACATGGGAAACCGGCAAGTACTATTTTCAGGCCTATCGTAAAATGGTACGGTCTATTTTCCGATGATCGCGAAAATGATCTTTTTTTTGTTCGTCTTCGGCTGGATGATCGGAAGCGCTTATGGGTCGCTCGTTTGCTCATTTGTCATCCCAAGTGACGACACATCCGTCAATTAACGCATTGAATCCGTTTGCCCTCTTCACTCCAAATGCGTGATACTGTCCCCATGCCCTCTCCCATCGATACACCCGCAACCCGTGTTCTCAAGCTGCTGGCCGACGCGGACGGTCCGCTATCCGGCGAAGCGGCGGCGAAACGGCTGAAGCTCTCGCGGACTGCGGTCTGGAAGCAGATCGAAGTGCTGCGGGGCTTTGGCTACGTGATCGAGGCGCATGGCCGGCTCGGCTACCGGCTGGCCGGAGCGCCGAATGCCGCCGTCCCGACCGAGGTGCAACGGCGCCTGCGGACGCGGACGTTCGGCCAGAGCTACCATTATCTGGCGACGACGCCCTCCACCAACGCCGTGCTGTCCAAGCTCGCGGTACAGGGCGCGCCGGAGGGCACGGTCGTCGTCGCTGAGCAGCAGGGCGCGGGCCGGGGCCGCATGACGCGCGGCTGGTATTCGCCGCCGGGCGTCGGTCTCTACTGCTCGATCCTGCTCCGGCCGCAGGTCGAGATCGCGCAGGCCACGAGCCTGCCGCTGGTCGTCGGGCTGGCGGTGGCCGATGCGCTTGCACCGTATCTGCCCGCGTGCCCCCCGCAGGTGAAGTGGCCCAACGACATCTGGATCGACGGCAGGAAGGTCTGCGGCATCCTGTGCGAACTGCAGGCCGAAATCGACGGCATCCACCACATCGTCGTGGGCATCGGCATCAACGTGAATCTCGAAGCGGCCGAACTGCCCGAGGAACTGCGGATGATCGCCACCTCGCTCAAAATGGCCGCGGGTGTCACGGTACATCGCGCGGAACTGCTGGCCGCGCTGCTCGAGCATCTGGAGCGGGACTACGCCGCCTGGCAGCGGCAGGGCCTCGCGCCCTTTCTGGAACGGCTCCGCGCCCGCGATGCGCTCCTCGGCCGGACGGTCATGATCGACCGGACCTCCGGTGCAGTTTCCGGTGTCGCCGACGGCGTCAATGCCGACGGCTCGCTCCGCCTGCGGCGGCGCGATGGCAGCATCGAGTCCGTCTACTCGGGCGATGCGCATGTCCGGCGGGAGCACGGCAACCCGCAAACTCCTAACCGCCCTCACGCTTAACCGCTTGTCTTAACCGAACACTTCGTCGCCACGCTTGAGCGGATACCCTTACCCGACCCGCTTCCCCGGCGACATGGAAAGCACTGGACCCCGCCGTCCCCGGCGGTAGGCGAATGAAACCGTCGTTCCGGCTCATGATTCACTACGGCGGAGGACCGCCGGGTCCAGCGCGGCTTCAGGCGCGGATTTCCCTATGTGCCTTTTGTGGCCAAGCACTTCGGTTTCAGCTGAATGGGGTTGCGGTAAGTCTTCAACCTGCTCCAACTGGCCCGGCCGCAGGCGTGCCAGCGGCCTGGTGGGGCTGAGACACCCCTCGCGCGGCTCGGCGAGGACGCCTCGCCCTACCTTTCGATACAACCGAAAGCGTCGGGCAAAATAGGGTAGGGCGAACCGTCCCGGTGAGCCGCACCTGCACCGTTGAGCGTTGTCGTTTTCAGGGCTTCTTGCACCGTTTCCTCCGGCACCCATCACACGTACTCGTACGCCTACTCGTGCACACGAATCTCCTGAGATGGGGCAAGATGTGAGTGTACGAGGAGGTGTACGAGCAGGGGGTGGCGGTTCACCCGCAGGGAACGAGAAAGCGGGGGATCGCTCGACGTAGGACGGTCCTCCGGGCCGTCCCGGCAGGTGCGCAGTTACCGGACGGCGCAGGAGCACCGTCCTACTACGGAGCGACGTGCGAGGCGGCTTGACTGAACCCTGCCTCCCGCCGCCTCTACCGCTGGAACACGTGGGGGTCGGTGGGGATCAGCGTGAAGTCGGGCTGCCAGTGCGGCGACTGGCTGTAGAAGGCGTGGGCGTTGTCGAAGACAAGCTTCTGGATCGTTTCCGCCGCGTGGCCGTTCTGCCCCATGTAGTCGACCACCTTGACCAGGCTGAGCGGATCGGAGACGCCCCAGTCGGCGGAGCCGTCGACGATCATCCGGTCGCTGCCGAATTCGCGGATGATCTCCGAGACGCGGGCGGGGGTCAGCTTGGAGATGGGATAGACCGTCATGCCGCAATAGCAGCCCGTCGCGTGGCACAGGCTGATCGTCTCCTCCGTATTGTGGTCGAGTTCGATGCGGTTCACATCGAGCTTCATCTCGCGGATGATGGCGACGATGCGTTCCGCGCCCTTCAGCTTATTGACATGGGGCAGATGGACGACGACGGGCATCCGGCGCGCGTGGGCGATTTCGAATTGGCGGACAAGGGCCCGCTCCTCGTTGGGCGTGATAGCGTTGAAGCCGATTTCACCGAGGGCGACGCAGCGCGGGTGGTCGAGGTAGGCGGGCAGTCCGGCGATGACCTCGTCCGCGAGGCCGACGTCCTCCGTCTCCTTCGGGTTGAGCGAGATGGCGGCAAAATGGTCGATGCCGAAGCGGCGCGCGCGGACGGTCTCGAAGTCGAGGATCAACTGGAAATAGTCGAAGAAGGTGCCGCTGTAGCGGCGGTTGGATCCCATCCAGAAGGAGGGCTCCACGCAGGCGCGAATTCCCGCCGCGTACATCGCCTCGTAATCGTCCGTCGTGCGCGAATACATGTGGATGTGCGGTTCGATGATGGTCATAGCGCTTCCCGTTGCATATGGTAGGCCAGGCGGGAGTTGAACCCGCGACCCCAAGATTAGGAATCTTGTGCTCTGTCCAACTGAGCTACTGGCCTAGAATGTCGCTGCCCACGGCAACTGATCAATAACAGCGACGTGCAGACGTCGGCATCATACGCCAGAGGGGTCAATCGTTTCAAGTCGATTCCGCTGAAAAAGTCAGTTCTATGGACTGTGATCGTCCTCGTCCTTCGTCCTCGTACTCGATTTCGCCGGGGTTTTCGAGAACGAGGACGAGGACGAGGACGTGGAGGAAGAGGCGACTTTCTCCGCGGAATCTCTAGTCGAATCCCATCCTGCCCCTCATCCCCTCCTGCCAGAAACGCTCCCCTCTCATTCGCGCCATCTGCATGATGCTTTTCGCCGGAGGGGCCGGGCGCGCAAAGGGACGAAATGGACCCGGCGGTCCTCCGCCGTAGAGAAATGGAAGGTCGGGGCTGCTTGCTTTTTCGCCTACCGCCGGGGACGGCGGGGTCCAGTTCGGTTCTTTTCGCCGGATGCCGGTGCGCAAGCGGGCGACGATAGCGGTGGACGATGGAGACACTTGACTCGTGTTCCGCTCTCGTCGCCCGTTCTCGTCGGCCGGACTCTTTCTCTTTTCGGTGGACGATAGCGGGCGACGAGAGCGGACCACGATTTCTTCCGGTCGTCCCTTTCCCGCTCATCTCGGCCCATCTCGCACTCGCCTAGCCCTCCTCGGCGGGAACATTTTATCCCTTGCGCCGCCTTCGCGCTTCTGCAATCCTTCTTTCAACGGCGCTGCGCTGTTTTTTTAACGTCGCAAGGGATAAAACGCGATTCATCGGGTGAAGATGAAATAGGGAGAGAACAATGTCGAAACTGACTATACAGTTGTGCCCTGAAACAGGAATATGCTCAATCATCAAGGCGAATGGAAACAAGATAGACTTGATGCCAGACGAAGTTTCAGCATTACGTGAGGCCTCTGGCGATGCGGATGCAATCAAGAAGACACTCTCGGAAGTTGACTCCAGCTTTGCCGCAGAACTTCATCCTGATGAAATCAGTCAAGTGTCGGGCGAACTGAAATAAAAGGATATTGCGCAACCAGGGACGATCTGGCCCCGGCCACCCCCGGCGGCCGGGGAATGAAACGGGCGATCCGTCGTTTCTTGTGCTCCCTGACCACGCTCGGGCGGAAGGACAGAGTCTGGCCGAGCCTGCTCCCTAGTCCACCGTAGTCGTCGCCGTCGTCGTCGTCGTCGCCGTCGTCGTCGCCGTCGTCGACCGATTCTTCCCCTTCCGGTGGACGACTACGGCGACGACTACGGATCACGATTTCCTACGGTCGTTTTCTGCGCTCCTTTACGGTTACGATTGAGTTCTGTGTTGGCCGGGGATTTTGTGCTATAATCGCTCCATGAATGGAAATCTTCCAAAAATCATTCAGGGCGGGATGGGCGTCGGCGTGTCCAACTGGCGCCTGGCGCAGGCTGTTTCAAAGCTCGGACAACTGGGCGTTGTTTCGGGTACCGCTCTGGATGTCGTGATGGCCCGGCGGCTGCAGGATGGCGATCCCGGCGGGCATGTCCGCCGCGCGTTGGGCCATTTCACGTTTCCCAAGATGGCCCAGCGGGTTCTGGACGCGCTTTTCGTCGCGGGCGGCATCAAGTCGGATGCGGTCTACAAGACGTTCGACATGCATGTCATGAAGGCGAAGCGGGAGCAGGATGAACTGTGCATCGTATCGAACTTCGTGGAGGTCTTCCTGGCGCGCGAAGGGCATGCCAACCCGGTCGGAATCAATTATCTCGAGAAAGTCCAGCTGCCCCATCTCCCCTCCCTCTACGGTGCGATGCTGGCCGGTGTGGGGGTGGTCATCGTAGGCGCGGGCATCGCCATCGAGATCCCCGCCGTGCTCGATTTGCTGGCCCGGCACCAGACCGCGACCTATTCGATCCATGTGCATGGCGCGCAGGCCGACACCGTCGCCGCCGCCGTGTTCGACCCCTCCGTGTACCACGAGGAGGCGGTGGCGCCACCCGCGCTCGCCCGGCCCGATTTTCTGCCGATCGTCTCTTCCGACACCCTGGCCACGATGTTTCTCCGCAAAGCCAAGGGGAGCGTGGAGGGGTTTGTCGTCGAGACGCCGCTGGCGGGCGGACACAACGCGCCGCCGCGGGGGGCGCTGCATCTGACTGCGGAGGGCGAGCCGATCTACGGCCCCCGCGATGCCGTCGATCTGGAGGTTATGCGGAAGCTCGGTTTGCCGTTCTGGCTGGGCGGATCCTACGATTCTCCCGAACAGTTGCAGGCGGCGTTGGCGGCGGGTGCCGCCGGCATTCAGGTCGGCACCGTCTTCGCCCTGTGCACGGAGTCGGGGCTTCTGCCCGACGTGCGGCAGGCGCTGGTGGCCAAGGCGCTGGGCGGCCAGGCGAAGGTGTGCACCGATCCGCTGGCCTCGCCGACGGGCTTCCCCTTCAAGGTGGCGCAACTGGAAGGCACGCTCTCGGATGCGTCGGTCTACCGGCATCGCCGGCGAATCTGCGACCTGGGATTTCTGCGCGAGCCCTACCGGCGCGACGATGGAACCGTGGGGTACCGGTGTCCGGCCGAACCGGAGGCGAGCTATCTGGCCAAGGGCGGCAAGGCCGAGTCGCTGGCGGGGCGCAAGTGCATCTGCAACGCGCTGCTGGCGAACATCGGCCTGGGGCAGCGGCTGTCCGAAGGCCTCGAGCTCTGCCTGCTGACGCTGGGCGACTCCTTTGCCAACGTCGGGCGCTTCTGTCCGCCGGACGGACTCGATTACAGCGCCGAGACCGTCGTCCGCACGCTGCTGGGGCCGTGCGCCATCACACCAGCTTGCGGATCACGCTGCTGACCACGCCTTCGACGGCCAGCTTCTGCCGGGGCCGTATGGTGGCGAACTTCCGGTTCGCCGGCTCCAGCCTCACCCCCTTGCCGTCCTTGAAGAAGTACTTCATGGTCCAGGCCCCGTCCACGCACGCGATCACGATATCCCCGTTGCGCGGCGTGCGACCGCGCTCGACCAGCACCGTGTCGCCCGGCAGGATGCCCGCATCGATCATCGAGTCGCCCTCGACCTTCAGCATGAAGGTGGCTTCGGGCCGGTTGATCAGATACTCGTCGAGGCTCATGGTGTCCAGCAGCGATTCCTCGGCGGGCGAGGGGAAGCCGGCCGCCACGGAGCCCAGCAGACGGAGCTTGCTCGCGGGGGGCTGTCGCGGCGCCACGAGGCGTCCCGTGTCCGTCCGCCCCAGGACGCCGGCCTCGACGAACTTGCCGGCCATGAACGAGGCCGTGTTCTTGGACCGCACGTTGAACAGCGTGCAGAGTTCGTCCAGCGTGGGGGCGCGGCCGTTCCGCCGGATGTAGTCGTTCAGGACGGGGATGCGTTCCGAAAGCTTGGATTGGGGTGACATGCCGGAAGTGTAGAACATTTGTTCTATGCCGGGCAAGCGGAATCTGCTACGGTGCCTGCATCACCCATGGATGCCCGCTACCAGGATTGCACGCTGCTGCACGTCGATGCCGACGGCTTTTTCGCCGCCGTCGAGCAGGCGCTCAATCCCGTCTGGCGCGGCCGCCCCGTCGTCACGGGCGCCGAACGCGGCATCATCGCCGCCGCCAGCTACGAGGCCAAGCGGCTCGGGATCAAGCGCGGGATACAGCTCCACGAGGCCAAACGCCTCTGCCCCGGGCTGGTGGTCCTCCCCTCGGACTACGAGGCGTACAGCCTCTATTCCCGGCGAATGTTCGACATCCTCCGCCGCTTCACCCCGCTCGTGGAGGAGTACTCCATCGACGAGGCTTTTGCGGACCTTTCCGGGTGCGGGGGGGTGCTGGGCTGTTCGTTGGAGTCTGTGGCGGAGCGACTCCGCCGGGCCGTCGCGAACGAGCTGGGCCTCACCGTCTCCGTCGGCATCAGCCTGACCAAGACGCTGGCCAAGCTCTGTTCGAAGTTCCGGAAACCCGACGGCCAGACCATCCTGCGGCGCGAACACATCCCCCTCCTGCTGAAACGGACCCCCGTCGCCAAAGTGTGGGGCATCGGTCCCGCCAGCGCGGCCAAGCTGGTCGCACGCGGAATCGCCACGGCCGATGACTTCGCGAAGATGGACGAGTCCCAGGTTCTGCGCCTGCTGCACAAGCCCGGCCACGAGACCTGGCGCGAGCTTCAGGGACGGCTCGTGCTGCATCTTGATCTGGAGGCCAAGCAGCGCTACGACAGCATGATGAAGGGTCACACGTTCTCGCCCCCGAACGATGATGCCCGCTTCGTCTTCTCGGAGGCGCTGCGCAACATGGGGGCGGCTTTTGCCAAGCTGCGCCGCCACCGGCACCTGGCCAGGGGCATCGGCCTCTGCCTGCGGCTCAAGGACTACACGGGACGGACGGCCAGCGCGTCGCTTCCCTGCCCGACGTCCCACGATTGCGAAGCCGCGCCGGTCGTCAGCATGCTCTTCGACGCCGTATTCGCTCCCGGGGAACTCTACCGCTCCACCACCATCTGGCTCGATGGTCTCGTCCCCGAGCGCAACCGGCAGCTCGACCTGTTCGAGGATACGCCGAAGCGGCGGGAATACGGGAAGCTGGACGAGGCCGTGGATCGGATCAACCGGCGTTACGGCCAGAACGCCATATCCCCTGCGGCCCTGCTGGACGGCGGGCTCAAGCCCTGGCATCCGCGGGATGCCGCGCCGGAACGCTACGCCGTCCCGCTGCCGGGCGAGACGGAACGCCGCCTGGCCATTCCGCGCATGACGCTGGGCAATCCCGTATAGCCGGGCCGGCGCACAAAACCAGACCGCTCGCGCTTCGTCACGTGCATCGCTGGAGGTGCGCGGCAAGCCAGCGCGCGACGACGGCGAGCACCTGGGCGTGTTCGGGCTCGTTGAAAACCTCGTGCCGCAGGTCATCGAAGAACCGGAGCGTCTTGTCCCGGGAGCCGGCCTGGTCATGGAGCCGCTGCGCGCCGGCGGGGGCGACCATCGTGTCGGCCGAGCCCTGCAGGATCAGCAGCGGAAGCGCAATCCTCTCCGCCTCCGCCAGGACGCGCCGCATTCCCCTGAGCAGTTCCGCCGCCAACCGGGCGGAGATCCTGCCGTGGAACACCAGCGGATCGTCGACGTAGTCCGCCACCACCTGCGGGTCGCGTGAGATGCCGCGGGCATCCAGCTTCAGCACGCCCGCGGCGGGTGCAAGCACGGAGAGGAGGCGGGTCATGAAGCCCTGCGTCGGCGAAACGCCCTTGCCGGGCAGGAGGCTTGGCGCCGAGAGGATGGCGCCATTGAAAAGCGCCTGATGGTCGAGCAGAAAAAGGGACGCGATCAATCCGCCCATGCTGTGGCCCAGGAGGAAGAGGGGCTTGCCCGGCTGCCAGGCCTGGACCCTGCTGCAGGAAATCGCGAGCGTGGCGGTGTAGTCGTCCAGCCGGTCGATGTAGCCGCGGCGGCCTGCGGACCGGCCGTGGCCGGCGTGGTCAAAGCTGTAGACGGCAAACCCGAGCGGGACCAGGTGGTTGACCACATTCTTGTAGCGTCCGGAATGTTCGCCGAGACCATGCACGACCAGCACCACGGCTTTGGCGTCGCCCTCGGGACGCCAGGCTTGATAGAAGATCCTGATGTTCCGCGCCCCCGTGAACTCGCCTTCAATCCGGGTGTGGAGGGTGTTGCTGAAGCTGTGCCGGGCCGGTTTCATGGGGCGATCATCCTGAGGTCCTTTGGCGTTCGCTTTTCCATCGCATCCATCGACGAACTGTAATTGACCCTTGCGGATATTGCAATTCGCAAAGCGCGCAGAGGGAGCGGGGGTTCGGGTGACGAGTTGAAAGTTTCCAAGTTTCCCTCGCAAAAACATCGACGATTGACTCCCGGCTTCCTGTCGTTTATGATGTTGTGTTACCTAATTTTGAGCGGAACCCCATCCGAGGAGAGCCATGTCCATGTTGATTCCAATGGTCGTTGAACAGACCGGCCGCGGCGAGCGCGCGTATGACATCTATTCGCGTCTTTTGCAGGACCGCATCATTTTCCTGGGCAGCCCCGTCAACGACGAAGTGAGCAGCCTGATCATTGCCCAGCTGCTTTTCCTGCAGGCGCAGGATGCCGGCAAGGATATTTCGTTCTACATCAATTCGCCCGGGGGATCGGTCACGGCCGGCCTGGCCATCTACGACACCATGCAGTTCCTGACCTGCGAGGTCGCAACCTACTGCGTCGGCCAGGCCGCCAGCATGGGTGCCATCCTCCTGGCCGCAGGCCAGAAGGGCAAGCGCTTTGCGCTCCCCAACGCCCGCATCATGATCCATCAGCCCCTGGGCGGCGCCGAAGGGCAGGCCACCGACATCAGCATCCAGGCGAAGGAGATTCTCCGCCTGAAGGACCGCCTGAACGAGATTCTGGCGCACCACACGGGCCGCGCCGTCGAAGAGATCGCCCACGACACCGACCGCGACTATTTCATGTCCTCCGCCGAGGCCTGCACCTATGGGCTGGTCGACGAGACGCTCGTGCGCAAGATCAACGACAAGACGGCCAGGAAGTAATTCCCGGAGAGGCGCACAGCATGGCACCCAAGACACCCATTTCAGACGTTTGCTCTTTTTGCGGACGCAGCGACAAGGTCGTTCCCCTGATCAAGGGCCCCGACGCCAACATCTGCGTGGAATGCGTCGAGGTCTGCCGCAACATGGTGGATGAGCAGGAAGGGCAAGCCAAAGGCGGTGTCGGCGCACCCGCGCGTACCGTCAAGCCCGCCAAGGCCGCCGGCAAGTCCGCGCCGTCCAAACCTGTCAAACCCCCCGCTCCGCGGACGATCAAGGAGTTCCTCGACCAGTATGTGATCGGCCACGACTACGCCAAGAAGTCCCTGGCCGTCGCCGTCCACAACCACTACAAGCGGATCTCGCAGAAGCCGGACGACGACCGCTTCAAGGACGTGGAGATCGAGAAGAGCAACATCCTGCTGATCGGCCCGACCGGATGCGGCAAGACCCTGCTGGCCCGCACCCTCGCGCGGATGCTCGACGTCCCCTTCGCCATCGCCGACGCGACCACGCTCACCGAGGCCGGCTATGTCGGCGAAGATGTCGAGAACATCCTGCTGGCGCTCCTGCAGTCCGCCGACATGGATGTCGCGCGGGCCCAGCAGGGCATCGTCTACATCGATGAAATCGACAAGATCGCCCGCAAGACCGAGAACGTCTCGATCACCCGCGATGTCTCCGGCGAGGGCGTGCAGCAGGCGCTGCTGAAGATCCTCGAGGGCACAGTGGCGCATGTGCCGCCCACCGGCGGACGCAAGCACCCCAACCAGGAATACATCCACATCAACACGGAGAACATCCTCTTCATCTGCGGCGGCGCCTTTGTCGGCCTCGACACCATCGTCAAGCAGCGCACCGGCCGGCAAAGCGTCGGCTACCGCAGCGCCGCGGCGCCGAAGACCGCATCGCAGGCCCTGGTCGGCGCCGGGCTGCCCGTCGAGCCGGAGGACCTCATCCGCTACGGCCTCATCCCCGAATTCGTCGGACGCATTCCGGTGACCTGCACGCTGGACAGCCTGAGCGAAGACGATCTGGTGCGCATTCTGACCGAACCCAAGAACTGCATGGTGCGCCAGTATCAGAAGCTGCTTTCGATGGAATCCGTCGCCCTGGCGTTCGAGCCGGACGCCCTGCGTGAAATGGCCCGCATCGCCCTGGAGCGCAAGACGGGCGCGCGCGGCCTCCGCGCCATCATCGAGCATCTGATGATGGACCTGATGTACGAGGCGCCGGGACGCAAGGACCTGGCCAACATCGTCATCACCCTGGACCTGGTCAAGTCGCAGATCGAAGAGCCGGGCTCCCTGGTGAAACACATCAAGATGGCCTGACCGCTTTGGGCGGATCGGCGCCGGTGGGCGCCCCGCCGATGCAGACACGAACGGAACAGCACCTGCCTTCGCCGTCACGGCGCTGCAGGGGCAAGAAGGAATACGAAGATGGCGACCCAGACGAAGAAACCGATCATCGCCGCACAGCTCTATACGCTGCGCGAGTTCCTGAAGACCCCCCTGGACATGGCCAGGACCCTCAAACGCGTCAAGCAGATCGGTTATGACGCCGCCGAGATTTCCGGCTTCGGACCGATCGCGGCCGCCGACCTCCGCAAGCTCATGCTGGATGCCGGCGTCAAGCCGATCAGCTCCCTCATCGGCCTCGACGCCTTCCGCTCCGACACCGCCCACGTCATCGCGGAATGCAAGGACTGGGGCGTCTCGTACGTCGCGATCCCCTGGCTCCCGTGCAAGGACTACACCACGCTGGACGCCTGGAAGAAGCTCGGCCGGGAATTCGACGGCTACGCCAGGACGCTGGCCAAGGCGGGCATCACCCTCCAATACCACAACCACATGTTCGAGTTCGAGAAGCTCGGCATCAAGAAGGGCCGGGGCGGAACGACCATTCTCGACCTGCTCTTCAAAAACACGAAGCTCCTGAAGTCTGAATTGGACATCGGCTGGGTCGTCCGCGGCGGCCACGATCCCGTCGCCTGGATCGAGAAGCTCAGCGGCCGCCTGGATCAGGTCCACCTGAAGGACTGGGGCGTGGTCGCCAACGAGCCCGTCTGGCGCGCCGTCGGCGAAGGCGGCATCAACTGGCCGCTCGTCTTCAAGGCCTGCAAGAAGGCCGGCACGCGCCATTACATCGTCGAACAGGACACCTGCCCCGTCTCGAACGATCCCTTCCTCAGCCTCGCGATCAGCCGCGCGAACATCCACGCCATGGGCCTGGGCTGAACTCAAAGCACCCGGACATCGACGACGCAGCGCCCGGCCTCTTCGCCGGCGGGCAGGACGACTTCTTGACGCCGTTGCGTCGTCTTACCCGTCCGTCGGCGAGTCGTGATGCGGATGCCGCCCGGCGTGAGCAGCGGCACCTCCCAGCGGACGCTTTCGCCCGCGGCGGGCAGTTGATCGATGTCCAGATCCAAGGCTCCCGCGGCCAGCGTCCCGGGGGCCTTTTCCTTGAGCAGCGCCTTCACCAGATAATTGAGCGGAATTTCGGCCAGTGCGCCGAGATAGGGGGGCGCCAGGAAATCCCCGGCCGCATCGCTCGAGAGCTTGACGAACTGGCTGGCCACCGAACGCAGGAATTCGGCGGCCGCCTCGTCGGACAGCGCCTCCGTCAACGTGACCTCGAAGCCAAACCGTCCCTGAACGGCCTCCTTGAAGAGCACGCGCTGCGTCCACGGCCGTCCCTTCGGCTCCCAGCGGCCCCGGGCCAGCTTGAGCGCCGCCGGATACTCCTTGCGCGCCGTGCCGACCCGGGGCCAGAGCAGCGCGGCGCCCAGCAGATGGCGGGAGTCCGCCTGCGGCTTGGCAACCGCATGGATGGCCAGCTCCACCAGGGTCACTTCAATCTCGCTTTTCATCTCCGCCATGATCGGCTCCCGGTTACCGCGCTGGAATCTGGGGCAGACCCTTGAGGCAGGCCAGCGACTGCTTGAGGTCGTCGCCGTCGAACACATGGTCCGTCAACTTCCCGTCCATGAAGGCCTGATAGCCCGTAAGATCCATGAGGCCATGTCCCGAGAGGTTGAACAGGATGACCCGTTCCTTGCCCTCCTCCTTGGCCTCCTTGGCCATCCGGATCGCCGCCGCGATGGCGTGCGAACTCTCGGGGGCGGGAATGAGCCCCTCGGTGTTGGCGAAGAGCATGGCTGCGGCGAAGCATTCGGTCTGCGGCAGCGCCAGCGCCTCCAGCAGCCCCTCGTGCAGCGCGTGGCTGACCAGCGGTGCCATGCCATGGTAGCGCAGCCCGCCCGCATGGATCGCCGCGGGCTGGTACTCGTGCCCGAGCGTGTACATCGGCAGGAGGGGCGTCATCATCGCCACATCGCCCGAATCGTAGGCGAACACCCCCTTGGTCATCTTCGGACAGGCCAGGGGCTCGACGGCGATGGCGCGCGGGGCGTGGGTCCCGGCAATCTTGTCGGCGAGGAAGGGGAACGCGATGCCCGCGAAGTTGGAGCCGCCCCCGGCGCAGCCGATGATCGAGTCGGGATAGAGGCCGATCTTCTTGAACTGCTCCTTGGTCTCGAGCCCGATGATCGTCTGGTGCAGCAGCACGTGGTTCAGCACGCTGCCCAGCCCGTACTTCGTGTTGGACGAGGTCACCGCATCCTCGATCGCCTCGCTGATCGCAATGCCCAGGCTGCCGTCGGTGTCCGGCCACTTGGCCCGCACGTTGCGCCCCGCCTGGGTCAGGTCGGTCGGACTCGACAGGCACTCCGCGCCCCACGTCCGCATGATCATCTGCCGGAGCGGCTTCTGGGTGAAGCTGATTTTCACCATGTAGACGCGCAAGTCGATCCCCATCAGCTTGCAGCCCAGCGCCAGCGCCGTGCCCCACTGTCCCGCGCCGGTCTCCGTCGTCATCCGCTTCGTGCCGTAGACCTTGTTGTAGTAGGCCTGCGGAATCGCGGTGTTGGTCTTGTGGCTTCCGCTCGGCGAGACCGATTCATCCTTGAAGTAGATTTTCGCCGGGGTCCCCAGCGCCCGCTCGAGGTTCACAGCCCGGCGCAGCGGCGTCGGCCGCCACTGGTAGAGAATCCGCCGCACCTCGTGCGGAATCGGAATCCAGCGCTCCGTGCTCACCTCCTGCTCGACCAGGTTCATCGGGAAGATCGCGCCCAGCGCCTCGGCCGGCACCGGCTTGCCGGTCGGGTCGACGGGCGGCAGCATCGGCCGCTTGAAATCGGCGGCGATGTTGTACCACGCCTTGGGCATTTCGTCTTCCTGCAAAAGGACACGGATCGTATCACTGGTCATCGGCATCTCCTGGAAAGGTCATTGAATGGGGAGAGTGTACCCCATATTGTTTCTGTGGACAAGAACAGACTGCAAAACCTCCGGCTGGTGCATGCGAAGGGTTCGGGGTTCAGTCGGGCATCTGGCGGCCGCCAGTTGAATCAAGTAGAAGAACAGTCTTTGTGTAATGGGTCAGTGAGATAGGTGCGCGACAGAAGTGCATGTTGGCGTGGGCCATGATCTGTCAGGGTGAAGCACAAAAAAATGCCATAGGTTCGCCCGTGTGATTTTTTCATCAGGAAATCAGGAAATCAGGAAGGTTGGTCGTGCGCTCGAACAATGCGCTTTCTTGCTTTCCTGAGTTCCCGATTGGATTCGTCCAAACAGATGCAAGCTTCATGCGCCTCCCTCGCGCCCCCATCTCACTGACCCCTTACGTCTTTGTCGCGAGCTTTGTCTTGAGCTTTGTCGACGAGGGTTCTCTGCCCCGTTTGTCGCATCCTCACGTCCGCAGATTTTTCGGCAGCCGTTTTGCGTGGGCTTTGAACATGGCCTCCACCAGGCGGTCGATTTCGGGCAGCGTCAGCACACTCGCCGTGTTCGGATCCAACATCACCGCCTGGTGAATAGACCGTCGATCGCCTTCCAGTATCCCGCGGACGCACAAGTCCTGAACGCTCACGTTGGTGCGGATCAAAGCCGCGCAGGCGGGTGGCAACTCGCCCATCGCCGACGGGCGCACACCCTGCCGATCCACCGTGCAGGGTACCTCCACACAACAGTCCCCAGGCAAATTCTGAATCACCGCCCCGCCCTGGTTGTGGACGTTGCCGTTGAACACAAACGGCTGGCCCGTGGCCAGGCTGTTGATGATGCGGCTGGCATATTCTCGGCTCGGTTTGAACGGCATGCTGGCCAGATCCTGGCCGGCCTTCACCTCCCGGCGCAGTTCACGATAGGCCGCGTCCTGATCCCTGCAGGTTTGAATGTACCCCCCCACGCGCAGGAAGCAGCGGGTAATCTCGGAATCGCGCTTGAGAAAATAGGGCGTATATTCCGCCGTGTGCCCCGTGGTCTCGGTCATGAAATAGCCCAGCCGCCGGAACAGATCGAACCGCACCGGATCGAATCGCCACAGATGCGGGATGCCCATGGCCTTTCGCAACAGCGGATACAAGTCGTGCCCCTTCGATTCGAAACGGAGGAAAAACGCCATGTGGTTGATCCCCGCGCAAGTGTAACTCAGATCGGGATCCTCGCCCAATCGCATCCACTCCTGCCACTCCCGCTCCCGCACGGGATCCCCCCACGGTCGTTTGAAATGCCGCCAGATCACCGCCGGTTTTTCCGCAGCCATGGCCGTGATCATGCGCATCGTCTGCGCCGTGTTGGTCACGCCATGGCACAGGCCCACATGACGGATGCGGGTCGCGCGCTCGACCGCCAGGCAGTGCATGGCCATCGGGTTGCTGTAGTTGAGCAGCAACGCGTCAGGACACAATTCGGCCATGTCCGCGCAAATGCGCAGCAATTCCGGCACGCTCCGGATGGAACGGAACACCCCGCCCACACCCAGCGTGTCGCCCACGGTTTGCTTCAGGCCGAACCTGGCCGGAATCGTCAAATCGGCTTTCGTGGCCACGGTCCCGCCCACCCCGATCGTGTTGATCACCACATCGGCCCCTGACAGGACCTTGCGGCGGTCAGTCGTAGCCGACACTTTCGCACGGGAGCCGAATTGCCGGCAGAGGATCCGCGTCATGCCCTCGGCGGTGGCCAGCCGGTCCGGATCGATGTCCACCAGCCGGAGTTCGCTATCGCGCAGCGCCTCGTGCCAGAGGATATCGCCGATTACGTTGCGACTGAAAACGGTGGACCCCGCACCGATAAATACTATTTTTTTGCCCATATCCGTTTTTCGCCCTTCTGAATAGCGTCGATGGAGCCATCATAGTGCATGCCCGCCTCGAATGTCGATTGCGCAGGTGCGGGTTGCTTTTTGTGCAAGACAAAGCGTTTTCCGCTCAGCCGGTTTTTTCCTTGCACATTGCGAGGACTTTTAGTATTAACCATCCATTCGCTTGCATTCGCTTTGTGAATTGGGAGTTACGTTCAAGTGCTCAGCGGTGTTACCATCCACCGTCCCAGGACGGTGCGCCAGCAGGTCCGCGACGAATTACGCGCCGCGATCCTGGGCGGCCAGATTGCCCCCGGCAGCAACCTGCCTTCAACGCAGGAACTGGCGGTGCGTTGGGGCAGTCCGGTCGCGAACGTTCATGCGGCGCTGACCACGCTGGCCAAGGAAGGGCTGCTTGTGCGCGTGCCGGGCGTGGGGACGGTCGTGAACCGTCCCGAAGCGCGCCTGGAGCGGGTCGCGCTTTATTCGAGGACCAACGCGCTGGCGCACGAGGAGACGGCCTTCGAGCGGGCCGTGCTGTCCGAGCTCTCCGCCGACCTGGGGCGTCGCGGCGTCGGCGTCGAGGTGCTGGTCGATCCGCGTCCCATGGAAGCGCAGGGGACGGAACTGGAGGCGCTGGCCAGGATGGCCTCCGAGCGCAAGGTGCAGGCCGTCATCGCCGCCTGCGTTGCGCCGGAGCACGTGGTGTGGTTGCGGAAGCTGCCCGTCGTGACGGCGTTCGTGTCGAGCCTGCCGCTGCGCAATGCCGTGCGCATCGACCCTCAGCCGTTTGTCGAAGCGAGCCTCCGTATCCTGCAGCGTCAAGGATGCCGCCGTGTGGCCCTGATCACCTCCTGGGCATCCCAGGCTCCCGGACGGGTCCAACCGTTCGGGGTTCTCGCCAACCCGCTCGACCGCTTTGCCGCTCAAGCGCAGGAGCTGGGGCTGGAGACCCGGGCGGAATGGCTCGTGACGCCCGCGAGCGAGATTCCTGCCGAGGATTACGAGGCGTTCGGGCATCAAGCGTTCCGGAAACTCTGGGCGGCGGCCGACCGGCCCGAGGCGCTCATCGTGTTTACCGATTTCGTCGCGCGGGGGGTGTTGCATGGCGTGCTGGAAAGCGGCGCGCGGATTCCCGGACAACTCCGGCTGGTCCTGCACCGTAACGCCGAGCTGCCCTACTACTGTCCCGTGCCGGCCACGTTCGTCGAGTTGAGCGTCCGCGAGGCGGCCCGGGAACTGATCAAGCTGGTCGAGGGACAATTCCGCGGCGAGCCCGCGCACCCCGTCACACTTTCGTTCTCGGCATTCGAACACGAGGTTTCACCACCCAGTCCATTGGAGACCGTCATCCTCGCGAACGCCACCCCGGAGGGGCTGGAACTCGTTCGCAGCCGGCTGACGGCAGCGGGATGATCAACAAGAGGAACAAACCATGCAGACAATTCAAAAGTCAATTCTCGCGACAATGATGATCGCGGCCATCCTCGCCGCCGGCGCCGCGCGGGCGCAGATCGTGACGGCCCAAACCGGCAACTGGGGTGTCACCACAACCTGGGTCGGCGGCATCGTGCCGGCGACCACTGCGGCAGTCATCAACGTCGGCCACACCGTCACCCTGACCACAGCGAACCAGATCCCGGCCGCCGTGGACCTGACCGTCAACGGGGTACTGAGTCTGTCCAACCGCGATACGGCCTTGAGCACCCTTCGCGGCTCTGGCGAGGTCCGGCAGGGGTCGACCAGCGCGATCACCCTGACGCTGGGCAGCGGCTCCTCGAGCACGTTCGACGGCAAGATCACGTTCACCGCCGGCACCTTGAGCCTGGTCAAGACCGGAACCGGAACGAACACCCTGAACGGGGTCAACAATTACAACGGGACGACGACCGTCAACGCGGGCCAGCTGAAAATGACCGGGAACAATGCGTTGCCCGGCGCAATGAC
>CAZQKI010000014.1:0-46266 GCA_964592855.1 uncultured Lentisphaerales bacterium
GGCAATCCGGCGGCGTTGCCCTCCACCCTCTGGCGATCCGTCAAGGTCGAGCGCGGACAAGCCTTTTGGATGTGCAAGACCAATTTCTACAACACCTACTTCGGTCCGTTCGAGGTCGATCTGAATGGGGCACAGGGTTTATTCTACGGGGATTCCCTCAGTGTGCGGAGCGTCCGGCTACGCAATCTCACGTCGGCCAACCTGACGGTAACGGTGGTGCTGCATGAATCGCAAACCCCGCCGGAAGGGCAGACGAACATCGTCAGCGTGCCGCCGATGCTGATTCGGGGGAGTTTAAATCCCGACGCCATGACCCACGTCGCCACGCCGCTGATGACGGATTATCCCATTTCCTGGACGCTCAACCCGAAGGGAACGGCGGGGTCCGAAGTGGAGGTCGTGTTCGGCGTAGACCGCTCCGCCATGTGGGGTCTATCGGGCGACTTACAGGCAGGCGTTCTGAGCTTCACGGACTCCCTCGGTTTTACGAAGGTCGATCTCCCCGTTTCTGCCAATCTGTCGTCGAGCGCCGGGCTGTGGGTTGGCAATGCGGTGATCACCCAAGTGGGTGAATATATTAAGCAATACGCAAAAGACGGCAATAACGTGCTGTTGACGGAAACGGACCCCGAGAGCCCGAATTTCGGAGCCTATATCGTGACCGGAATCAACACGACGCCGGGCAATGTGCCCCGGCCCTATCCTCTCCGGCTCATTGTGCACAATCCCGTCGGTGGAAATCCCGCCGTTTTGCTCCAGCAGGTCTTTTGTGGGGTCGATGCCGACAAAAATCCCATCGTGTCGATCTCCGAAGAAGACTTGAATCGCGACTACTTGAAGCAATCGCGTCGCATCAGTGCTAGCCACCTACCTTGGTCCGCCGGCAACGGCGGGTGGTTCTTCAACATGAGTCTCGACGGCGGCATGATCCAAACGACGGTGACCACCGAGTACGACGACACGGCCGCCAACCCGTTTGTGCATTCGTTCCATCCCGACCACGACAATCTCAATGACGCCTCGGGTGAGGGCCTTGCGCAAGGAGCGGAGTCTTACACGATCAAGCGGGACATTGTCTTGTGGATGGTGGCACCCGTTGCTGATTTCGAAAGCCACGTCTTCAGGAACGCAACCCTTTCCGGTTACTATGCCGAGACGATTACGCTGCAGGGGCTCCAGCGCGGCGGAGGCCCAGACACGCGCGAGTTTCATGTCAACGGTATCTTCACGCTCAACCGCATCGCGAACGTCCCCGTCTTGACCGGACTCCAAGGCGGCGGGGGAAGCGTCTTTCCTTTTTGATTTTCGATGGCTTGGCAACGCCACAGGATAACGGAATCACCCGAACCACAACTTTTCACGTCAACACCCAAACGAAAGAACCGCTATGACACATAACCCGAAATTCGCAATCTGGTGCCGCGCTGCGGCCGCGATCATGCTCACCTGGGCCAGCGGAACCTTTTCCGCGATTGCCGCCGATGGAAACCCACCCAACCTGATGACGTATCAGAGCTATCTCACCGATGCCAACGGCGTGGCCTTGGGGAACACGGCACCCAAGAACTACGATGTGGTTTTCCGCATCTACAATGATCAAAGCGCCACGGCCGCAGGGAATCGCCTCTGGACCGAACAGCAGACCGTGACGATCGACAATGGCTATTTTTCCGTACTCCTCGGGGAAGGCAGTGACGTGGGTAGCGAAACCAGGCCTGCTATAAATAGCTTGTTTACAGGAGCGGATGTTTCGGACCGCTTTATTGAGATGACCGTCAAGGGCCTCGGTGCCGGTGGCACGGACACGACCATCAAACCCCGTCTGCGCCTGATGACCTCGCCGTACGCGTTTGTGGCCAAGCACGCGATCAATGCCGCCAACCTCGTCAACAGTGCGAACACGGCGGTCATCAACGCCAGTGGTAGTTATGTGGGCATTAATAAACTCAACCCCACGGCAGCCCTCGATGTTGTGGGCGGCGCGACCGTCAGCGGCGCGATCACCGCCGGAAGTGCGGCAATCAGCGGTGGCCTTTCCGCCGGGAGCGCAACCGTCACCGGCACAGTATCCGCGAATGCCCTCTCGGCCACGAGTGCATCGGTCAGCGGCACCGTCACGGCAGGCACCTTTGCAGGCAACGGCACCATTCCCGTCGGAGGCATCATCATGTGGTCGGGCGCCACGGCACCCACGGGATGGGCATTGTGCGACGGGAACAACGGAACGCCGGATCTAAGAGGAAGATTTGTTCTGGGCTTGGGCACGGGAAGTGGGTTATCCCCCCGCACACTCGGAACAGCGGACGGCGAGGAGAATCACTCGTTGACCGAAGACGAAATGCCAAAGCACACCCATGCCCTGCAACTCTACTGGAGCGGGGCCGATGACGCGGGCAGCGATCACCGCGAGCTTGAGAACAGAATTGGCACGCAGGGCGGCAACACAACGGCTACTGGCGGGAACGCTGCGCACAACAACATGCCCCCGTACTATGTCTTAGCCTACATCATGCGGGTCCAATAAACTCGACTGCATTTGACTTCAGCGTTTGACTTCAGCCTTTGCCTTGTATTTTTGTCATGATCGGGCGAACCATGAGTATTATTTCGAATAACATTGGTGCAGTTTCCCGCTTCGGGAAATCCCCTGTTGGGTATTTCCTGGTGCTGGCTGCTTTGGCCTGTTCCAACGGCATGGCAGCCACATCGCTTCCGCTGGAGTTTAAACAGCGGGAAACGCGGGACAACCTCCAGTCTCAACGCGGCATGCCGCTCTCGGACGTGGTCAACGCCCCCACAGGGTCCGATGGACGCCTTACGGATGCGTCCGTTGTCAACGAGTCGGGCTCCTACCTTCCTGTTACGCCCAGCCAATTCGGCGGTTTGCTTTCCTTTGGAGGTGGCGTGGGGTTGATTCGTGCCGACTGGCTGACCGTCGCCAACTCGGCGCTCCTCCGCGCAGGGGTTACCGCTTTTTCGGGTCAACTCGCTTCAGAAATGAGGCGGCCGGTCGGTCGTGCGAACGGGAGCGATAGCTTCAGCGAGATCGTGATTGTTCAGCGGCAGGCGCAGGTCGGCGCACCCTATGTGTCCCGCCTGTCGAGCTGCCTCTTTGGTAGCGTCATCCCCGTACCGGACACGTATGAAGACGCACTCAGCATCACCAACGGGACCTCGTCCGCCTACTGGCTCCCCGAACCGTACACCACGAACAATCATAAGAATGCGGGCTATTACTGGAGCCCCAACGCCCGTGTGGTCTATGCGGTTCAACCCGGACCGATCGAGATCACGTGGATCAAAGCACAGCCTTACACCAGCGCCACCGTGCCCAATTACGTCAATCGGAATGGAACGGTCAGCTTCTTAACCAGCGGGAGTAGCGTCTATCTGCTGTATACCGTCCGCTACGTCGTGTCGAGCAGTGCGATCAAGACCCCGCGCAAAATGTATTGGACCGAAGGAGCCTTCCGCTATCTCGGCAAGCCAGTCTCCGTGCCCAAAACCCGCGTCCCCGGCGGCGTCAACATCGTCTATCATGCCGGGTTCCCGAAGACCGTGGCGTCCGAATACGTGGCACCCGGCCAGTCCAGCATCACCGACGGCACGAGCAACCAGACCCTCCAGAATCTCCGCACCTTCTACTACGAGGATACGGACGGCTACCTGCACGCCTACAATACCGAGGGGCGTGTGTTCATGGAACTCTTGGGCGATGCCCGCCCAGACGGAACGACCTGCGAGTCGCTCGGGTTTGAAATTGTGGATATCATCAAGCAACCCCTTCCAACCGATGTGCGCACAGAACTGGGCGAGCAACTGTTGCAGCCGGCCCCGTCTGTCGCCGAGGTGACACCGGAAATCTTGCAACAGGACCTCAACACCTCATTCGTCTATCAGCACAGCGTAGCGGGTAGCGACCAGATCAACTTGTATGCAGAGCAAGAGACCGAGAACCAGAATGACTGCATGGTGCACTGGATGGAGTTGGGCGTCCAAGGGCTGAAATGGCCCTCGATGTTTGCCCGCTACCAACTCGTCTGGCCCGACGACGTCTCGAAATTCAGCCATTACATCCGCCCCGCCGTGGCCACCGAAGCCGAGGCCAAGCTGACAGCCGTGTCGCTCGCCACGGAGAACGTCCCCATCATCGCCAACCAGGATGCCTTCGACCAGCCGCGTGCCAAACTGACACCCGAATTCAAGTTCTACACGTTCTTGGACGAAAGCTGCCCAGCGCATCGCTCGCTGCTCCGGTTTACCTCCGGCAATCAAATCGCGTACGAGCGCGTCTTCTCTTGGCTGGACAGCAACCTGCGCACCGCGAACTTCACCGGCAGCGCGATTGCCACCGCCGTTGACTACTCAGAAAGCCTTGCGGCCTACTCAGGGCACCTCGCGGCGTACAACGCCTATCTGGTAGCCTCCAACAGTTACGCCATCAACTATGCCGCTTACACAAATTATACCAATTACCCGGCCAAATATGCCGCTTACATCAATTATGTAACCTTGCGCACGCGCGGAGTCAACACGGATTGGGGTGTGTCGCTAAGGGAATTTAACCCGGGCCGTGACGGCAGCATGGAGTCCTGCGCACTCGTGATCAATACCACCAACACAACGACAAAGCAGGCCTCCTCCCATCGGTTCAGCGGAGGCGGAGCAACAAAACCCCTGACCGGCAACAATTGGTTGCCTTATCCCGTCAGCATTGCCGTGAGCGGTATCACCGAGCAGGTCACCGGTGTGGCGCTGGAGATCAATCGCATCTATATGTATGCCGCTGACACCAGTTTGCTTCTGAAGGGTCCGGCGGGCCGGGTGAGCGCTGTCTGTGCGAATAAGCTAGAGGGTTACCCAGGAGCCGATCCCAATGTCAACTTTGTCGTATCCGACGATGCACCATTAGTAACTTCAATAATTACCGGGATAAGAGTTAACGGAACCCATCGGTTTAGGCCTTACCGAGGTGCTAATTACGCCATAACCTTGCCGCCTGGGGGCACAGGCACCATCGGCGACAGCTTGAACGCGCTTCTCGACCCCGCCGTTGCCGTGGTAGATGATCCGGGACCTCCTCCGGCCGTGGTAACCGATCCGGGGCTTCCTCCGACGGTTGTCGTGTGCCCCGACCAGCCGGACGAATCGAGCGCACCTCGCGTGGTCAACCAGACGGTCTCGGTCGGCGCTCGCATCCATGCGCCGGATGGCGAATTGGGCAATGACGGCTCATGGGCGGGCTACATCAACACCGACATGGGCACCCTCTACAACCCAGGTGTATATGTGGATCCGCTGGCCAGCGGCTTCGCCGCCGCCAACCAAGGCTCCATCATCCCTGTGAACGCCGTGCCGGGCAAAAACATGCTTGAGGTCTGGTGGTTCCGATCCAACACAAGCGCCTCCGGGCACAATGCGGGCAACACGCAAGGCGGCTTTGCCACGATCTACTGGCCGTCCGTGCTCGGTCGCTACACAATCGCGTGGCCGGAGAATCCGCGCGAGATCGTCTTGGCGAGCAACATCGGCAGCGGCACGCTCGACGCCTTCGAATCGCTCGGCACCCTCTACTATCAGAATAACCCGGGTCTGCCGGGCTACAACCCCAACGAAGAGCACGCCCTGATGTCGATTGGCACCGCCTTCGCCACACGCGATGATCTCAACATCACCAACGGCGTGAACTATTCCTCGCATCCGTTTGCCCTCGTCGATTACACGGCTCAGGATGGACGTCCTTCCATGGCGACTTTCCAGGTTCTGCGCGAAAAACCGGAGGCGGGTTCTGTGTTCGATTACATCGTGACTGCCGGACAGATCGTTCAGCCGCCGATGCCGTTGCCGCTCTTGGCCAAGCCCGTTGAAGGCAGCGGAGACAGTGCCATCTACTACAATACGGAACCCGACAACACGGCAGGCGATCTTCCCGGCGCGTGGAATCCCGCACGCGATGACGAGGGCGTGTATGCCCATTACAGCAAGTTCTCTTGGATCGACCCGAATCACGACATTTGGGTTTATCGCGGTCTCCATGCCGGACTTCCCGCACTTCAGTTTGGCGCGTATGCTGCCAGCCAGAATCGTTTTATGGCAATGACCAACACGGCCGTTGTTGGCCAAGACTTCCGGAGCACAATTCAGGTTTCACGCCAGCCCGAGACGCTGATCCTCAGTTGGGTTGGCGCACCCGAGTGGCTGACCAAGCGGGGGCTGTCTGTGCTCGGCAAGCCAGGCGTCGCCGACGCGGGAACGAGAACGGTGCAACTGATCGTGAGAGATTCCGCCGACGGACAATGCGTCACCAATACGCTGGTTCTGCGGGTCGTCGCTACCGGATCGATGGTCGCCCAAGATTCGATTTCAACGACCTCGGTCAATCCGTACACCGGCACCACCACCGTGTTCAAGGATCGTCCGCCCTTCCTCGCTGGGTCGCCTTCTCCGACGAACAGCTTTACTTTGCGGTACTACTACAAGACCGAGCCCAGCTTCGCGTGGCCCGGGTTGGCTGTTCCGCCGGCCGTCGGTAGCATTGTTCCGTACCTGCGTCCTCTCTCGGGTAATACCTATGCGGGTGACGGCGCCTCGAAGACCACCGCCTCACTCGACATCGTCTATCGCCCCACGTGGCCGACCGCTGTGCCGACGATGAGCTTTGCCGAAACGCTCAGCGAACCGAAGCACGGTCTGCCGGGAGTACGCGACTGGAGCAGTGCGCAGATTCTCTATCAACAGTCCATTGCCGCCGACATCGCCACCGTCAATGTCAGCGCCGTGCTCTTTGATCCTACCCGTGAAAAGATCGCCGCCCTCGACGCGGCCAATTTGGGTGGCCTGCCCGGCAGCGTGGCATTGAGCGTTTATCAAGGAAAAACCTTCTTCCCGCTCTTGCCGCCGCATTTGGTGAACCGCCTGTTCTTTGATCCGAACCGCGGAACTAAGGGCAGCCTCGTTTTGACGGGCGAGTTCAAGCAGGAGATCATGGGCGAAAGTTATTTCCTCTTGAATGTCATGCGTGGCTCCGATTTGGCTGCGGCCAAAGCGCTGTGCTCGAGCAACGACACCGACGCCGTCAAATGGGATGGACTGATTGAATCCTTGGCCGCTCAGGTTGAAACCTTCCACGAAAACCCAGCCGTTCCGGGAACGTACGTGGCGGATCCCGCGCTAACCGTCTCTGCGGGCGTGGGCGATATTGTGGTGGCGCGTGAGGCCAACACCATGGTGGACTCTTACGCGCTGAGTGCCTCAGGCCCGGGCAGCGGGTTTGTTACGCTCGTTGAGAATAGCGGATCGGCCAAGGTTGATCCCGGCACGCCCGTGGCGTTGCACATCATCCAGGTCGGTGGCGCACTCCATAACGGGGAATTGAAGATCATAGCCGCCCCCAATCCGTTGAGCGAAAAGGTCACCTTCCAGCATAGCGCTGATCTGGCCGGGCGCTTCGATGAATACGAATACGAGTGGAAGATTGGATCTCCTGTTGACGGCATGCCGCCGGTCACCGACGGCACCATGTCCCGCTACCAAACGCTGATCACCAGCATGGACCTGCCGCGTTATATTCTAGGGGGTGCCGGCATTCAGGCGCTTTGCGATAACTATGTCGTACTGCGGTACCGCGCCAAAAATCCAGAGCATCCGCTCGTCGACCAGTGGTCGGCGTGGACGAAGCCGGCGTTGTGCGAAGGCTGGATCAAGCGGGTTTTGGCCGGCATCAACCCCTTCAGTCAGCGAACGTCCGATCTTTTCAACAATTCGGTCAACACCGATGTCAGTCTGCTGACTCAGGCCGGACACCGTTGGGAGGGCGACGTAGCCCTCAACGCCGACGCGCTCGACAATCATGGATTGATCGAGATTTATGAAACGGTGTTGCGCCGAGGCCGCATGCTGAGCATCGACGCGGGCTTTAATTACGGTCCGGCCAATGATGCGCTGTTGCTCGCCTGCGGTTATCTCAACGACCTCTACATGATGGTCGGTAACGAAGCGTGGGCGGATGCTGCGAACCCCACCATCGGCATCGGCTCCCAAGATGCAACCTACGGCGACATCGCCACCGCACTCTTCGCCTTCAAGGGGCAGGAGCCCTCGCTGCTTGAAGAGGAGCTGGCGCTGTTGCGCGGACGCGATGACTTCCTGCAACCCGGAGTCGATGTCAACCCCGTGTATAACCGACTGGTGTGGAACTACACCCGCGGCATCGATGCAGGCGAGGTTATTTACGCCCTCAACTACAACATTCAGGAAAAGCCAGACTCGACGGCGGATGGCATTGTGGACGCGGCCGATGCCGCGCACATGTTCCCGATGGGTCATGGCGACGCCTACGGTCATTATCTGACCGCGCTCAAAGGCTACTATTCGCTGATCGTGAACTCGTATTTCGACTGGGTACCGCGCATCGAAGCCGTCAACATCCTCGGCCAAGCGGTCTCCGTCGATTATCAGGACGAGCGTAAGTTCGCTGCCGCCGCCGTCGCTTTCGCACGCGCTGGACAACAGATTCTGGATTTGACTTGGCGCAAAGACTTCCAATCCGTCGGTGAAGTCGGCTGGGCTCACCTCGATGCTACGAAGGTCAATACCCAGACCTCCCGCACGCGCTACTGGGGAGCCGATCACTGGGCGACACGCACGGGTCAAGGCGCTTATCTGAACTGGGTCGTCGGCAACGCCATGCTTCCCGCTGTGGACCCCAACCCAGCGCACGAAGGTATCCAGAAGGTGGATCGCACGACGGTTCCCGAGCTGACGGAACTCACCACATTGGCGACCGCCGTGCAGACCTCACTCGACAACGCCGAAGGCGGGCTCACGCCGCTCGGATTGCCCGAAGGCGCGCTCGCGATGGATATCGACCCCACCGTGGTGGTCGGCACCGACAATGGCACGCACTTCGAGCAGATCTACAGCCGCGCCAAGGTCGCCCTCAACAACGCCGTTGCGTCGTTTGATGATGCCAAGGACGTCACGCGCATGATGCGTTCCGAGCAGGACACACTCGCCGACTTCCAAGCGCAAGTGGCCAAGCAGGAACTCGCCTACAACAACGCCATGATCGAACTCTACGGCACGCCGTATCCCGATGATATCGGTGCAGGCAAGACGTATTCGCAAGGGTACACCGGCCCGGATCTGATGCACTACGCGTATGTCGATCAGCCGGAATACAAGTACCCCGAACTGGTCAACACGCAGACCTCCTTCACGATTGACATCCAGCAATTCCCAGAAACGTTTTCGGCGACCGACACCACGTTTGATTTTGTGACTGACACCGAGAAGATTCAGTACAACATCGGCGCACGCGGCTTTCTCGAAAAGCCGACCTCGTGGACGGGGAAACGGACCGCTCCAGGCAAATTCCAGCAGAGTGTTTCCGATTATCTGGCCGCCTACGACCGTTTGCAGGCGACACTGGTCGCGGCCGAATATGAGAAGCAGACCTTGAATGAAGCGATTGCGGTGTTCGAAGCCGACTGTAAAGCGCATGATGATGTTTATCGCTTGAAAAAGTCCCAGGCCGCGATGGATCAGACGCTGGCGAGTGCCAAATACGCCTACAACATCGCGATGATGTTTATCGACAGCTTTAAGACCAAGATATCAATGAACTCGATGGCGGTCTCCAGCGCGCTTCCCTCATCCACGATCGCAGGCCTTGCCATGGGAGGTGATCTCACTTCCGTTGCGCGAGCAGCGTTGAAAAAGGTCGGCTTTACCGTCACGCAAGTTCTCGACTATAGCAAAATCATTCAGACTGCGGGCATCGGGTCGATGGAGTTTAGTTTTGAAAGCGCCAAACGGTGGATCAATCTGAACGATATCGCCCCGATCGAGTGGCAGACCGAGTTGCGTGGACGCGTTGCCAAACTGGCGGATCAGTTGGATGCGGTGCACCGTTGCACCGTGAGCATCAACCAAGCGGGTCGCGAGCTGGACGATGCGCAACGCGCCATGAGCACCGTCGCCGCCTCCGGAGACCGGATTCAGCTCGAACGCGAAACCTTCCGCCGCCGTTCCGCCGTCGTGGTGCAGGGGTATCGCACGCGCGACGCCGCGTTCCGCATCTTCCGCAACGAGAAGCTCGAGCGCTACAAAACCCTGTTCGATCTTGCCGCGCGATATGCCTTCCTAGCGGCCAACGCCTACGATTATGAAACCGGCCTGCTGAATACCACCGAGGGACGCAGCTTTATTAATCGCATCGTTCAAGCCCGCGCCCTCGGTGTGGTGAAAGCTCGCGAGCCGCAGTACGCCGGCAGCAATACGGGCGACCCCGGCCTCTCCAGCGCGCTCGCCGAGATGAAGGCCGACTGGGATGTCTTGCGCGGGCGCCTCGGTTTCAACAACCCCGATGCCTACGGCACGATCGCTTCCCTCCGTACAGAAGCGCTTCGCATCCTGCCGACGGCGGATGGCGATGCAACGTGGAGAGACGTTTTGCAGCAGTCCCGGATGAACAACATCCTCGACGATTCCGACGTCCGTCGCCACTGTATGCAGATCGATAACGGGAGCGGTCTCGCCGTCCCTGGCATTGTTCTGACCTTCAGCACCTCCATCTCGACCGGGTATAACCTGTTTGGGCAGGAATTGGCGGCAGGCGACCACGCATTCAACCCGAGTGCGTTCGCGACGAAGATTTTCGCGGTCGGTGTTGCGCTCGAGGGCTATCGTGGCATGGACAATCCGGTGGCCAACAGCGGTGTCGGCGGCGTCTCTCCCTCCGATCCCTCGGTGTGGTATCTCGATCCGCTGGCGCTCTCAGCCACGCCCTACATTTATCTGATCCCTGTCGGCACGGATGTGATGCGCAGTCCACCTCTCGGGGATACAAGCACCCTCCGCACCTGGACGGTCAACGACATTGCCATTCCGATGCCGTTCAATATCGGGACCTCGGACTTTTCCACGAAGGCCTTGTGGCAGTCGAGTGATTCGCTGACGGAACCGCTGTTCGCCGTGCGGAAACATCAATCCTTCCGCCCCGTGTCCACGACATCCGTGTTCAGCCCGAGCCTATACGGCGACAATGGTACCTTGCAGCGCACCCAATTCACGAACAATCGCCTCATCGGTCGTTCGGCCTGGAACTCCCAGTGGAAAATGGTCATTCCGGGAAATACCCTCCTGAATAATCCGAAGATCGGTCTGGATCGATTCATCCAGACGGTCAAGGACGCCAAACTCTACTTCGTCACCTATTCCTATTCGGGCAACTAACCTGAGGCTTGATTATGCGAGCGTATACCACAATGACAAACTCGAAGAGCCGCACTGGATTTCTGGCCAGCACCGCTTTGCTGGTTACGGCGCTGACGGCTCTCGGCTTTCCCCCGGCCCCCTACCATACCTTCTATGGGATGGTGCGGGACGACATGGGCAATCCGCTTATGTCCTCCACGGCAGAGGTGAAGCTCATCACGGGACCCGGTTCCCAAATCTCGGTCCCGATTGTCCCCGGCCTTTCACCCGGCATGAACTACCGCCTTCAAGTGCCGATGGACGCGGGTCTGACACCGGCGAATTATTCGCCAACCGCGCTACGGCCTTATGTTTCCTTCAGCATGAAGGTCGTTGAAAACGGCATCACCTACCTGCCCATGGAGCTGGAGGCCAATTTCTCAAACCTGGGCAAACCGACCGAGAGCACCCGCATCGACATCACCTTGGGCGTGGACTCCGACAACGACGGCTTGCCCGACGCATGGGAGGATCTGGTGATCGCCATGGGCTTCGGGCAGACGCTGGCGGACATTCTTCCGAACGCCGACTCCGATGGCGACGGACTCAGCAACCTGAATGAGTACCTGGCGGGAACCTACGCATTTGATGCTGAGGACGGCTTTAGTCTCAACCTTACTGGAATCAAGGATGGAAAGCCGCAACTCGATTTTATGGTGATCTCGGGGCGCAGTTATACCGTCATGAGTTCGGACGATCTGAAAACATGGACCAAAGTCAATTTCCGTGCCGTAGAGGAGGGCGTTCCGGGAGAGATAATGGAGAATTACAACGCCACGGATGTGAGGATACTCCAGATTTCTGCCGAGGTTCCTGCCGAACGTAAGACTCTGTTCTTCAAAGCGAAAGTACAGTAGAGATGTCTGGTTCCGCCAGAATTCTCCGCAGAAGTGGCATATCTATCGCCGCTGTGTTGGTTTGCGTGTTTGTGGTGTTTGTGACAGTGGATCACCGCAAACCCCAGGCGGGGCCACGGCCTGAATCGGTTACGATCAACCTTCCCGAACCCCCGCGTGATCCCCCCCCCCCGGTGCTCATGGGCACGGAGGTGAAGCTCGACGACTTGGTCTTGCGTGATGGTCGACGATACCGTCCGGAAGAGACGACTCCGTTCACGGGATTGATGACGCAGTTCTATGCCGATGGTACGCTTCAGTCGCGTTCGGTCATTTCCAATGGGCTCTTGGAAGGACTCTCTGAGGGCTGGTACACCAATGGTTGCAAGCAGGTTGAAGAGCTCTATCATAACGGGGTATCGCACGGCTTGCGCGTCAAGTGGTATGAGAACGGGAATATGTTATCTGAGGCTCCCGTTGTTGCGGGTAAACTGGTCGGCGTGTTCAAGCGCTGGCACGAGAACGGGGTTTTGGCCGAAAAAGTGCCGATGAGAGACGGCAACGCGAACGGGTTGGTGCGGGCGTACTACCCCAGCGGATTTCTTAAGGCGGAGGCTCGGCTCGCAGATGGCGTTGTGTCCGAACAGAAGAACTGGGGTGACGGCGAAAGCCCTGTCCGGTCCTCCGACACCGATTGATGGCAAAACAGACGTTTTTTTTTAAATGCACAGGAAAAGAGGGGCTGCGAACCGAACGCCTGCCTTGCCAAGACACCCTCCGACAGCAGTGACAGACCTTCCCCGCACGGCGATGCGCACCCGATAACGTCCTTTCTTTTTCCTTCTCGTCGCCATCCCCCTGGCACATTTCCCATTATTTCGATTGACTTGGAACAACTGCACCGAGATCATCACCCTTGACGAGTTGCTTGCAGACATGGTTCAATAGTTCATCGAGAAGAAGTCAAGGCATGCGGGTCAATAACGAGCGAGGGCATGAGTCTTGCTGTTTTGCTTTCATCATTTCACGTCTATTACCATCAAACGAAAAACGACACAATGCTCATCTATCATCTTGATCTCAAAGTGGCCATGTTCCAGGTAACCTGGCTCAAACAGTGGTTCAAACGTCTGCGCGATCAGGGATACGGCGGGGTCTGCATCGAGATCGACAACAAGCTGATCTTCCCCTCGCACCCCGAGTTCGCCGCCCCCGATGCGCTCTCCGCCGACCAATGGCGGGAACTCATCCGCTACGGACGCAGTCTCGGGCTGGTCATGTACCCGCTCATCCAGACGCTGGGACACATGGAGCATGTGCTCGTGCCGGATACGCCGCTGCGCAAGCTGGCAGAAGCGCCGGGCAACACCTACATGATCTGTCCGAGTAAACCGGCAACCCTTGCTTTCATCAACGATCTGATCCGCGATGCACATGATGTGTTCGAAGGCCCGCCACGCATTCACCTGGGCGGCGACGAATGCCGGCATGTCGGAATGTGCCCCAATTGCCTGGACCAGACCCTTGCGGATCTGCTGGCCAATTACATGCGGAAGCTGCATGCCTCCGCCAAGGCGCTGGGGATGCAGACGGAGTTCTGGGCCGACATGGTCCTGGCGCACCCCGAGACCCTCGACAACCTGCCCACCGACATCCGCTTTGTCGACTGGCTCTACAACCGGACCTGTGTGAGCGGGCCGAACCTCAAGCACGCCTGGGGCTATCCAGCCACCGGCGAGCTCACCGCAACGCAACTCCTCGCAGGACTGCCCGCCCATCTGGACCCCGTCCGCCCATTTCTCGTGAATGCCGACGGCAGCTGCAATGCCTTCTATGGTTCCCATTTCCTGAAGTCGAAAGGCTACACGGTTGTCGTCGCGAGCGGTGTACGTTTCGCCGGCGACAGCTACTCGCTCCCCCGCACGCGGATCAACATTCTGAACGTCGGTGCCACGCAGCAGGCCGCCGAGGAACTGGACGCCGATCATCTGGTCACGAGCTGGGCGGTTCGCCTCAGCCATCCCGAGACAACCTGGCCGGGCATGCTTTCCAAGGGCCTGGCAACCGACGACTGCACCCTGGCGCGACTGGGCGCTTCCATCGGCGGCCTCGACAACGCCTTGCTCGAAGACTTCGATCGGGTTCAGGCGGCCATCGGCGGCATCGACATTCTGACGGAGCAGCTGATGCGCTTTCAACGCCCCTTCACGGGCGACTGGCTGGGGTATGTCCGGGAAAACACGACGGCCCCCGATGCCGCCCAGCGCCTGGAGCGGATCAGGCAACGCGTCGTCGTCGCGGACAAGCTGCTGAAGATTTTCGAATCTCGTCTCCACAACGGGACAGGCGAGCGCGACGTGCTTCGTCACTGGATCTGCGGCTTGCGCCTGGGCAAGCTGCGCGCGCGCCAACTCCTGGCCGCCACTTGCAAGCGCGACGATCTCGTCGGTTCGCTCCGGTTGCTCATCGAGGAGAACCGCCAGCTCATGAGCGATTTCACCGAGCTTTGGAGCGAAAGTCTGACACCAGTTTCGCTTGTCAATGAACTGGAAATCAAATTCCGACGCGACATTCGCGCGCTGACTGAGATCATCGGGTGAAGCGAATGATCGAGAACCGGATCTGCCTTGCACCGCGTTACCGGCTTGCGCTCGAATGCTGGCTGAGTTTACTGCTGACGTCGTCGGGCCTCCTGGCTCAGGACATGACGCTCGATCTCGACGAACCTGCGACGGGGCGCAAGGCGCCGGGAGCCGAGGTTGCAACGACAGCGGGCACAGGCCTCGCCTCGGTCAAAGCGCCCCTGGTCGGCTACACGGTCCCGGCCTTCGGCAGCCAGCGCGTATTGCCGGGCGGACCGGCCGTTGGGATGAGCACCAACGCACTCGACCTCATCGCGGCGCGGGGCGAGACCGAATCCGTTTCGTTTGTTCTGCGCGCCGCGGCGGACGTGCAGCAGGTCACGCTGACGGTCGGCGATCTTGCCTGTCCGACAGGCAGATTGGCGGCAACCCAAATCGACTTGCGCCTCGTCAAGTGCTGGTATCAATCAGGCAATGCGTGGTTCACTGTGGAAGGCGATCCCGAGGCTCCAACGTTGATTCCCGAACTGCTGCTGCATGATGACGGACTGGTCACGTGCAACATCCGCGACAGGAAGAACCAGTTTCGCATTCAAGGACAATATGCACCCCTGCCGACTACGGATGCACGCCCCGACGATGATGCTGCGAGCCTGCAGCCCTTTGCCTTGCGGGCGAGCCAGGCGCAGCAGCTCTGGATGAACGTCAATGTTCCCGTCGCAACGCCCCCGGGCATCTACCACGGCACGGTCGGCCTGATGGCCGACGGAAAGGCGGCCGGCACCATCGCAATCACGCTCCGTGTGCTCCCCTTTGAATTGCCTCCACCCCGTCCGCGCCACGATCCAACGCGCGCCTTCACGGTCGTTCTGTCGCACGGCCTTTCGCTTCAGTCGCTCGATGCAGACCGGACCAAGGCCGAGATCCGGTTTCGCGCGGCGTTTGCCGACATGGCCCGGCATCACGTGCTGCATCCGCTTGCTCCCGATTTCAGCGGAAAACTGGAACTGGCGAAGCGCGAACTCGAACTGCGCCGGGAAGCCGGAGTTTCGAACCAGCCGCTCTGGATCGCAGCCACAGCCGCAGTCTCCGCCTGGCAGGATCCCGCCCGCAAACCGACCACCGCCGCCCCTGCGGCTGATTCGGCAGCACTTTTCAAGAACGCCGCGAGTCTGGCCGGACACAAGGATATCTACCTTTACATCCCGACGGGGAAGCCTGTTCTGGAGAATCTGGTGGTGACGCTGGAGCAAATCAAGATGGCCGGCGCCAAGCTCTGGTTGCAGGGCGAGGAATCGACGATCAATATGCTGGGGTATCTGATCGATGCACACCAGTTTCACCGAATGGCAACCGCACGTCAGATCTGGGCACGCCACACGGCGGGAAGCCGGGTGATCTGGGGTGGCGTCCCCTCCCCCGGCGTCGAGAATCCGGAAACCTGGAGGCGCCTGACGGGGCTGGTTCCTTTCCTCGCCGGCTATGACGGCGTCGCCATTCCGGGCTATGCCGAACTCTCGAATCCTTGGGTCGACGATGCCAACGGCTACACGCGTTCACGGAGTCTCGTCTATCCAACTTTGTCAGGCTGGGTGGGGACACTGGCCTGGGAAGCCGTTCGCGAAGCGGTCGATGACGTCCGGTACTTCACCCTGCTCAACGAACTGGCGGCCAAATGCCTGGCCTCCACCCACCAACTGGTGGTCATCGAAGGGCGGCGCGCCTCGCTCTGGCTGCACCTGGCCAAGGTTGATACGGCCAATCTCGACACGCTGCGGCTGGATGCCATCGCCTGGATACTGAAATTGCAACTGGCGCTCGCAGCCGGCGAAGGGGAGGCGGCACAATGACCGCGCGGACTTGGCTGACAGGGCTCCTGATGCTCCCCCTTCTGGTCGGCGCCGCCCCCATGATTCTGGAGTGCCGTCCCGATTCCGGTGGATGGATGGATCTCCTGGGCGGCAGTTCGCTCGAAAAGGTGGAGCAACTCGCCAAGGCCCGTGCCGACGCGCTCGATCTCCATTTCACTCGCTTTGGCGTGGCCGGCGCCGATGACGCCGAACCCAAACCAGGAGTGCTGGTTTCATTCAACGATACCGGATGGCTGATGGTCATCCGTCTCGAAGGCGGGGAACAGCGTCAAGCGCCAGGGGGCAAGCTCGAGCTCTATCTGACGACCGATGCCGCCGCAACTGCTGATCCGCGTGTGCCGCATCGCCTGATTCTTGATTTCGACGATCTCGGGTTCACCGGGAAGATGGCGCCCAACTACATGGGGGCGGCGCTCGTCATCGAGGAACGCAACACGCGGATAACCGGCCTGCGTCTCGTCCAGGCGCACTTGATGTCGGAAGGTCGCGATTATCGTCCGCTTCGCGTGGACTTCAAGACGTTTGCCCGTGCCGGAGGCGGACACTACATCACCTTTTTCTTCCCGTGGGGGAGTTTTTCCGACTGCCTGCCGATCGCCGAGCGCAAGGGCGTTGACTGGCGGTTCAAGATCGTGCGCACCGCCCCGGATGGCGCGCAATTCGTTTGGGGCGAGAACCCGCATCCCTATGCTGGCTACGGCATCCTTCGCTGGCCGGTTTTCCGCGAGGATTTCCAAGCCAACCTCTACCGTCAATGGCTGACCGCCGGCTACGGAAATGAGTACGTCGATCAAAAAGGCGGCCTGCAAAGCCTGTGGACTGTTTCCGCGCGTGAATATGACTACGGGTTTCTCGCGGTCGACGGGCCGACCTACGAACCCCGCAACAAGGCGAGCGACCGACTCTTCTTCAAGACCGCACTGGAACCGCTGATCATCAAGAATCAGAAGCTCGCCGAGGCCGTCTCCAAGCCCAGCCTCTCCACCAAACCGCTGGCTGTCCTGACCCTGCCTGCGCCTGTTCAGAAGCTCATCTATGCCGAGTTGCCACGGCTGAGCACCTTCAGGCACGAAGTCGATGATCGGCGCCGTGACTACCTGCTGAACTGCCTTCTCGGACGTGCGCCGCTTCTTCCTCCTGAACAGGCAACGAAGACCACGGACATCACCGAGGCCAGCTGGGATTCGGTGGAAACCGAGGCCGGCAAAGTGAGCATCGAGCTTGACGACGTCAAGTTCTAGCCGACTGGACCCATCCCCGGAATCCCGAGCACGAACATGACCTTCATACGGACCATCCCCAACAGGCGCTGCAACCGACTCGTGCGCCCCGGACTGGCGATCATCGCGGCCAGCCTGATGATGCTTCAGGCGGCAAGCGGGCAGGCTCCCCTGCTGACCTTCGACTTCGCGCAAGCGGCCAATGGCGGGGTCACCGACCGCGGGGGCCTGGGAGTGACGCTCAAGCTCGGAAAAGGCGTCACGGTACAAGCCAACGCTCCGGGTGGCGGAGCTTCGCTGAACTTCAACGGCACAGCCGAAGGGGAATCCTCGTTTGCGCTGCCGGCCGACTTTGCTGCCGCGCTCAAGGGCGACGAGGTGTCGGTCAGCTTCTGGCTGCGTGCACATGCGTTCAGCGATGCCACAATCGGGCTGGGCTACTCGCTCACGCGCTGGGGGGTTCAGGAGCAGGCGCCCTTGCGCTTAAACCTTTCGACCCAACCCACCGCGTTCGGATCCTACGGGGTCTGGACCGGGACGGACCGGCCGATGCACACGGGTTACTGGCATCATGTCGCCTATATCTATTCGCTTTCGAACCTGCAGTTCACCGCCTATTACGATGGCCGCCCGCAAGCCAACTACGCCCTGGCCCACGACGAACCTTCGCCGCTGGCCAACATCCTCCAGCCGCTGGGCAAGGATTTTCCGGGCTCCATCGCCGACATCCGCATCTGGAATCGCGCCGTGGCGACAAACGTCCTGCTGGCCTTCCGTCCGACATCCGCCGAAGTGGACGCGCTCAAGCAGCGGTTTGCCGCCGCCCGCGATGGCGCCGCGCATGCTCCTTTCAAAGCGTGGTGCGACACGATCTCCCGGCAGATTGACGCCCAGGTGAAAACCGGTCTGATCTCCATTCGCGACTGGCAGCAGCACCGTGACGATGGGCGCAAGCTCGAAGCCCTGACCGCCGCGACCGGCAAGCTTGCCCCGCCCTCGCCCATGGCCAGCGCCCCATTCTGCAGCTTCACCTTCGACCCCTACAGCGACCAGAAGCGCCTGCCGCACATTCTTCCGCTCGACGGCCGGGGGACGGACACATTGAAGACGGCCTTGGCCAAAGGCGAATACGAAGGGATGACGTTCATGCTCTTTCCCTTCGCGAATATCGCCAAGTTCGAAATCCATGCCACGCGGCTCACCAGCGGGGCGGCAACGCTGCCGGCCGACGCGCTGACCCTCCGTGTCGTCAAGTGCTGGCACAACCCGCAGTCCGGATGGAACTCCTATTTCGGCGGCGGGCGCGAGTTTCCGACGTTGGCGCCCGAGCTGCTGCTTTTCGATGATGCACTGATCAAAACCGATGAAGCCAAACGCCGCAACTACCTGCGCGTCGACTATCCGGAAGGCCCGCGGTATGTTGACATCAGCGTTCCCGGGCTCATGATCAACGTGCCTTCGTTCAACTACATGATCGAGCCCGTCCGCGATGCGGCGACCCTGCAACCCCTGCCGCTCGTCATGGGCCGGAATCAACAGTTCTGGGTCACGGTCCATGCACCCTCCAATGCCGTACCCGGCCTTTACACGGGCCGTCTGAAGTTGCTTGCCGACGGCGCGCCCGCCGGCGAACTGAACGTGGAGGTCACGGTACATCCATTCGTCTTGCCCCGCCCGATGACGAGCTACGACCTTTCCCGGGAGTATTACGGCACCCTGATGCATCACGTCATGCTCGGTGACCAGCTCGCGCTGGGCAAGAACCGCGCGCAGGCGGAGAAGCGGTTGCTGGCCGAGATGAAGAACATGGTTGCGCACAACATGCTGCATCCGCACAGTCCCGGATTCGACAAGGAACGCGCGGACGAGATCTCCATACGCCATTATGAAATCATGCGCGAGGCCGGCATGCCGCTCAAGCCCGTCTGGGCGGGTGGCGCCATGGACGGCAGTTGGTTCATCCAGCGCATGCAGGATCCGCGAACGTCCCCTGAAACCGATCCGGCAGGATTTGCTGCGGCCATGGCACGGCAGAAAAAGAGCATTGACCGCAAGGCGACCCTGTTCGACAAAGTGCTGGGGCACCGCGACGTCTACTTGTATGGCTGGGACGAAGCCGGACCGAGCGGCGTGCGGCATGAATTCCCCTTTTTCGCCTATGCCAAGAGCCAGGGCTTCAAGATCTTCATCACCTCCGGCGTCAGTGAATGGGCGAGTTTCATCGTGGATGCGAACGACGAACCCGCCTCGATCCGTCGCAGCGAGAGCGAAAAATGGCATGCCGGCGGCGCGATCAACACCTCCTACGCCGCACCGTTCACCGGCCCGGAGAATCCCGAGTTGTGGCGTCGCAACAAGGGCATCCGCATGTACCTCGCCAATTATGACGGGCTGAACGAATACAATTGGTATGAAGGCTACCATATCTGGAACGAATATCTCGGACCCAACCGCTACAAGAACTTCGCGATCGTCTACCCCACTTTCGATGGCGTGATTGACACAATCGCCTGGGAGTCGCTGCGCGAGGCCTTTGATGACATCCGCTATGCCACGCTGCTGCGCCAGCGTGCGGCCTTCGCGATGGCCGCGGAAGGGACGCCGATGCAAACAACGGCCAGGCAGGCTTTGCTCTGGCTGACCAGCATCGACCCGGAGGTGATTGACCTCGACGAAATGCGCAGGCAGATGGTCCAGTGGATTCTCCAGATTGATCAGGCGATGGCCAACCAGGCGAGGCAACCATGAAATCAACCCGGAATCACTTGATCCCCCACCCCCTCGCCAGGCTCGTCGTTGTGGCGCTGCTCGCCGCATCCCGTCCGGTCGGCGCGGCCTTGCCCGAAACGACCGTGCAGGCGGTTGCCGACGAGGCCACGCACGCCGGAGACCAAGCGATTTTCACCAACGACCTGCAGCACTGCAACGCAGCGCTGGCCCGGGCTGGTCAATCACAGGCAGAGCGGGCGACGCTGCTGGTCAGGCTGGCCGATATCCGGAAGAACGGCGATTGCTACGATCTGGCGATTGAACACTACCAAGCCGCGGCCGAACTCAATGGCGTGCCCGTCGAAACGAAAATCACGGCTCTTCGCGGACTCGGAGTGACCGCCCGCGAACTGCGTCAACGGCAAGTTGCGATCAAGGCCTTGGAAGCGATCATCGCGCTGCCCGAAGTGCCGCGGATCGCCGTTGCCGAGGCGTTTGTCGAACTGATCAACACCCATCTCTTTCCCTGCCAGTACGATTGGACGCCAACTGAAGATGCCTTGCAGGCGGCGATCAAAACCTACGAACGGTGCAAGGCCATGCCTGAGATGATCCCCGCGCAGCGCTATGCGTCACTGACCCGGATCGCCGCCGCGCAGCAGAAGGCCGGGCTCTATGAGACCGCCATCGCAACGGAACAGATGCTGTTGAACGTCAAGGGGCTTTCAACGTCCGAGATCGAGAAGACGCATGCCGTCATCGGCGATTGCTACCAGGCGCTGAAGAACTACAAGAAGGCGGTTGCGCACTACGAGCACGCCATCAATTCCGACACGTACATCGTGCTGAACAAGCTGGCGACGTCGGCCCGGCTCGGGAAGGACTTCAACCGGGCCATGCAGGCCTATGCCGACCTCGTCCCGATGATCGACAAGGTCGAGGCGGAAGACGACTACAAGCGCGTGACCCGACTCCTGGTGGCCATGACGCAGGCGACACGCAAGATGATGCAAGCCCCTTCTACCGCCGAAGTCTTCCGTTCGGAAGGCGACAAGGCACTCGGCACCCTTTCGCTTGACGACGATATCTAGCGCCTAGTTGACTCCCGTCGAGCCGAAGCCACCGGTCCCGCGGGCCGTATCACCGAGCGTTTCGGCAACGCACACGGTCACCTGGGCGACCGCGGCGAATACGATCTGCGCGATCCGCATGCCCGGTTCGACGACAAAGGATTCGCTGCCGTGATTGATCAGCAGGATGCCGATCTCCCCCCGGTAGCCCGCATCGATCGTCCCCGGGGCGTTGAGTACGGTGACGCCGTGCTTGAACGCCAACCCGCTGCGTGGCCGCACTTGCGCCTCCATCCCCAGAGGGATCTCGACCGACAACCCCGTTTTCACCAGGGCGCGCGCGCCGGGAACCAGCGTCACCCCTTCGCACGCCTGGATATCCATGCCTGCATCCCCGGGATGAGCCTGGACGGGGACGACGGCCTGGGGGACAAGCCGCTTGAAGCGGATCTGTTGCATCTTTTGCATTTGCGGATACTAGCATTTCTCCGGTCTTGCAAACCACAACGGAAATCGGGACAATGCCTGCATGTCGAGTACCTTTGGCCATTTATTCCGTGTCACCACTTTTGGCGAATCGCATGGCGCCGCGGTTGGCGTTGTCATCGACGGCTGCCCCGCGGGGCTTGCCCTGACGCCGGCCGACATTCAACGGCAGCTTGACCGGCGTCGCCCCGGGCAGAGCGAACTGACCACGCCCCGCGATGAAAACGACACCGTGATGATTCTGTCGGGCGTTGAGCGGGGGATCACCCTGGGATCGCCGATCGCGCTCTCCGTCGCCAATGCAAATACGCTGCCGGGCGACTACGAGGCGCTGGCCCGGATCCCGCGCCCGTCGCATGCCGACTACGCATCGAAGGCGAAATACGGCGTGATTGCGGCCAGCGGCGGGGGCCGGACGAGTGCCCGCGAAACCGTCGGCCGCGTTGCCGCAGGTGCTGTCGCCGAAAAGGTGCTGGCCCATTTTGGCGTCGAAATCGTCGCCTACGTGCAATCCCTGTCGATGATCGAAATGCCGGTGATGGACCCGCGGCTCCTGACACGTGAGCTGGTTGATCGATCGGCGGTCCGCTGTCCCGATCCCGCGACCGCCGAGCGAATGGTGCGGGAAGTCCTGCTGGCAAAGGCCGAGCAGGATTCCGTGGGCGGTATTGTCGCCTGCATCTGCCGCGGCGTTCCCGCAGGCTGGGGCGAGCCGGTATTCGACAAATTGAACGCGATGCTGGCCCATGCGATGTTGTCGATTCCCGCCGTCAAGGGGTTTGAACTCGGCTCGGGGTTCGCAGGAACGCGCATGCGGGGCTCGGCGCACAACGATGCCTTTTGCGCCCGTGCCGACGGTACACTGGGCACGTTGACCAACCGCAGCGGCGGCATCCAGGGGGGCATCTCCAACGGCGAACCGATACTCCTGCGCGTCGCCTTCAAGCCCACCCCCACCCTCGGGCTGACACAGGCGACCGTCGACTACGCCGGCAACCCGGTGCAACTGGCAGCCCGCGGGCGCCATGATCCCTGCGTGCTGCCGCGTGCCGTCCCCGTGGTCGAGTCGATGGCCGCGCTGGTGTTGGCCGACGCCGCACTGGCGCAACGCGCCACCATGAAATTCTGCAACTGACGGTACGTCCCGTCCAGATACGCAATCAGCGCATCTTGCCGTCGATCAGGTTCGCGGCGATCCTCCCCGATTCGTAGATCGTGGGGAGTCCGCTGCCGGGATGCGTGCCGCCGCCCGTGAGATAGACGCGGTCAACCTCCTCGAACTTGTTGTGCGGGCGGAAGCAGAGCATCTGTCCGACGTTATGGGCCAGATTGAACGTGGCGCCGGCATGGACGCGGTAATCGCGCTCCCAGTCGTCGGGCGTGATGACCTTCTCGGCACGGATGTGCGGACGCAGATCACCCAGGTCGGTCCGCTGGGCGATATTGTCGAGCACGGTTTCGCGGAAGGCGTCGCGTGCGCGGGTCCAGTCGATGCCGGCGCGCGTGTTGGGCACCGGCACGAGGACGTAAAGGGCCGAGTTTCCGGCCGGCGCGAGCGTCGCATCTTGCGGATCGGCGTTGCGGATGTAGAAGGAGAGGTCCTTGACGAGGCGTGGCTGCCGGAAGATGGAGCCGACGTGGGTCCGGTAATCCTCGGCGAAGCCGATCAGGTGATGCGGCGTCGACACCGCCTTGTCGAGCCCCAGATAGAGCATGAAGGTCGAGCAGGAGAAGCGCATCTTCGCCAACTTGCGTGGCGTGTATTTGCGCAGCACGCCCGGTTCGAAGAGGTGCGTAGCCGCATGACCGAAATCGGCGTTGACCACGACGTCGTCGGCCTCGATCACTTCGCCGTCCGCCAGACGCACGCCGGTCGCCCGGCCGTTGCGCACCATCACGGATGCCACCGGTGCGGAGAGCCGGATGACCGCCCCATGCCGCCCCGCGACCGCCGCCATCGCGTCCGATATGCGGCTGAGCCCGCCGCGGACATGCCAGATGCCGAAGGCGTGCTCAATGTAAGGAATGATCGAAAAGAGTCCCGGACACTCCCAGGGCGACATGCCGAGGTATTTCGACTGGAAGGTGAAGGAGAGCGCCAGCGCCTCGTCGCCGAAGTGCCCGAGCATCACGTCGTACAGGCTGCGGCCGGCGGCCAAGTGGGGAATGGCGCGTATCAGGTCGGGGTGCAAGAGCGTGCGAAGGTGGTGGTAGGACTTCTTCAGGCAGGGATAGAGGCGATTGAACCGCTCCCCTTCGCGGCGCATCATCTTCGCATACTGGTCCTCATGCCCTGGAAAGACCCGCTTGATTTCCCGGGCCATGGCCGCCGGATCGTCGGACGCATCGAGTGTTCGATCCTTGAAGAGCAGACGGTACATCGGATCGAGCCGGCTGAGCGTCAGTTCACGATCCATGTCGGCTCCCGCATCGGCAAACGTCTCAGCCAGCACCTCCTTGAGCATCAGGAAGGTTGGACCGGTGTCGAAGGTATAGGGGCCCAGCCGGATGGCGGCATTGCGCCCGCCGATGCGATCCTGGGCCTCGAACACGGTGACTTTATAGCCGCGTCGGGCGAGAATCATGGCCGCGCTCAGACCGCCGGGTCCGGCACCCACGACCACGACATGCTTGGACGATGAATCTTGCGACATGATCTCGCTCCTTGACCCTCTGTATAAACATTGCTAAGTTGTCGGTAAATCTACAACACCAGCATGTACAATCCAAGCACTATTCTATTGCGCGCCCTGCTGCGGGCCAACAACCGCATCACGCGCTGGCGTCATGTCCGGACGGAACCGGGACGCATCCTGCTGCTGGTTGCCCACTGCCTGCAGAGCGGTGCCTGCGGACGCAATCTCACCCGTGAAACCGGTGACGGCTGCGCCCGCTGCGGACGCTGTCCAATCGATTCCCTGCTGGCCTTGCAGGAGCGATTGGGCGTGCAGATCCACGTGGCCGGGGGTGGCCGGCAGGCTATGGCCATCGTTCGAAAAGGCAAGTTCCATGCCGTGGTCGCCGTGGCTTGCGAGCGGGAACTGCTGGCAGGGATCATGGGCATTTTCCCACGGCCGGTTCTGGCCGTCTGCAACACACGTCCACTGGGTGACTGCCACGATACGCAGGCCGATCTGGGCGAGGTGGAAGCCGCCCTGCGCGAGCTGATCCGGGCGGAGCCGGCCCCGGTAGTTTAACAGAGCCAACAATGAAAAAGAGTCTGAAAATTAGATGCGTTTGCCCTGCGTCGCCCGGGTTCATCGCAGCAGCAGGGGCAACGTGCGCTTGAGCCAGCGCAGCGGCGTGCGGCTGGGTGGATAGCGAAGCGACGCGTCGTGTCGCGTGCTGCGGCGCAGGACGCTGCGCCGGTGCGAGAAGGTGTCGAAGCCGGCCCGCCCCCGCGATGCGCCCATGCCGCTTTCACCCAAGCCGCCGAACGGCAGTCGCGGATTGAGCAGGTGGAGCACCGTGTCGTTCACGCAGGCGCCCCCCGAGCGGACACGTTCGAGCAACTGCGTCTGCGTGTCTCGATTTTCGCTGAACAGGTAGAGCGCCAAGGGCACCGGGCGCCGCCGCAGATCTTCGACGACTTCATCCAGCGCATCGTAGGACAGAACCGGGAGGATCGGGCCGAAGATTTCCTCGGCCATGGCCGGCGCCTCCGGCTGCACGTCCGCCAGAATCGTGGGGGCCAGGTAGCGTGCCGCGCGGTCGCCCGTCCCGCCGCAGACGATGCGGGCGCCCGTGAGCAGCCCTTGAAGGCGGTCGAAGTGGCGACAGGAGATGATGCGTCCGTAGTCGTTGCTTTGGCGCGGATCGGCGCCGTAAAACTGCCGCAGGGCGTCGGTTAGCGCCACCAGCAGCGGCGCAATGATGCGGTGGTCGGCCCAGATGAAGTCGGGGGCGACGCAGGTCTGGCCGGCGTTGATGAACTTGCCCCACACGATGCGCCGCGCCGCCACGGGAAGGTTGGCGTCGGCGCAGACGATGCAGGGCGATTTACCGCCCAACTCCAGGGTGCAGGAGGTCAGCGACGCGGCGGCGGCCGTCATGACGCGGCGTGCCACCTCGCGGCCGCCGGTGAAAAAGATGTGGTCCAAGTGCTCGCGCAGCAGCGCGACGGCCGTTTCAGATCCCCCCAGGAACACCTGCGCCCGTTCGGGCGGCAGAGCCGCGGCTACGATCCCGGCCAGGACCTCCGCCGTGCGCGGTGCCAGCTCCGAGGGTTTGATGAGGGCGGTGTTGCCTGCGGCCAGCGCCGAAACAAGCGGCGAACAGGCCAGTTGGAACGGGTAGTTCCACGGACTGATGATCAGAACGACGCCGCGCGGTTCAGTCTCGATCGATGCCGATGCCGGCAGCAGCATCGGCGGGTTGGCGACCCGGACGGGCGCCATCCAGCGCCGCAGGTTGCGCCGGGCGAAGGCGATTTCGGCGAGCACCATGCCGATCTCGGAGGTATAGGCCTCCTGCTCCGACTTCCCCAGATCGGCCTGGAGCGCCTCCAGCAGCGCAGGTTCGGCCTTGCGAATCGCGCGCTCCAGCGCATCAAGCGCCTCCAGCCGCGAACGACGTGTGCGCGTCGCACCGCTTTGAAAGTAGATGCGTTGATTGTGGATGCATTCAGCGAATTGCATGTCGTTTCCGATTGTGCTCGTTTCACAGTGCGTGTTGATTGTATGCTTGTAACCGCAAGAAGGCACGCGGAAAAAAGACCATGAACAATCGAGCGGAACGAAAAGTCGTTGTGATCGGTGCAGGGCTTGGCGGCCTGTCGGCGGCCATTACATTGGCGCAGGCTGGATGCTCCGTCGAGATCTTCGAAAAAAACGCTCAGCTCGGCGGCAAGCTCAACACCCTATCCCGCGAGGGCTACGTCTTCGACCTCGGCCCTTCGATCCTCACGCTCCCGCACCTCTTTGATCCACTCTTCGGGGGACGGAAGCTGGCCGATTATGTCCCGATACGCGCGATCCACCCCCACTGGCGCTGCTTTTTCGAAGACGGACAACGCGTCGATCTCGACAACGATCCGGTCCGGATGGCCGCCGAGGCGCGGCGCGTCGGCGAGGATCCCGCGGCGGTGGAGGGATTCCTGCGCTACTCGGCGGCGCTCTATGACCGCATCGAACGCGGCTATTTCCGCGAGGGACTGGACACCCTGGGTGACTTTTTCCGCAGCTACGGCCTGGCGGAGTTTCTGCAGTTCGATCTCCTCCACAGCATGCACGGCGGCGTCAGGCGCCATTTGCTTACGCCCTACCTCCGCGACATCTTCGACTTCTTCATCAAGTACGTCGGATCGTCGGCGCTGCGCGCCCCCGCCTTGATGAACTGCCTGCCGACGATCCAGTTCCGTCACGGGCTCTGGTACGTCGACGGCGGCATGTACGGTCTGGCGCGGGGGCTGGGCCGGCGGTTGGCCGAACTGAACGTGCCGGTCCGTTTTGGCTGCGAAGTGACGTCCGTCTGCAAGAACGGCACCCGGGTCACGGGCGTCACACTGGCCGATGGACGCACCGTGGCGGCCGATGTGGTTGTTTCCAACCTGGAGGTCATTCCCGCCTATGAACGGCTGCTCGCCGAAGACGACCGCTTCATGAAAAGGCTGCGCCGCTTCGAACCGGCTTGCTCGGGATTGGTGATCGACCTCGGACTTGACTGCCAGTATCCGCAGCTGGCGCATCACAACTTCTTCATGTCGGCCGACCAGTGCCGCCACTTCCGCACCGTGTTCAAGGAGCACCGCCTGCCCGACGACCCCACCTTGTATGTGGTGGCGGCGGCGCGCACCGATGCCACCGTGGCTCCGGCCGGATGCGACGGCCTCAAGATTCTGCCGCACATACCCTACATCGACGATGCGCATCCGCTGGAGCACCAGGACTATCTGGCGTTGAAGGAGCGGGTTCTCGACAAGCTGGAGCGGATGGGACTCGCGAATCTGCGCCGGCACATCGTCTGCGAGCACCTCTGGACGCCACGGGACATCCGCGAGCAGTACGGTTCCAACAAGGGATCGATCTACGGCGTGGTTTCGGACCGTTTCCGCAACTTCGCCTTCAAGGCCCCGAAGCACAGCACGCGCTACGACAACCTCTGGTTCGTGGGTGGATCGGTCAATCCCGGCGGCGGCATGCCGATGGTCGTCCTCAGCGGACAGCAGGCGGCCCGGCAGATTCTCGCGCAGCCGTAAGGCACGAACCCCGATAAGGCGGCTAGCGGGAGGCGTGGTCGGCGGCCTGCTGGACCAGCAGCACATCGCGGGCACCGGCGATGACGCAGGCCGTGTCGAGTTCCGTCGGCATCCCGCGCAGATCGTCGAGGAACGATTGCAGATAGGGTTTCGGCTGCTCGCCGTCGGCGGCGATCGTCTCGGGCTCTTTCGCGCCGTCGTAATAGGCGCGGATTGAGGGTGAGCCGGCCTGGAACTCCACCATGCCCTTCGTTCCCCACACCGTGAAGCGCCAATAGCTCGGATGCTGGTAGCCGATGGTCGAGGGGGCCGAATAGGAGACATCGCCCATGACACCGCATCCGTTCCCGAGCACGAACATCATCTGCGCGGCATCCTTGAAGTAGTCGCTGCGGACATCGAAGGCCTGCCACTCGCGCGCAGCCGTCACCCGGGCGAAGGCGGCGCCCGTCATCCACGGAATGATGTCCAGGGCATGCGAGGCGATGTCGGTGATCGTGCCGCCGTGCTTGCCCTTTTCGAAATACCATTCCGGACGCGAATCGCGGTTCAGCGGATGCTGACCGGTGAACAGGATCTGCGTGACCCGGCCCAGTCTTCCCGCTTCGATCAGCCGTTTCACGCAGCTGATGGCTTGGCTCGAGCGCAGGTCGAGCATGCAGCCGACGCGGAGCCGGTTGGACTTCGCCAGCCGCTCGATCTCGGCCAGTTCGGCCAAATCGGTGCACAGCGGCTTGTCGCTGATCACATGCTTGCCCGCGTGCAGCGCCTGAATCGCGAGCGAGCCGCGCTTGGCGAAGTAATCGCCAATCGCCACGACATCGCATTTCGCGTCTTTCAACAGGGCCTCGAACTTCGTATGGGTGAAGACGAGTTTGGCGCTCGCCTGGGCCGCCTGGCGCGCGTCGTCATCCTCTTCGCAGATCGCCGTGACCTCGAAGTCTTGGGATGCGTTCATCTGGGACAGGAGTGAATAGATGTGCCCATGTCGAAAACCGACAAAAGCCACTTTGCATGGTGTTTTCATATCGCGTGTCGTTCCTAGTGTTTTGGCAGCAATTCAGCGATGGCAGGCGCAAGAAAATCCGCCGCCAGCTTATTGCCCTGGTCCGTCAGGTGGACGCCATCGGGGAAGAGGAGCATGTCCATGAGCTTTGGATTCCGCTGGATCTTGTCGGCGAAGTGGCCGTGCAAGTCGCACAGGGGCAGGTTGTGTTTTTTGGCCAGGGCGCGCACGGCGGCACAGATGTTGGCGTCCATGAATTCATCCAAGCCGCCCTGATCGATGAACTTGTCCTTCCAGGCGTGGCGCGCATTGTTGAATGGCGTGCTTGTAACCAACAGGATTTTCGCGTGGGTGTTTGTCTGGACGCTCAGCACGATCTTCTCCATCCAATCCCGGAACTCGTCGGGCGTCAGCTTTCCCGTGTCATTCAGACCGAACGAAATCGTCACCACGACGGGATCGTGCTGCAGGACGGCCTCCTGCAAGCGGTTGAATCCGCCCTTGGCCGTATCCCCGCCGGCGCCGGAATTGACGATGACCGCTTTCCGGTTACGGAGACGTAAATAGGATTGCACGTAGTCGGTCAGCTTGGCGCCGGACTTGTTCCGCGTGCACAGCGTGGTCGAATCGCCAAGCATGACCACGACGTTGGTCTTCCCGGCGGCCTGCAGGGTGAACGCGCAGAGAAACAGAACCATCGACGTTTTCAACAAAATTTCAAACCCGCTCATGTTATCGCGGCCTTTCCTATGACTTGCATTCCGTTCCGAAAACCAAGCGCATGGGAATTGTCTTTTGACAGGATTACAGGATTTATCGAAAGTATCCGTATAAGCACTGCCATGCGACGCTTGGCCTATCGAACAGTCGCAATAGAATACCGTCCCCTGACGCTGACATCAACAAGCATTCGTTCAAGAAATTCAGCTTGCCATCACTGATCGCTTGTGCAATAGTTTGCGCGTATTTGAAATTTTTTGCAGAGTAATGAACAACGAACACGCCACTGCCGATCTCGCTGTCGAACGCCAGGAACGCATCCGCGCACGCCTGCTGGCGCAGCGTGTCGTGCGCGTGGACGAACTGGCGGAATGGCTGCAAATCTCGGCCGCGACCGTCCGCCGCGACCTCCTCGAGCTGGAGCAGCAGGGCCGTCTGCGGCGCGTGCATGGCGGGGCGACCGAGATTGACAAGAACCTGGACGAACCGCTGTTCGACGACAAGACGGCCATCGCAACCACCGAAAAACGGGCGATCGCCGAGGCGGCCTTCAAGCTGATCAACCCGACCGACACCGTCTTCCTCGACGGCGGCAGCACGATTCTCGTCCTCGCCCATCTCCTGCTCCCCCTGGCGCACCTCACCGTGGTCACCAACTCGCTGCGCGTCGCGCAGCTGCTCAGCGGCAACGGCCCCCGGATGATCCTCACGGGCGGCGAATGCCGCCGCCTCAGCCAGACCTTTGTCGGCCCCCTCTCCCGCCCCGTTCTCGAACGGGTCCAGCTCGACTGGGCCTTCATGGGAACCATCGGCGTCTCCGCCGAAGCGGGCCTCACCACGACCGATCCCAACGAGGCCTTCACCAAGGAGCTGGCCATCTCGCGCGCCCGCCGCATCGCCCTGCTCGCCGACAGCACCAAATTCGGCAAGTCCAGCTTCGTCCGCTTTGGCGATGCCGGACAACTCACCCATCTTATCACCGACTCCGCCGCGCCGGCCGCGCAGCTGGAGGCCTTCCGCCGCATCGGCGTGGAGGTCGTGACAACCTGAGCTTGCACGCAAGAACAACACGGACCATTCAACAACTGACTTTCACGAAGATCAACAGGGAACCGACATGAGCAACACCAACTACTTCAGCACGCTTCAGCCCAGTTTCAAGGCGCAGTCCATCAACTGCGGCAAGATTCCGGCCTACACCCACAAGAAGGATCTCAAGGCCGAGATCGCCGACGGCGGCATCACGGCGCAGCAGGCCATCGATCTCTTCGAGGACATGCTCACCATCCGCGAATTCGAAGAGATGATCGTCAAGCTCCGCACGGGCGCCTACCCCTCCTGCGCCGGCTACGACTACCGCGGCCCCACGCATGTTTCCATCGGTCAGGAGGCCACGGCCGTCGGCTGCTGCGCCGGTATGCACTACAACGACAACATCACCTCCACCCACCGCGGCCACGGTGATTCGCTTGCCAAAGGGTGCGCCGCGATCCGCGGCATGAGCGCCGAGGAACTCCGCAAGCGCCTTCCCTGGGCCACCGTCGAGAAGCGCAAGGAGCTGGTCGAGACCGGCCTCGATGATCACGTCTACCGCGCCATCGCGGAGCTCTTCGGCAAAGAGGACGGCTACTGCAAGGGCCGCGGCGGCGGGATGCACATCGCCGACTTCCGCGTCGGACATCTGGGCGCCAACGCCATCGTCGGCGGCGGCGTGCCGATCGCGACCGGCGCCGCCATGAGTGCCCGCACCCTCCGCAACGGCAAGGTCACCTGCTGCTTCGCGGGCGACGGCGCCTACAACAACGGCGTCGTGATGGAATCGCTCAACTGGGCCGCGATGGGCCAGTTCACCGACCCCGACTATGCCGGCACGAACAGCTTCGGCCTCCCGATCGTCTATGCCCTGATCAACAACCACTACGGCATGACCGGCCGCGCCGACCGCGAAGTCACCGGCATTGGCCAGATGGCGCGCCGCGCCGCAGGCTTTGCCGACAACAACCTCAACGCCGAGATCGTCAACGGCATGGACCTCCTCGCCTGCTACGATGCGATGCGCCGCGCCGCGGAGAAATGCCGCAAGGGCGAAGGCCCAGTCCTGATCGAGTTCAACACCTACCGCTACTACGGCCACTCCCTCAGCGACCCCCGCAACGAGTACCGCACCAAGGACGAGGAGGCCGCCTGGAAAGCCCTCGATCCGGTCGTCACCTTCGAGCGGCAGCTCCTCGACGCCGGGGTCCTCTCGGCGAAGAAGCTCGCCGCGCTGAAGGCACGCGTCGCCGACCGCAACGCCCGCGCCGCGGCCCGCGCCGCCACTGCCGCCGACCCCGATCCGCGCGATGTGATCAAGTACATGTATACCGACACCGTCGCGGACGTGGTTCCCGAGGCGGCGCAGAAGATCACGCTCGAAGGGGAACTCCCCGTCGTCAAGCACGCCAACGGTCAGCTCACCTACAAGGACGCGATCAAGTCGGCGCTGATCGAGGAGATGACCCGCGACGGACGCGTCGTGCTCTACGGTGAGGATATCGCCGAATACGGCGGCGCGTTCAAGGTCACCAAGGGGCTGATCGACGCCTTCGGTCGGCAGCGCGTCTTCAACTCGCCGATCTCCGAAGCCGCCATCTGCGGCACGGCCGTCGGCGCCTCGATGACCGGCCTGCGGCCCGTCGTGGAACTGATGTACATGGACTTCGCCTTGATGGCCTCGGACCAGATCGCGAACCAGGCTGGCAAATGGCATTACATGTCGGGCGCAACCGTCGAGGTTCCCCTGGTCATCCGAGCCAGCGTCGGCGGCGGCAAGGGCTACGGCGGGCAGCACTCGCAGACCCTCGAGTCGATGTTCGCCCACATCCCCGGCCTCTACGTCGTCTATCCCGCCACCCCTGCCGATGCGAAGGGGATGCTGAAGTCCGCCATCCGCGACAACAACCCGATCCTGTTCGTCGAGTCGCAGCTGCTCTACAACACGAAGGGCGACGTTCCCGAAGGCGACTACCTCACGCCGCTCGGCGTCGCGGACGTCAAGCGCGCCGGGACCGACGTGACCCTCGTCACCTGGGGCCCGGCCCTGCATGACTGCCTCAAGGCCGCCGAGACGCTCGCCGCCGAGGGCAAGTCGGCCGAGGTCGTCGACCTCCGTTCGCTCGTGCCGCTCGACATGGAGACGGTCCTCGCATCCGTCCGCAAGACCGGGCGCTGCGTCGTCGTCAGCCAGGCGGTCAACATCGGCAGCTTCACCGGCGAAGTCGCCTCGCGCATCATGGCCGAGGCCTTCGACTTCCTCGACGCCCCGGTTCTCCGCGTCGGCGCCAAGAACGGCATCGCGCCGCAGGCCGCCGTGCTCGAACAGGCCTTCCTGCCCAACGCGGCCGACATCGTCGCCGCCTGCAAGGAGGTCCTCTGATGGCGCAGACCGTCATTTTCCCCAAGCTGGGACAGACGATGGAGGAAGGCGCCATCGTCAAGTGGCTCAAGAAGGAGGGCGACACCGTCGCCAAGGGCGACATCCTCTTCGAGATCGAAACCGACAAGGCCAACCTCGAAGTCGAGAGCTTCTTTGAAGGAACCCTCATCAAGGTCATCGTCGGCGAGGGCGTCACGGTACCCGTGAACACCGTCGTCGGGTACGTCGGCGCCAAGGGCGAAAAGGCCCCGGACGCACCGCCGCCCGCAGCGGCAGCGAAGACCGAAGTACAGCCGCCGAAGGCGGCAGCAGCCGCTCCCGCGGTGGCGAGTCCGGGGGTCGACCCCCGTCAACGCACGTCGACCCCCGTCGACGTGCCGCGGCCCGCGGCGCTCCTGAACCCTGAACCCCGAACCCCAAACCCTGCGCCGGCGCAGGCGGCGCGACTGGTCATCTCGCCTCGTGCCCGGGCACTGGCGAGCGATTGTGCGATCGACCCCGGTCGCATCAAGGGCACCGGGCCCAATGGGCGCATCGTAGAAAAGGATGTCCGCGACCATCTCGCCGCCCGCAACTACGATGCACTCCGCATCACCCCCGCCGCCAAGCGTCTCGCGCAGGAGCAGGGCATCGACGTCCTGACGGTACGCGGCACGGGCGATGGCGGCCGCCTGATGACCACGGACATCGAGCGGGCCGTCCGCCGCAAGCCGGTGGTGATGTCGCGCATGCGCCAGGTCATCGCCAGGCGCCTCGTCGAGAGCAAGCAGACCATCCCGCACTTCTACGTCACCGTGGCGGCCGACATGACAGGGCTGATGGAACTGCGCGCCGATTTGAAGGCCCGCGGCATCGTCTACAGCGTCAACGACTTCATCCTCGAAGCGGTCGTTCTATCGCTCGAGGAGTTTCCCGCCGTCAACAGCGTCACCAACGGCCGCGAAGTGTCCTGGCGCGGCGATGTCGATCTGGGCGTCGCCGTCAGCATCGACAACGGCCTGCTCGTTCCGGTCGTCCGCGCGGCGCAGCTGCTGACGCTCGCGGAACTCCGCGATCAGACCCAGACCCTGGCGGGCAAGGCGCGCGACGGCAAGCTCACGCCCGACGAGATGACCGGCAGCAGCTTCACCGTTTCGAACATGGGGATGCTGAACGTCGAGAACTTCAGCGCGATCATCAACCCGGGCGAAGCCGCGATTCTGGCGGTCTCCAGCGCCCGCCAGCAGGCAGTGGTCGTGGACGGCAAGATCATGATCCGCTCGATCATGAAGATGACGCTCTCCGCCGACCACCGCATTGTTGACGGCGCGACGGCCGCCAAGTTCACCAACGCCATCCGCGCCAAGCTCGAAAACATCGAACTCTGGCGCGCGCTGGTTTAGTTTGGGTTAGAAGCCCAGCCGGAGAGCCGCACCCAGCATCACGGTGTCCGTATCGATGTTGGACTCGCTCTCCTGCAGGTCATCCCACGTTTCGAAACGGCAGTTGACATTGAAGTCGAAATAGAGCGAGGGCAGCAACTCCAGATTCAGTCCGGCGCGCAGCACGAAAAAGGGGTCGTCCGCAAAATCGCCATCCGAATAGTAGACGCCAATGCCGCCGGCCGCGTAGATCCAGGTGCCGACGAGCAGCAACGCCTGCGGCGCTCACTAGACCTTCCAGCGCCGATGGGCCCAGAGATATTGTCCGGGATGGAGCCGGATCGCATTCTCCAGGCGCAGGGCCAGATCCTGCGTGATGCGGAGAATGTCGGCGTCGCGGTCGTCCGTGAACGTGTAGTGCAACGGCTCCGTGAGCACGAAGCGGTAGCGCATCGTGCCCAGGCGCGTTGACACGCCGAAGATGATTGGCGCGCGGGTGAGGCGATGCAGAACCGCCGGCGTGGCATAGGTGGCAGCCGAGCGGCCGAAGAAATCGACGACGACGCCGCCGCTGCCGGCATGCTGGTCGGTCAGGAGCGCCAGGACGCGGTCCTTGCGGAGCACGCGGATCAATTCCATCGGGTTGACCATGTGCTTGTCGACCGTCTCGAAGTCGCCGCGCATCTGACGTCTTTCCAGCAGACGCTGGACGCGGGGGTTGTCCATGGCGCGCGCGACCCCGGTCAGGGGTTTGTAGCGGGCGAGCACCTGCGCGCCGATTTCCCAGTTGCCGAGATGGCCGCTGACCAGAATCATGCCGTGTCCCGGCTCTTCCAGAATCCGGCGCGTCGCGTCGGGCATTTCGAGCGCCACGGCGGTCCCCCCGGCATCCGAGTTCAGAAGCTTCGGGGCATAGAAGGATTCGGCGATGACGCAGCCAATGTGCCGGAACGAAGCGCGCGCGAGGCATCGCGCGGCGCGGGGCGTCGCGGCGACACCGCTTTTCAGCAGGTTGTCGATGGCGATCCGGCGTCGCTTGCGGAGGAACAGAAAGCTGCAGGACGCCAAAGCGCCGGCCAGCCGGCAGGCGGTCCCGGGACCTACGCTGGCGATCACCGCCAAACCCAGGCGGGCCGCGTAGTACTCGCAAACGTAGCGAAACGCTTTGCTCATTGCACGGGGGTCAGGCGGTCGACTCCGCCCATGTAGGGGACGATTGCGGGGGGCAGCGCCACCGAGCCATCCGCCTGCTGGAACTGTTCGAGAATCGCGATCACCAGACGCGGCAGGGCGACGCCCGAACCGTTCAAGGTATGGATGAAACGGGGCTTCCCGTCGGCATCGCGGTAGCGGATGTTGGCGCGGCGCGCTTGGAAATCCTCGAAGTTGCTGCACGACGAAACCTCCAGCCAGCCCTTCTGGCCCGGCGCCCAGAGTTCGATGTCGTAGCATTTCGCGGCGGCGAAGCTGATGTCGCCCGAGCAGAGTTCCAGCACGCGGTAGTGCAGGCCCAGCGCCTTGAGCACATCTTCGGCCTGCGAGACGAGCAGTTCCAGTTCGTCGTAGGACGTGGCGGGATCGACGAAGCGGACCATCTCGACTTTGTCGAACTGGTGCACGCGGAGGATGCCGCGCGTCTCCTTGCCGGCCGAGCCCGCTTCCCGGCGGAAGCACGGGGTGTAGGCGGTCAAGGCGATCGGGAGCGGGCGGTCGAGGATTTCCTCGCGGAAGTAGTTCGTGACGGGCACCTCAGCCGTGGGGATGAGCCAGAGGTCGTCGCGCTCGCAGTGGTACATGTCGTCTTCCATCTTGGGAAGCTGGCCCGTGCCCCGCATGGAGTCGCTGTTCACCACGAAGGGGGGGAGCATCTCGGTGTAGCCATGCTGCGTGGTGTGCATGTCGAGCATGAACTGGATGAGGGCTCGCTGCAGACGCGCGCCGGCGCCGAACATCAAAGGAAAGCCGCTCCCCGTCATCCGCGTGGCGCGCGGGAGGTCGAAGAGGCTCAGCTTCTCGCCCAGGGCGACGTGGTCCAGCGGCGTGAAATCGTAGTGCCCGGGCCCGCCGACCACGCGGGCGACACGGTTGCCGCTGGAGTCGGGCCCCGTCGGAATCGTCGGACAGGGGATGTTGGGTATGGCGAGCAGGAGGGTCTGCTGGCGGACATCGAGGTCGCGGACCTGCTGGTCGATCTCGGCGATGGTGTCGCCCATCGCCCGCACTTCGCTCTGGAGCTCCGCGGTATCCTGGCCGGACTTGCGCTTGGCGCCGACGTCCTTGGAGATCGCATTGCGGCGGCTCTTCATCTCCTCGACCCGCGTCACGAGCGAGCGGCGGAGCTGATCGCATTCCAAAACCGCGTCGACCGGGGCGTCATCCAGGAAACGGCGTTTGAGACCGTTCCGAAGTTCGTCCGGATTTTCGCGAATGCGTTTGATGTCCAACATGGCCTGACCTCGGGTTCAGATGTGGTTGCCGTCGGCGGATAGACCCCTGCCAACGAATTGCCATCCATGCTACTCCATTGCTGGGCATAAGCCAAGGCGTAAACCGTAAGCCGTGAACCGTGAAACGTAAACCGTGAAGATCGCCTCACGCTTCACGCATCGCGTTTCACGCCTCACACCAACTGCGGGCGGATGACGTTGACCTGCATTTCTCCCAAGCGCTTTTGCAGCCGCTCGAAGACCGCTTCGTCGGGACAGACACCGACGATGGCGCCGCCCGATCCGGAGAATTTCGCACTCGCCCCGGCCTCGCGCGCCACGCGGACCATCCGCAGGTTGCCTTCACTCAGTTGGTAGAGCTTGGCCCGCTGGTCGAAGTTGGCGTCCATCAACTGCCCGAGCCGCGCGATGTCGCGCGCCTCGAGGGCCTGACGCGCCTGGTCGGTGAGCTGCGCCCAGAAGTGCATCGCCTCGATGACCTCCCGCTCGCCGTTCTCGAAGCGCTCGCGGATGTTGTTGTGGAAGACCTCGGAGCCTTCCGAGAGGTCGGTGCGGTAGGCGATGTAGAGCGGCGGCATCAGCGAGGCATCGAGCGGTTCGTAGCGTCCGTAGCCCTGCCGGTCCATCCGTTCGCGGTCGAAGTCCATGTAGACCAGCCCCTGGTAGACCTGGGCCACGCGGTCCTGAAGCCCGGCGGAGATCCCCAGCTCGCGGTTTTCCACGGAGCGGATCAGGTTGGCCAGTTGCGGCTTGGGAATCTCGACGCCGTAGAAGTTCAGCACCGCCCGCATGCAGGCGGTGATGATCGCGCTCGAACCGGCCAGGCCGACGAGGTTGGGGATGTCGGACTGGTAGCGGATCGTGAAGTTGCGGTCGTGGAGCTGGATGCCCTGCCCCCGGCAATAGTCGTGGAAGCACTTGAGGGCCGCCTTGATCAGGCGGATGCCCCCGTAGTAGCCGAACAGCCGCACGTCGTCTGCCAGCGCATCCAGGTTTCTGAAGACCGATTCATCGCGCGTGCTGGGCTGGATCTCGAGATCGGGGGACTCGTACAGCAGCGTCTCCGCGCGAAAGTTGCTGAAGGTGAAGGCCACGGTCTTGCCAAAGTAGCCATCCGATGGATTGCCAATGAGGGCGGCGCGCGGATAGGCATGCGTGCGGATGATCATCGTAATAAGCTCCCGGTTCTGCCGCGTGTCTACTGACCGCAGGACTTCGCCTTGCGGACCTCGAGCGATTGCTTCAGGGCCGCGAGGTCGCAGGCCGGGGCCGCCCCTGAAGCGACTGCGGCCTGCGCCACGGCCAGGGAGACCGTGACGAGCAAACGGCGGTCGAAAGGCTTGGGGATCACGTACTGCGGACCGAAGACGAGATTCTCGTCGGGGTAGAGGGCGCGGACTTCGTCCGTCACCCGATCGCGGGCCAGGGCGGCCAGCGCCTCGGCCGCGGCCACCTTCATCGCGACGTTGATGGTCTTGGCCCGGACATCCAGGGCGCCGCGGAAGAGATAGGGAAAACCCAGAACATTGTTGATCTGGTTGACGAAGTCGGAGCGTCCCGTCGCCATGACATAGGGGACCTTGCCAAACGCGGCGGCAACGGCGTCGGGGTGGATCTCGGGGTCTGGATTCGCCATGGCGAAGATCGCGGGGAACTCGGCCATCTGACGGACCTCCTCACCCTTGACGCAGTCGGCGGCCGAAACGCCGATGAAGACGTGGGCGCCGCGCAAGGCCTCGCCGAGGGACGTCGCCGAGGTCTTGACCGCATGGCGACGCTTGTGGGCGTTGAGGTCGGTGCGGTCTGAACGGCAGGGCCCTTTGGTGTCGCAGATCATCAGATCCTTGACCCCGGCCGCCTTGCACATGTCGGCGATGCGGATGCCGGCGGCCCCGGCGCCGTTGATGACCACGCGCAAGCCGCCGATCTGGCGGTCGCTGAGGCGCGCGTAGTTCATCAGGGCGGCAAGCGTGATGACCGCGGTGCCCCACTGGTCGTCATGAAAAACGGGAATGTCGAGCATGGCATCCAGCTTGTCCTCGACTTCAAAGCAGGCGGGTGCCGCAATGTCCTCGAGGTTGATGCCGCCGTACATCGGCGCCAGCGCGGCGACCACGTCGATGATGCGCTGGGGATCGGTCTTGCCTGTGTCCAGCCCGCCCTGACGGCAGCGCCCCAGCGGGACCGGCCAGGCATCGACATCGCCGAAGGACTTGAAGAGGACCGCCTTGCCCTCCATGACGGGGATGCTGGCGAGGGCGCCAAGGTCGCCAAGCCCCAGGATGGCGGTGCCGTCCGAAACCACGGCGACCAGGTTGCCCCGCGACGTGTAGTCGAAGGACTTTTCCGGAAAAGCCGCCAGTTCCTTGACCGCCTGTGCGACTCCGGGCGTATAGGCCAGGCAGAGATCCCGCTGCGAGGCGACGGGACGGGGAAGCCCCAGACGGATCTTGCCGCCCAGGTGGAACTCAAGAACTTGTTCGCGCGTAACCATGAGCTTTTGTGACATAGAATGACCTGCGTTCAATGAAAGGTTCCGATTATAGCACGACCGGGCGAAAGTGTGCGCCAAAAAAAGTAGGAGCTTTTAGCGATAAATCGGGAAGACAGAGCGTGCGATATCGTCAATAATAGCACGACACAAACCAAACTCAACCGTTAAGGGAGATCATCCATGAGACACTCGATTCCATTGCTGCTGACACGGGTCCTTTTCTGCGGGGCGGCCGCCCTGCAGGCGGCAGGCCTGGACCTCATCAAGGACGGCGTGCCCCAAGCGGCCATCTGGTTCACTGATGGGCAGCCGCCCGAAACTCCGAGGGCACCCACCGACCGGCAGGCCGCCGAGGATTTGGCCGCCACCCTCAAGCAGATCAGCGGCGCGGAACTGGCGCTCAAGACGCTCGAAAAGGAGGGCAAGCCCGACGCCGGCACCGCCGCCATCATCGTGGGCGATCTGGCGCGGCAGATGGGACTGACACCTCCGCCTAAAACGCCGTCCGGCGACGGCTACCGGATCCAGCTGAAAGGGCAGCACCTGCTGCTGGGCGGCGAAAACGCCGACTCCACGTTCTTCGCCACCTCGCACCTGCTCGAAACCTTCGGCTGCCGCTGGTTCATCGACAACGAGATCGGCACCGTCATCCCCGCGCTGAAGACGGTCCATGTCGACGCGATTGACATCGCCGAACAGCCCGACTTCATCAGCCGCTCGCTCTGGGGTCCGAACTGGCGCGGCTCCGGCTGGGTCAAGCACAACCGCCTGGGCGGCATGGCACTCAGTTCGGGACACAACTGGCCGAACTGGCTCTGCACCACCGACCCGCAGGTCCGCGCCAACTATCTTTCCAACGTCGTCGAGCGGATCAAGGGCAAGGGCGTCGTCTCAGCCTCGATCTCCCCCCCCGACGGCGTCAACTACTGCAAGTGCGACCGCTGCAAGGCGCTCGACATCCCCGACTACCTCGAACCCAGTTCCGGCACCCCGGTGATGTCCGACCGCTACCAGGAGTTCTACAACTACATCGCCCGCGAAGCGAAGAAGGTCAACCCCCAGGCCATCCTCTGCCACTACGCCTACGCCGATTACACGCTGCCCCCGAAACGGGTCGCGGGCGGACTCGACAACCTCTGCGTCTCACTGGCCCCGATCCGCTTCTGCCGCGTGCACAGCCTGTCGAACCCGATCTGCGAACCGCGCCAGCGCTGCCGCGAGATGGTGCTGGGCTGGACGAAGGTCGAACAGAAGCTGGTCTGGCGCGAATACAACTACAATCTTGCCGAGCTGACGGTCCCCTTCTCCAAGATCTCCATCTGGAAGGAAGACATTCCCTGGTTGAAGGCGCAGGGCTGCATCGGGCTGAACATTGAATGCCTCTACACGCCCCACATCTACGGCCCCCACACCTACCTCGTCGCCCGGATGGCCTGGGACGCCGATCTGGACGTCGCGGCCGTGATGGACGACTTCTACACGAAGTTCTGCGGCCCGGCCGCCCCGCCGATCAAGGCCTATTGGGAGCGGATCGACAAGGCCTACGCCACGACCCCTGTCCACGCGGGGAGCTTCCATGGCGTGCACGCCTTCTGGACGCCGGAACTGCTCGCCGCCTGCCAGGCGGATCTGACGGCGGCGGCCAAGGCCGCCGGCCAGGACGAGCTGATCGCCAGGCGCGTCGCGATGTTTCAGATGGGACTCGACAACGCCAAGTTCTACATCGCCTGGCGCGAAGCCGTAAACCGCTGCGACTTCGCGGCCTCCCAGAAGCTTTACGACCAGTTGATCGCCCACATGGATGCGACCCACGCCGCAAAGATCCACCCCATTGGCGAATACAAGCGGGGCTACGTCCCCCGCTTCCTGGGCGGCGGACAGGCTTCCGGCCTTGCACGCGTGTCGGACGGACGCCAGCTCGTGCTGCAGCTCCCGGACGAGTGGCTGTTCAAATATGATCCGGCCGCGGTCGGCGAATCCAACGGCTGGCACAAGGCCGCCGCCGCCGAAGCCGACGGCTGGCAGAAAGTGAAGACCTATTCCGCCACGCTCAACGAGCAGAAGATCCCCGAGCAACTCACCTGGATGTGGTATCAGACGACCATCAAGACACCCAAGACACTGCCGGATGGTCCGCTGACCCTCTGGTTCATGGAACCCGACGGCAACGAGATGTCGGTCTGGCTGGACGGCCAGCCGCTCGCCCAGTCCGGCTACATCAAGTCGCGCCAGCCGCTGGACGTGGACATCACGGGCAAGCTGAAGGCCGACACCGAGCACACGGTGACGCTGAAGCTTTATCACCGCCGCATCTCCGAGCTGCTGCTGGGCGGCCTGCTGCGGCCGGCCATGATCTACAGCGGTGCGGCGCCGCTGCCGCCGCCCGCTCCGGACAAAAAGAAATAACCGCACGTTCCCAGGTCAACGAAGAAAGGCAGACAGGCGCCGCCACCCGGCAGGCGTTCAACATTCATGAAGCAGACAGCCAAGACACCCGCGTGGCCCACTGTGGGCGTGAGCATTCGTGCTGACGGACGGGAATGGACCTTCGAGAACCTCCCGTCGGCGCCGCGGACCCGCCGCAAGGACGGCATCGTCTGGACCGCCGGCGGCGGCGAGTGCGTGAACTTCCGCTTCGCCCGCGCCGACGGCGCGCCGATGGACGTGGAATGGGTCGAGGTGCGCTTCACCGTGCCCATCCTGAACTTTTCCAAGGTCATCCTCCCCGACGGCGGACGGGAATACATTTTCAAAGACCGCGCGCTCTTCCTCCGGTCGACCGTCACGCAGGTCAGCGCCCCCAACGACGGCCACCCCTTCGTCGCCCTCGTCGACCAGACGGGGGAACGGACTTACGCCTACGGACTGCTCAGCTACCTGCGCGAAAGCGTCTGCCGCTGCGTCAACCCGCTCCTCTCCGCCCGCAAAGCCATGCGCGGCGGCCACGATGTCCTGACGCTCGCCTTCCGCCTCCCCGGCGCGGGCTGGCGCTACGGCAAGACCGAGGCGGTGTCCGAGACGCTCTTCCGCAGCGCCGACCAGCCGACCTGGTTTCACGCCCTCCGCCGCTACACGGCGCTGTGCCGCGAGATCCACGGCGTCAGCTACCCGGTGAATCCCAAGGCCTTCGATCCGACCTGGTGCACCTGGACCGCGTGGTGCTCCGACCGGATGAACGAGAAGACCGTGCTGGCGAACGCCGTGCTGGCCCGCCAGTCGGGAATGCGCAGCATCATCCTCGACGACGGATGGTTCGGCCCCGGACTCGATACCGACGACCGCCCCCTCAACATCGGCGACTACGCGCCCGACCCCGACAAATTCCGCGACCTGCCGCGGCTCATCCGCAAGCTGCACGGCATGGGGCTGGACGTGCTGCTCTGGTATGCACCGACCTGCATTTCGCCCGACAGCCAGATCTTCGCGCGCTTCAAGGACCACCTCGTCTGCCACCAGGGCAAGCCGGTCATGGCTCCCAACGGTTTCTACAACCTCTGCCCGAGCGACCCAGACGTCCGCGCCCATGTCCGTTCGGAAATCGAACGGATGCTGACGGCGTACGGCGCGGACGGATTCAAGGTTGATCTGTACAACACGCTGCCGCTCACCCCGTGCGACGGAACCCACACCCACGAATCCGACAGCCTGATCGAGGGGGTGCGCCGCCTGGAACAGGAGATCTGGGAGACGCTTCAGCGCGTGCGGCCGGGCGGCACGCTGGAACTCAAGCAGAACTACGGCAACGTCATTTCGGCACGCTGGGGCACGATGGTCCGGGCCGGCGACACGGCCTACGACATGGACACGAATTTCGACCGCTGCGCCTACCTCCAGACCTACGCGCCCGCGACGCACAACGACTACTTCGCCTGCAGCGTGCATGATGCGCCGCGCGACCTGGCGCTGATGATGATCAAGTCCATCACTGCCGGCGTCCCCACCTTCTCGCTCGACCTGGTCCGGCAGCCCCCCGCCACGCTTGCCGTGATCAAGGCCTGGCTGAGCTTCTACAACGCGCGACGCCCCCTGTGGGTGCTGCCGCGCGAACCGCTCGATCCGCGGCTGGAGACCTGGCGCATGGGCAACGCGGAAACAACCGTGGTGACCGCCCTGTTCGGTGCCGCGGAGATCCGTCTGCCGGCGGCGCGGGAGACCATCGTCCTGAACGGCACCGGCCGCGACCGGCTCTACGTCATTCCCGAATCCGCCGGACCGGCGACGGTCCAGATCCGGGACTGGCGGCTCCGCGCCGTCTCGCGCCAGCGGATGGTGCTCAAGGCGGGCGTCCCCCTCGCCATCCCCAGCGGCGGCCTCGCATCGATCACCTGGCATAGTCACGGGAAGTGAGTGGCGCAATTTATGGATGAATATCGGATCGGCATCCTCGGATGCGGCGGCGTAGCCAAGTTCCACACCGAGGGCTGGCAGGCCAGGAAGGACAACTGCCGGATGACGGCACTGTGCGACATCGCCCCGTCGCAGATCAAGCGCCTGAAGGGTGAATTCCCCGATTTCAACGGCGCCGCCGCGGAATACACCGACTACCGCGACATGCTGGCGAAGGCGCCCCTCGACATCGTCTGCGTCTGCTCCTTCAGCGACCGGCATCTGGAGCATGTGTCGGCGTGCCTCGCGGCCGGCAAACACGTGCTGATGGAGAAGCCCGTCGGCTACAACCTCGACGAGTCCCGCCGCTTTCTCCACCTGGCGCACAAACATCCCGAATTGAAGGTGGCCGTAGCCTATTCCCTCCGCTACCGCAACGCCTTCATGGATTTTCGCTCGGTCATCCGCGGCGGCACCCTCGGCGAAATCATCACCGCCGAAATTTCCTACAGCCACCCTCACTTCGGCAGGAGGATCCAGGCGGCGAACGCAACCGCCTACCTGAAGCAGCACAGCGACCTGGCCGGCGGCGATACGACCGTGGCGACGGGAATGAAGCGAGGCAACCCCTACGAGGACCGGGGCGGGAACTACATCACCGCCTCCGAGCTGACCCATGCCACGCACCCGTGGGACACCGCCCGGTACTTCCTGGGCGAGGCCACCCATGCGTTCAGCACCGACTCCCCCGCGGTGGCGGCGATGCCGGACGGCGGACAGGGCGTGCAGATGGGCATTCTCTGGATGCGGTCCGGCGCGCTGGTGCACGTCCTGGCCGGCTCCACGCGCGTGCCCCAGGTCGGCGGCAACCAGCACCAGTTCGCCCAAGTGCATGGCACGCTGGGCAGCGCCTGGCTGATGCGCGACCTCTATGAACCGTACGAATACCACGCCTATTACCGGACCGACGGCGAAATCCAGACGGCGCCCAAGCTGACCCAGCTTCCCGACAGCTCGCATGGCATCGTGATCCGCTCGAAGAACCTGATGGATGCGATCGAGGGGCGGGAGGAGCTGATCTGCTCGATGGAGGACGGCGCCCACACCACCGAACTGCTCTATGCACTCTGGCTGAGCGAGCGGACGGGGGTCAAGACGGCGGTGCTCCCCGCCCGCACGACCGGCTGATCGCGTCTACTTCCCCCCGGTCGTCCGGCCCACCGCCACCGCCACGCCGATCATGACCGCCGCCGCGAGCAGGACCGCGACCCGCGCTCCGCTGACGGGAGTGGCGGAGGTTACCGCAAACACCCCGAGCATGCAGAGCGTCGAGAGGACCGGTGTGGCCGATCCCAGAAGTCCCAGGGTGATGGCGGAGGCGCGATGCAGGGCCATCTCCCAGAGCATGTAACCGATGGCCCACGGCCCGGTCGCGGTCAGCAGCACCACGCTCCAGGCGCGCCCATCCATCGGTTGCCATTCCCCGTGCCACAAACACACGCCCGCCGCCACGGTCCCGACCAGGAGAAAACCCATCGGCGCGGTCGCATAGTCCTTCGCCCAGCGCCGCCAGCGGGAGGTCAGCGCACAGTACGCCGCCCAGGACGCAGCGGCTGCGCCGCCCAGCAAATAGGGCCAGACGGAGACGCCGGTGCCGGGCCAGGCGATGTCACGCCCGTTGGCCAGCAGCACGCCGCCGAACGACAGGAGGATCGAGAACGCCAACCGGGGCCGCATCCGCTCGCCGGGCACCAGCCACGTCGTGAAGAGGATGGTCAGCGTCGGCCACAGGTAGTTCATCAGGCTCACGCCCACCGCCTGCGCCTCCGTCCGCGCCGAAACCAGAGCCGTGGTGTAGAGCAGCAGGTAGGCGACAAATCCCAGGGCGATCGCCAGCCAGAGCTTCGGCGGCGGCAGGACGAGGGAACGGAGACGGCGCCCCATGGCCAGATAGCCGAGCATCTGCAGGAGTCCGCCGCTCAACGCCGTCAGGGCCAGAAACTGCCAGACCCCCACCCGTTTTCCGGCAAAGACAATGCAGGCGGAGGACAGGCTCCAAAGGAGAACGGAGCCCGCACCCATGGCCACGCCGAAAGAAGCGTGGGGATCGTGTTCCTCTTTCATGTTGCAGTTCGCTTGGGGAGTCCCGTCCGCATCATTCCGGTGCGTCCCCTAAAAGGCAACGACCGATGACGGCACGACGACAAATGCAGACAGGTTAATATTTTACAAACGGGGTGGCAAGCGTTCATCTGCTCAGCGTTCATCTGC
>CAZQKI010000015.1:0-9596 GCA_964592855.1 uncultured Lentisphaerales bacterium
CGTAGTAACCTCAAATCTTGCGCACCGACTTGAGGCGGCGCGGAGCACCGCCCTACGGGGTTCGCTGTCGTAGGACGGTCCTCCCGGGCCGTCCATCCAAAGAATTTTGGAAAACGTCCTTGGGGAAAAACGTTGGACAAGCTTTATATTTGCGCGTAAAGTGACGTCGTTTACATCCTTTCCCAGCCATTTTTTATGAAACCCAACATCCTGTTCATCATGACCGACCACGGTCGCGCTGATCACCTCGATGCCGGCCATCCCTGCGCCATGCCCAATGTCCGCCGCCTGGCCGGCGAAGGGGTGCGTTTCACGCATGCGTTCACGCCCACGACCCACTGCTGCCCGGCTCGGGCGTCGCTGATGACCGGCCAGTATCCCTCGAAGCACGGCGTGTTCAACAACGTCCAGAACGACAGCGCGCTGCAACGGGATCTGAATCCCGGATGCGAAACGTGGTCGGAAAAGCTGCGCGACGCCGGCTACAATCTGGCCTATGCCGGAAAATGGCACGTGTCGGCCAAGCGCAACCCTTCCGATTTCGGCTGGGACGAACTGGATATCTGCTCGACCGGCATCTATCCGCACCACGACTATGAATCCTACGTGAACCTGCCGCGCAACGATCCCCGTCCGCGAGCCCGCGGCGAACTGCACGTGCCCGGCTGGCGCAGGTTGCACCTGTACGGGACTTCGTCGGAAACCTTCGAGCAAACCCGCGACTACGCCTTCATGAACAGCGCACGGGAGCGGCTGCGGACCATGGCGCGCGCAAAAGCCCCCTGGTGCCTGTACCTCGGTCTGACCGGACCGCACGGACCCTTCGTGGTACCGGCAGCCTATGCCCGGCGCTACGATCCCGTCGATGTCGTCCTGCCGCCCAACTACAACGACGACATGCGCAACCGACCCGGCTACTACGGCCGCCTCCAGCGCAAGTATGCCCAGCTTTCGGCGGACGAGGCCCGCGAGGCGGTGGCCCATTACTGGGGCTATTGCGACATGATGGACGACCTGACGGGAATCATGCTGGATGAACTCCAGGCCACGGGTCAAGCCGACGACACGCTGGTGATCTACGCTTCGGATCACGGCGAATTCTCGGCCGAACATGGGCTTTTCGCCAAGGGTATCGCCCCCTTCGACGGCGCCTACCGGGTGCCCTACGTCTTCCGCTGGCCCAACGGCATTGCCGCGCCGGGACGCTGCGAACAAGCCTTCATCACGCATTGCGACCTCTCGCCCACCTTGACCGAACTGACCGGTGCCAGCCCGACAGCCGGTCCCAGCGGACGCAGCCTGGTTCCGTTCCTCCGGGGCGAACGACCCTCCGACTGGCCGGAAGAAGTCTACACGCAGTGCAATGGCGTGGAGATCCTTTACACCCAGCGCGCGATACGCACCCGGAAATGGAAACTGGTTTACAATCCGGTTGACCGCGACGAGCTTTACGACCTGGAAAAAGATCCGCACGAGATGGTCAACCTTGTCGAAAAACCGGAACTGCAACCGGTCGTCAAGGAACTGTTCATCAAGCTCTGGACCCACGGCCGCGCCGAGTGCGACGCCATGTCGAGCTACGAAACAGTCTCGCTGGCACCTTTCGGTCCCGCCCTGGCCCTGGGAATCGATTCCTAATGTCCACGTTCGCGACTATTCGCTGTGTTTCCCCCGGTCATACGTCCAGCCGCCGTCGCCGTGGTAGATCATGAGCTTGGACATGCCTCCGTCCACCGTGATGTTCTGGCCGTTGATGAATGCGGCATCGTCGCTGCACAGGAAAAGGACCGTCCTGGCGATGTCCTCAGGCACGCCGATCCGGCCGGCGGTATGCTGCACCTGGTCCGCCACAGCATGCTTTGGCCGATAAGCGTCGTCGTGCTGATAAGCGCCCGTGTCGATCCATCCGGGGCTGATGCTGTTCACGCGGGCGACGCCGGCCAGGCTGACGCTCAAGGCGTGGGTCAAGGCCGAAATACCGCCTTTCGCCGCCGTGTAGCTCTCGGTGTCCGGCTGGGACATGACGGCGCGGGTCGACGAAATGTTCACAATGGCGGCGCCTTTCGCGAAATGGCCACGCAGGCGCTTCGCGAGGCAATAGGGCGCCGTGACGCCAAGGCGGAGCACGTAGTTGAAATCGTCGAAACTGCATCCAGAGAGGATTCCGCGACGGCTCACGCAGGCGTTGTTGACCAGACAATCGACTTTGCCAAACGCCGCGACTGCCTGCGTCGCAAAATCGTCAATCACCGTTTCCTCGGAGATATCGCCGTGGACGAACAACAGCCGGCCGGGGAACCGTTTGACCAGTTGGCGGCCCGAGACGGCATCGGTATCCACGACCGCGACGCGCGCGCCTGCATCGAGAAAGGCTTCGGCAATGCAGCGGCCGATGCCGTTTGCGCCACCGGTTACGAGACTGACTTTGTTGTCCGGGTTCATTTCAATTCTATACGGCAGTTTCACGTTCCTGCATCGGCTGTCACGGTACATCTTACCGTGCCCGTCCGGGCGGGATTGCGCAGCAGCAGCCGGATCGTGTGCAAGCGCTTCCCCCAAACCGGGGATAGATGCGAATCCTCGATGGGGATCTCGCCGAGGGTGAGTTCGAAATGATCCGCTTCGAACGCCATCATCCCTGCCGCGGAGGCCATGGCATCCGGCAGCATCTGCGAAGTCAGGCGAATCTGGTTTTCGCCAACCCGCGTCGGCAGCGACGGGGTCAGCATGTTGAACACGATTTCCGCGACATCCGCCGCGAGCGTGTAGCGATCCGTGATCGTGATCTGCTTCCCCCGCTCGAAGAGAATCCGGCGCCGCCACTGCTCCAACTTCGCCTCGGGAGGATAAGCCTCCTGCAGCTCCAGCGCGAACTCCACCGTTTCGTCATCCATCTGACACGCCGCATGCCGGGCGCAAAACGGCTTGCCGGGCGACTGCCCCACCCCGTCCACCGTCGGCAGCAGGTTGTGAAACTCCGAGCGCATCGTCCAGATTGAATAGCGCTCGGGGCCGAAGGTCTGCCGGGTGTATTCGCCGACGCCCGCATCGACCAGCAGCGGCGCTCCGTCGCGGTACACGATGAACGTCCCGACGTCGTTGTGGTTGTGGCGTTCGCCGTTGTGTCCGCCCTTGGCGGCCAGGAACCAACCCTGCGGGCTGCCGGCAACATCGCGTGCCGTGACAATTTCCGTATCGGGCAGCCAGGCACCTGGAATGAAAGGCGCCGGCGTCTCGACCGAAGTGGTGATCGGGAACTGGAAGAGGGCTTGAAGCGCACGGAATACATCGCCGCCCAAGTCGAAACTGGCCTTGCCGGACTGCGACTGCTGCCAGATCGACGCCCCCAGCCGCATGAGATCCGTGTCCCCCGTGCGCACGCCATACCCGTAAATCGTATGCGCGCGCGGCTTGATGCGCGCTCCGGCATCGGCGAAGTTGACATACCACTCGCCCGCGATGTGCACGTCGACAATGAACCTTCCCATCGCCTGGACCATCGGATCGTCGTAAAACGCAAGGGCTCCGCCCGACACGCCCTTCAGACATTCCAGACAGTCGAACAGCGACGCTGCCGCGCGTCCCCAATAGCCGGGACCCTCGTCGCATCCGCCGTCCGCGGGCATTTGGGCGATGTACCGGTCCAGACAACCGGCCGCCTTGAACAGCGACGCCTCGCGGCGCCCGGGGTTCCTGTCCGCCAGCAGCATGCAGAGGAGCCAGTTGGAAACGATCCAGGGCGTCCAGTTGTTGAGCGTGCGGGCCCCGCTCGCAAGACCCATCCACCAGAAATCATCCCGTGCAAGGGCGGGCTCGATGATGCGTGTCTCGATCTCCCGCCGCAGGCGCGCCGGCAGCAGGTTCGAGATCCCGTTCAGTTCGGCCTCCAGCAGATAGAGTACGCACGCGAGGATGCCGCCGGTCTCTGCGGCAAAGAGATCGACCATCGGCGTGTTCGGGTCGGGAAGTCCGCCATTGCCGTCAACGTAGGCCAGGTGGGCCGGAAGACTCCACGAACTCTCTTCGCAGATGCACCAGATGCCGTTCACGATCTCGTCGAGAAAGCGTCCCCGCCCCTCGCAGCATTCGGCCAGGACCAGCGCGATCAAGGCGTGTCGCCGGGCAAAATAGGGTGCTTGATAGCGGGTGCGGTTGCCGTCGCGCCGATACGCCAGGATCTCTGTCGCCGGCAGCAACGGCCAGACATATCCCAGATGGGCCTCGCCGGCCGCGATGCACGCCTGCCGCGTGGCCGCGGGCAACGCCTGCCACGCCTGGCGCTCGCCGGTCTTGGGATAGGGCCGCCACGAATCGGCGTCCGCAAAGAGGCTGTCGGGCAGCAGGCCCAGTTTTTGGCAAATCATAGACAGCGCTTCCTCTCGTATTCCGCTTTGATCTCGCGGACACGGCCGGCCTCGTCACGACCCTTGTAGAATTCATCCAGCGGATAGCAGCCCGAAACCATGCCGTTGCGGGGCGCCGTCGTGCAATCGCCGAAGGTGCGGCAGATCCGCCGCTTGTTCAATGTCTTTCCGCCCAACGTGTCGGCGCACATCTCGGGATAGGAGAGGGCCATGCGCCCGATGCCGACGCAATCGGCTTTGCCGTCCCGCACCGTCCGCTGCGCCGTCTGCACCAGGAACTCCTGCAGGCAGGTATAGCCCGACCCCACGAAGCACAGGCCGCCATCCTTGAAATGCCCCTTGACCGCAGCCAGGGCCGCAATCTGCCGCGCCGCGCCAAGCACGGGATCTTCGGGGGGGAGGTAGCCGTCGCAGACCGGAAAGTAGGCGGGGCGCTGGATATGGGGGTTGTAGTAAGGACTGCCGCAGGTGGTGCAGATCAGTTCGACGCCCAGCGTTCGCGCCAGTTCCAGAAACTGCACGGTCTCGTTCAGATCGATTCCGACTCCGGTTCCGTCGCCGCCGAACGCGTAGGGGTAGTTGCCCGCGCCGATGCCGTCGACGGCCGTCATGGGCCGGCCCACGCCATCCGGCCCCTTCTCGAACGGCATGAAATCGAACAGGCTCAACCGCGTGGCCACTTCGATCCCAGGCGCTTCACGGCGGATGCCTTCGACGATTTCACGGAAAAAGCGCGTGCGGTTTTCGAAGCTGCCGCCGTAGGGACCCGGCCGTCCGATGGCCCGCAGGAACTCGAACCCCAGGTAGCCGTGCGCCATCTTGACGTCGACGAAGTCGAACCCGGCGTCGCGTGCCAGCCGCGCGGCACGGATGAAGTGGGCAATGATGTTCTGCACCTCGGCATCGCCGACAACCTGCTCCGCCGTGCAGCCGAATTTCCGGTCGAGCATGGGATGGGCATAGGCCGTGACCGGCTCCAGTTTGTGGTCATCATGTGGATGGCTGTAGCGCCCCGAATGGGTCAGTTGAAGTCCCACCAGGAGGTCGTCGTCGCGTCCGAACTGGGCGCGGTGAATGTCGCGCACCTCGCGCAGCAGCCGGCCCAGCGACGGCGCCGTCGTCTCCGTGATCATCAACTGGCGCGTATTGCTCTTGCCGGAAACCATCACGGCCGCAGCTTCGCAGCCAAAAAGCAGTTTGGCGCCGCTCCGCCCGAAATTGTGCCAGCGCCTCCGCGTCAACTCGCTCGGCGAACCGTCGGGGAGACAGTCCCACCCCTCCATCGGAAGAATCGCCCAGCGGTTGCCGATCATGCGGCCGTAGCAGGTCAGCGGCTGCGCGAGCGGCGACGCGTCGCCGCCCAGGATCGCATCGTCCAGCGTCAGCTCCGACTGCAGCGAGGCCAGATGCGCGCGAAAGGTTTCGACGGTTTTAAATGCGGTGATTTTGGGAATGGATAGACTCATTGATAGATTGCCTTGGATTTGAATTGCGACCAGATTGTTTCGAACCATCCCTCCGTGGCTGACGGTACGGGACGGCAGTTCACCCACCGGTGACGAATTTGCCTGCCGTTGAAGCGGCTCTCCAGGACTTTCCCACGGAAGGCGGGATCTTCGGCGACTGTACCGTGACCATCGAGCACCAATGCCGAACCGCGCGAACCCGTCCCTGATCGGGTCTGAAACGCGATCGCCGACAGATAGACCCAATGCGCCAAGGCCAGCTGGAGGTTGTTCAGCCCGCGGTTGCCCGCCTCGGGCGGATACCCTTCGCGGCCGATGGCTTCGCAGAGTTTCCGGGCCTCCGTCACGGCGGCGCCGATCTTTCCGGACTGGCGTATCAGGGCGCCCAGATGCGTCATGCGGGCCTGCAGTTCCGCGCGATCGTTTTTCCAGTTGCGCGTGCCGTGCAGGAGCTTTTGCGCCGCAGCGATCAGACCGTCCGCAATCCGGCCGGCCTCCGCGACGTCCAGCGAGTCATCGGCCGACACCTCCTGCCGGGCCGCAATCCATTCGGCGGCCCGAAACGCCCCGACCTGCCCCGCGTTCAACGCCGCGCCTCCGGGGCGCGCCACGCCATGCGATCCATTCACTTCGCCGATGGGGAAGAGATGGCCGATGTTCGTCGACTCGTACCAGATGTTGCCGGATAGTCCGCCGTTGTTGTGCTGCGCGCAGACCGCCACCTCCAGCAGGTCGGTCCGGAGGTCGATCCGGTGCGCGGCGTAAAGCGCGACCGCGTCGGGATTCATCCGCTCCAGGCGCGCCAGGGGGGTCTGCAGAAGCGCACCCGAGCGCTTCAGGTAGTCGCGCGCCTCGGCGGCGAGCGCCTCGAAATCGAACCGGGCCGGATTGCTCCGGAAATCGAGAAAGACGCGACGCCCCTTCACGCATCGCTCGGCGTGGACCAGCAGGTCGATCTGCGATGAACCGTTCTCGGCACGGCGGACGTCAAACGGCCATTGATAGCCCTTCAGGAAGACGAGCGATTCGACCGCACCGCGCTCCGGGAGCGCGTCGTAGAGGAATTCGCGGGGATCGCCGCCCTGCGCATCGGTCGAGACGAAGCGGGGGATCGCCTGCATGTAGCTGCCGGAGACGTTCCAGCGGAAGGCCGTCGAGGCCAGTCCGTACTGCGACTCCGGCAGCCCCTGCGCCCGGGCGCCGGCCTTGAGCGCCACCCCGATCGCGCCGGTGTGGATCGGCGGATAGACGGAGTCGCGGTAGATGCCGCCCGGTCCGCCGACGGCGAAAACGGTGTTGTCCGCGAGGATCCGGGTCCACGCGCCGCTCCGCTCATGACGCGCCACCGCGCCCGCGCAGCGCCGGCCGCCAAGGATGATCAGATCGGTCACGAGCTGGCCCTGCAGGGTTTCGATCCCGGCGGCCTGGACGCCGGCGATCAGTGCACGGCACATTTCACGGGAGGTGTAGGGACCGCAGCTCGTGGCGCGCCGCCGGGTGTCGTGGTCCGTCTGATAACCGATGTACTGGCCGTAGGCATCGTGCGGAAAGGGGACGTTCAGGTTCACCAGATGCTGAAAGCAGCGGTCCGAGCAGGCGGCCTCGACCAGCGCGAGGTCGCCGTGCATCGATCCGCCCGCGAAGAGCGTCTGCGCCAGCAGCAGCGGGGAATCGGGCTCCGACCCGTAGAGCCCCAGCTTGTAGTAGGTCTGCTTGTCGCTGCCGGTGTTGATCGAGGTGCTCCGCTGCAACCCCTCGGTGACGATCAGGAGGTCTCGGACGCCCAGCGCGTGGAGCCGCAGCGCGGCGGCCAGACCGGCGGCGCCGCTCCCGATGACCAGCGTATTGACCCGCCGCCGCTTCATAGCCGCTGGATCTCCAGCCCCCCGTCGACATGAATCACCTGCCCCGTCGAATAGGGCAGCGCGCCTTCCAGCAGCATGGCCACGGCCCGGCCCACGTCCTCCGGCTCTCCCCAGCGGGGCTGCAGGGTCAGCCCCTCGGCAATCAGCTTGTCGTACTTCGCCTTCACCCCCGCCGTCATGTCGCTGGCGATCACCCCCGGGCGCACCTCGTAGACCCTCACGCCGAGGGGCGCCATGCGCACGGCGAAAAGCCGGGTCATCATCGCCACGCCCGCCTTGGACAGGCAGTATTCGCCGCGGTTGATACTCGCGACCGTCGCCGATACGCTGCCGATGTTCACGATCGTGCCCGGCATGCCGCTCGACGCGAAGTGGCGCCCGACCGCCTGGGTCAGGAAGAAGGGCCCCTTGAGATTGATTGACATGACCCGGTCGTAGCTGGACTCCGGCAGGTCGAGCAAATCGGCCCGCACTTCAGGGGCCACGCCCGCATTGTTGACCAGGGCGTCGAGCGTGCCGAACTCGGCCAGCACCGCCTCCAGCAGACGCAGGCGGTCCTCCGACGACGCAACGTCCGCCTGATGGTAGCGGACGCGCCCGTCCGATTGCCTGGCCAGCGCTTCGCAGCGCGGCGCCATTTCCGCCGGACTTTTCCGTCCGCAGAAGGCCACGCGCCACCCCTTGGCCAGCAGTCCCTCGACAATGGCGGCGCCGATGCCGCGCCCGCCGCCCGTCACCAATACGCTTCGGTTCTTCATGCTGAAAACTCCATCTGCCACCGGTTAGGCTAGGCCATGTTCGCGGCCATCTCGCGGGAGATGGCCCATTGCAGCGGTTCGCCATTGATGAACCGACGGCATTCGTCGACGGCGAGCTGGCCCATGCGGTTGCACTCGCCCGCCAGCGAACCGGCAATGTGCGGGGTCAGGAAGACGTTCGGCAGCGTGTAAAGCGGCGAATCTTCCGCGGGAGGTTCGGGGTAGGTCACATCCAGAAGCGCCGTCAGGTCGGGACGCTCCGCGAGGACCCCGGTCATGCCGGCCTCATCCACGATCGCGCCGCGGGCCGTGTTGATGAACGTCGCATAGGGCTTGAGCGAAGCCAGCAGCGACCGGGTGATCATCCCCTTGGTCGCGGGGATGTTGGGGGCGTGCAGCGAGACGACTTCACTGGCGGCGAAGAGCTTTTCCAACGAGGTCATCTCCACGCCGAGACCCAGCGCATCGGCCTTGGCCTGCGGTACGAAGGGATCGTAGGCGAGCACCTTCACCGCATGCGATTGCAGCCGTTTGGCCAGGAGCTGGCCGATCATCCCCAGCGCGACCAGACCGACCGTCGTGCCGTAGGCGCCCGGCACATGCTCGTGTCCGAACCGACGCTGATTGCGAATGGCGTAGGAGAGCGGCCAGGCCCGCTTGAGCGCCAGAATGATCTGCGCTTCGGCAAACTCCGCCACGGGAACCGCGTTGGCGGCATAGCTGCTGGTGATGGGAATGTTCCGTGCCCAGAACTCGGGGGTCACGATGCCGCGGATCGATCCGGCGCCGTAGAAGACGGCCTGCAGCGCGGGCATCCGATTGAGCAGGTCCTGGTTCAGCCCCGGCGTGCCCCACCCGCCGAACACAAGAGCCGCCGCTTGCAGGACGGACGGGTCCGGTGCCGGCTGTTCGGCGCTTGGATAGGGCGCGATGACCTCCGTCATCTCATTGATCGCGGCTAATTGTCCCGGGCCGTAAATACGTTTGAAGGCATCAACGCCTAACAGGAAAACGGCTTTCTTTTTCATTTGCGGAAGTCTATCCTCTTGCGTGATTGTGGTCAATGGAATGAATGATCGTTGTTCGATCGGCGGAGAGAAGCACACATGGCAATTCAATCGGGTCTGGTATCCATTTCCTTCC
>CAZQKI010000015.1:9696-45162 GCA_964592855.1 uncultured Lentisphaerales bacterium
CGGCGGAGAGAAGCACACATGGCAATTCAATCGGGTCTGGTATCCATTTCCTTCCGGAAGCTTCCGGTCGAAGCGGTCATCGCGGCGGTGGCGCAGGCGAGGCTGGAGGGGATCGAATGGGGAGGTGATGTCCACGTGCCCCATGGCGATCTGGCGGTCGCCGGTGCCGTGGGTGCGATGACACGTGACGCGGGGCTACAGGTCGCGGCCTATGGATCCTACTACCGCGTCGGCGTATCCGAGGCGCAGAACCTGCCGTTTGAGAAAGTGCTGGCGTCGGCGCTGGCGCTCCAGACACGCACCATCCGCGCCTGGGCCGGGTCGCAGGGATCGGAGGCCACACCGCCCGCCGACCGGGAGCGCATTGTCGAGGATGCCCGGCGGATCGCGGCGATGGCCGCTGACCAGGGCGTGACGGTCGCCTTTGAATATCACCGCGGCACGCTCACCGACACCCGCGTCTCTGCCCGCGACCTGCTGCAGGCGACACGGCCGGCCGGGCTGGCCGCCTATTGGCAGCCGTCTGTCGGCTGGAGCCAAGAGGAGCACCTGGCTTCCCTGCGCGACATGCTTCCATACCTTGCAAACCTGCACGTCTTCCAGTGGGATGCAACTGGCAAACGCGAGGAGCTTGCCTCCGGCCTGGCCAACTGGCGGGACTTTCTGGCGCTGCTGCGCACCGAGGCCCCCACCCTCCCGCCCCAGCCGCGCTGGGCGATGCTGGAGTTTGTCAAGGACGACACGCTCGATCAGTTCATGCGCGATGCAGCGGTTCTGCGGCAGCTGCTGAACGATCAGGGTTGAGTGTTTCGGAGCCACGACATGATCACACACGACGACAAGAAACAGATACGGCGGTTGGCATGCATGCTTGCCCTGCTTTTCCCTGCACCTGCAAAAGCGGCTCCTCCGGTTGCGGCACCGGCGGCCAGCGTGGTTCGCATCACCCCCCTCACGCGCAACGACACGGCAAGCCAGGCGGCGTTTGACCTCGCGGTCGGCGGCAAGGCGCTCTTTCCCGTCGTCATCGCCGTGCAAGCCTCGCCAGGTACGGAGGCGGTTGCGAGGGAGCTGGCTGGCTACCTGACCCGGATCAGCGGGGCGACGTTCGAGGTTGTTCGTGGCAACGGCACGGAGGGCATCGTTCTCGGGACGCTCGCCGAAATCCCCACGCCGCACCTGGGCGATGCCCTGGCGATCGTGAACGACTTCGACGGTCGGGAGGCTTATGCCATTCGCACGGAAAAGAGGCGTCTGTTGCTGCTCGGAGCGACCGAGCTAGGCGCGTCTCACGCGGCTTTCCGCTTCCTCGAGGAACTCGGGGTTCGCTGGTTCTTCCCGTCCCCGGAATGGGAGGTCGTTCCCCGGATCACGAACCTGAGCTTTCGCCGCGACATCACTGACCGCCCCTCCATTCCCGCGCGTCAGATCTGGTTTGAAGCGGGTTCCGGCGGCGAGGAGCAGAACGCACAGTACGTGGCATGGAAGCGCCACAACCGGCAGGCTGAGTCGTTTGTCGTCAACGCCGGGCACAACCTCGATTCGGTGATCCGGGTCAACCAGGCGGCATTCGACGCCCATCCCGAGTATCTCGCGCTCGTCAAGCAGGCGGATGGCTCGATGAAACGGCAGGGGCCTCAGTTGGAGCTGTCCAATCCCGCCGTCCGGAAAATGGTCGTCGACTATGCGGTCGGATATTTCAAGGACAATCCCGGTGCCGACATGGTGTCGCTGGATCCCGCCGATACGGCCTCGCATTCGGAGAGTCCGGAGTCACTGGCCATGGGCAGCGTCAGCGATCGCGTTTTCGGGATGGCAAACGAGGCCGCGCGCGCGTTGCAGAAAGCATGCCCGGGCAAGATGGTGGGACTGTATTCCTACAGCGCGCACTGGGACCCGCCGTCGTTCAACCTGGAGCCCAATGTGCATGTGCTCCTCGCGGGGTTGGGACAAGGGAAGTACACCCCGGCGGAACGCGATGCCCTGTGGACGCAGCGCTCCGGGAATTCCGGCTTCTACGAGTATTTCTCGGTCTGGCTCTGGACTTACGACCGCCTGCCGGGCAGTTGGGTGAATGATATCCGTGGCGCCCAGGCCGGCATGCGCGACAGGGTGGCCCGCCACGGAAAGTCGATCAGTGCCGAGAGCACGAGCAGTTGGGGTCCGAACGGCAGGGGATACTACATTGTCAACCGCCTGCTCTGGAACCCGGACGTGGATGTCGAGGCGGCGGCCCGTGATTTCTACGACGGGGCCTTCGGGGCCGGAGCAGCGGCCATGAAGCGCTACTACGAGCGGCTCAACCCGGGAGCGGGGGCGTTCATGAGCCGGCACCTGATGGCGCTCGCCTTTCGCGACGTGGACGAAGCCAGCCGCCAAACGCTGGGTCGACCGGACATCCAGGCTCGTCTCGACCACATCAAGCTGTATCTTCGCTACGTGCATCTGGACTGGATGCGCAATCGCGAGCCGGTCTCGGATGCGCAGCGGGCGGCGCTCGACACCGCCATCATGACCCACCTCTACCGCACGCGTGCCACCGCGTTGACCGCCTGGGAGATGATCCGGCAGAACTGGGGTCAGAACAAGCGGCCCGGGCAGGACCGGGCCGAGTGGATGGTGGACGTGCCCTATACGCATGGCGACTTCGTTCCCGACGAAATGGAAGCGGTGCTCACCGGCGCGGAACAACCGGCGCCTCGCCCGGGGATCGAAACGGAGTTTCAGGAGGGCCGCGCCTATTTCCAGCCCGCCGAAATCGGCGAGCCCGTCACCTTCTCCAGCGACCTCGTTCCCGTGGCCTGGCCCGCTGCGCCCACCATCGCAAGCGAGCAGTCCTATCAGGGCGGGGCAAGATACTACTTCTACAGCCTGCACGGGGAGCCGCTGGAATTCACGACCCGGGCGGGTGATGCATGGGGAGGCATCAACCGGTTCACCCTCACGGACGCGACAGGCGTCGCAATCGCCGCGGGGCGCCTGCCGAACAACGTGACGACGAACCATGTGATCCTCGTGCCAAAGTCCGGACTCTACCAACTCGATTACAACGACAACGGCTCCTATTGGTCCATCACCGTCGCACCCGGACGCGTGGCCACGTTACCCATGGGGCAGCGGCAGGACTACCGCAATTCGAAAGTGATGCAGGAAATGTACTTCTATGTGCCCAAGGGCACGCGCCAGATTGAATATTTCTACACGCGAACGGCGTTCCATCCCGGTGGCCGGCACACCGTGCTGGATCCGGACGGCACAGCGGTCAAGGTCGTGGATGTGAACGGCGACTGGGTGCACATCCCGGTGCCGGAAGGCATGGACGGCAAGCTGTGGCGCTTGAGTGACCCGGTTCTCGGTGTCTTCTGGTTCAACAATGTTCCCAATTGCCTGGCAGCCTCTCCCGACGCGCTGCTGGTGCCGCGCGAACTGGCAACACGTGATGCGCTACCCCTGCGTCGATGATGCTGGGCGACCCGGCGTCCGCTTTTCAGGACCTCGTCAACGCGGGGGCGCATAAGGGCTACTGAAGCGCATCTGAAGACACGGGAAGACATGGCTGATTTCCCGCTTGACCCCCAGGCCACTCTGCCCTATCGTGACGGCATGAATAGCACCGCTATGACTTCCCGTGAACGCGTCTTGCGAACCGTCAATTTTCAACCTGCCGACCGGGTGCCGCTCGATCTCGGCGCCATGAAGGCCTCCACCATCGGCGTCAAGGCGTACAACCGCGTCAAGGCCAAGATCGGCCTATCGGGTCCGAGCCGCATCTGGGATCCGAAGTTCATGGTCGCATCAGTGGAGGAGGCGATGCTGCGACGGTTCCATCTCGATGTCATGCCGCTCGACATCACATCGGTGATCGCCGACATGCGCCCCGATTCGCAATGGATACCGACCACCCTGTATGCCGGCGCGGAGGGCCTCATGCCTCCCGGCACGCTCATCGGAACCGATTCGGAAGGGCGCTGGGCGCTGCTCGATCGGAACCGGCACCAGACGGACTTCCGCATGCCCCGCGAGGGCTATTACTTCGACGACATCGCCTTCAATATGCCCGGCGGAAAAATCGAACCCGCGGCCTTCCGTCCCACAACCGGGTTTACCGATGAACAGCTTGAGGCCATTCAGCAGCGGGGGAAGTCCTTGTATGAGAACACCGACTATGCCCTGCTGGGCTGGGGCGGGGGCGTCTGCTTTCTCGGGCTGAGCCTGATCACCGACCGCCGCAGCAATGTTACGATGGGGCTCCCCTCCGAGTGGATGATGATGCTGATGACCGAGAAGGAAACCTGTCACGAGATGATGGACAAATCGGTGGAGGCGTCGATTCAATGCCTCCGGCTGCTGCACGAGGCGACCGGCGACCGCTGCTTCGCCTGGGGGATCGCCGCGGACGACAGCGGCACCCAGCGTGGCGAATTCCTCGACCCCGACTTGTGGGCGGAGATGATCAAGCCGCACTACGCCAAGCTGTGCCGATGGATCCATCAAAACACCCGATGGAAGACGTTCCTGCATTCCTGCGGTTCCATTTACCACCTGATTCCCCACATGATCGACGCGGGCGTCGACATCCTGAACCCGGTTCAGACGTCCGCCGCCAACATGGATCCCGCCCGGTTGAAGAAAGAATTCGGCGATCGGCTGGTCTTCTGGGGCGGCGGGTGCGACACCCAGCAGATTCTCCCAACGGCCTCGCCGGAGCAAATCCGCGAACACGTCAAGGAACGGATGGCCATCTTCAAGCCCGGCGGGGGCTATGTCTTCAATCAGGTGCACAACATTCAGCCCAACGTTCCCGCCGAGAACGTCATCGCCATGCTGGATGCAGCCTATGAATTCGGGGTGTCAACATGAAAGAAGTCAGGGTCGGGGTCGTTGGAACGGGGGGCATGGGTTCATCCCACGCCCAGACCATACTTGCGGGGAAAGTGCCGCGTCTCCGGCTGACTGCGGTGTGCGATGTGGTTCCCGGCAAGATGGAGCAGTTTCCCGCCGAAATCCTCCGTTTCGGGAAGAGCGCAGACCTGGTTGCCTCCGATGCCGTCGATGCCGTCATCGTCGCCACCCCCCACTACGCCCACACGACGGTGGGCATCGAGACGTTCCAGGCAGGCAAGCACCTGCTGGTCGAAAAGCCGATCTCGGTCCACAAAGCCGATGCGCAACGGCTGATCGATGCGCACACCGACAAGCGCCTGGTCTTCACCGCCATGTTCTGCCTGCGGACCGACGCCAACTACCGCAAGATCCGCGCGCTGATCCAGGCGGGCGAATTGGGCGAACTGACCCGCATCAACTGGATCGTCACCAACTGGTTCCGCACGCAGCGGTATTACGACAGCGGGGGCTGGCGCGCCACCTGGAAAGGCGAAGGCGGGGGCGTGCTGCTGAACCAGTGCCCGCATAATCTTGACCTTCTCCAATGGCTCTGCGGCATGCCCGTCAAGATGCGGGCCTTCTGCCACCTCGGCAAGCGCCACGCCATCGAAGTCGAGGATGAAGTGACCGCCTACTTCGAATACGCCAACGGCGCCACAGGTGTCTTCGTCACCGGGACGGGCGAGTCGCCGGGTACCAACCGCCTGGAGATCTGCGGCGACCGCGGACGGCTGGTTCTCGAGAATGAAAAGATCACCTTTGTCCGAACCGAAGTCTCCGTCCGCAAGTTCCGGGAAGAGACACCGGCGAGCTTCGCGACACCCGAAGTCTGGAACATCGACGTCCCCCCCGCACGGGGCGGCGGCGGCATGCACCAGGAGATTCTCAAGAACTTCGCCGACGCGATTCTCGACGGCACGCCGCTGATCGCCCCCGCCGAGGAGGGTATCCGTTCGATCGAGTTGAGCAACGCCATGCTGCTCTCGTCGATGACCGACTCGACCATCGCGCTTCCGATGGACGCCGCACGCTTCGAGGCGCTGCTCCAGGATCTGATCGCGAAGTCCGAGTTCCAAAAACAAGTGGCAACGGACGCCAAGCCCGTCGATCTGGCAGCGCCGTTCAACTCGGCCCGGAGCCGCCTACTGTAGTCAAGCGCGGGACGTATCAGACCGCGCCGTTTGGACGCCTGAAGGGCGCTATAAATCGTCTCGCGCCAAAGGTGATCTGGAGCCGGGCGTCCTCGCCCGTAGTGAAAAGGGCGTCGTAGCGTCTTGCATTTTCGCCTACCGCCGGGGACGGCGGGATCCAGTGCGTCCTCAGACGCTGAGTCGGGGGCACAATGAAGGGATCCGTGGCACCCTCGTTCTCGTCGTCGTCCTCGTCCTCGATGCAAAATTTCGAAAACGAGGACGAGAACAATGCGGCAAGTCTCCCACTCGATCCAACTGGCCGGCGTAGGCGGCCAGAGGCCGCACTGAACCCTGAACCTTGTTTCCTGAACCCACGGGCCGAGGCAACGAAGTTGACGCGTCCCGTCCTGGGCGCATCCCCCGTCCCCACGGCTGCGTTCACGGCTGCGTTCACGGCTTGCACCGTGAGCAGACTTGGGGTATGCTGAATCCAACTCGCCAGAACGGCGTTTTTTGAAACCACAACGGAGTTTTTCGTGAAAGAAGTCAGACTGGGCATCGTGGGAACGGGAGGCATGGGCTCGGCTCATGCGCGCAGCATCATCGCCGGCAAGGTTCCCCGCATGCGGGTGAGCGCCGTGTGCGATCTGGTTCCCAGCAAGATGGAGCAGTTTTCATCCGACATCCTCCGTTTTGAAAAGAGCGCCGACCTCATCGCCTCCGACGCCGTCGACGCAGTCCTTGTGGCCACCCCCCACTATGGACACACGACGGTGGGCATCGAAACGCTGAAGGGCGGCAAGCACCTCCTGGTCGAAAAACCCATCTCGGTGCACAAGGCCGATGCACAGCGCCTCATCGCCGCGCACACCGACAAGAAACTCGTTTTTGCCGCGATGTTCAATCAACGGACCGACGGTTACTACCGCAAGGTCCGCGCGATGATCCAGGCGGGCGAACTGGGCGAGTTGGTCCGCGTCAACTGGGTTGTCACCAACTGGTTCCGCACCCAGTGCTACTATGAAAGCGGGGGCTGGCGCGCGACCTGGAAGGGCGAAGGGGGCGGCGTGCTGCTGAACCAGTGCCCGCACAACCTCGACCTCCTCCAGTGGCTTTGCGGCATGCCCGTCAAGATGCGGGCCTTCTGCAACCTGGGCAAGCGCCACAACATCGAGGTCGAGGACGAGGTCACCGCCTACTTCGAATACGCCAACGGCGCCACGGGCGTCTTCATCACCGCGACGGGCGAGGCCCCCGGCGTGAACCGCCTCGAAATCTGCGGCGACCGCGGCCGGCTCGTGGTCGAGAGCGGCAAGATCACCTTCTACCGCACCGAGGTCTCCGTCAAGCAGTTCAAGGACGAGACGAAGGCGATGTTCGCAAGCCCCGAGCTGTGGACCATCGACGTGCCGCCGGCCCGCGGCGGCGGGGGACAGCACAACGAGATCCTGACCAACTTTGCCGATGCGATTCTCGACGGCACGCCGCTGGTCGCCCCGGCCGCGGAGGGCATCCATTCGGTTGAACTCGCCACGTCCATGCTCCTTTCGTCGATGACCGGCGAGACGATCGACCTGCCGATGGACCCCGCCCGCTACGAAGCGCACCTGATGGGCCTCATCGCACGCTCCTCCTTCGAAAAGAAAACCGAGTCCGGCGCCAAGCCGCAGGATCTCGCCTCCTCCTTCAACACCAACCCCAAGTGAGCCACGCCATGTATCTGACAGGATTTGCCGATGAGGCCGCCCGCGATCTCGACGGGCAGATTCGCGCAACCCGCGAACTGGGCTGGCGTTGCATCGAGAGCCGAAACATCGACGGTGTCAACATACACAACCTCGACGACGCTGCCTTCGAGGCGGCCGTCGGCAAGCTCGCCGACGCCGGCATCACGGTCAACTGCTTCGGCTCCGCGATCGCGAACTGGGCGAAGGATGTGCGCAAGCCTTTCGACACCGATCTCGAGGAGACGAAGCGCGCCATCCCGCGCATGCAGCGGCTGGGCACCAAGCTGATCCGCATCATGAGCTATCCACCCTTCGCCGACCGGCCGCTGAGCGAGCAGATGGCCGAGGTCCGCTTCGAGCGGTTGCGCACCTTGACCAACCTGTTCCTGGACGCCGGCATTCAGCCCGTTCATGAAAACTGCATGAACTACGGCGGACTGGGTTGGTCCCTTTCGCTCCGCATGCTCGAAGAAGTCCCCGGACTGAAGCTGGTCTTCGACACCGGCAACCCGGTGCAGACCTTCGACCGGACGCAGCCCGCCCCCTACCCCGTCCAATCGCCATGGGAGTTCTACCGCCAGGTCCGCGAGCACGTCGTCTACATCCACATCAAGGACGGCATCCACATGGACGGGGTTGCCAAATGGACCTTCTGCGGCGAAGGCCAGGGCGACGTGCGGCGCATCTGCGCCGACCTCCACGCCCGCGGCTACACGGGCGGCATCTCGATCGAGCCGCACCTGGCCGTCGTCGCCCATGACAGCAGCGTGCAGTCCACCGACGCGATCCGGTACGCCAACTACGTCGAGTACGGACGGCGGATGCGGAAGATTCTGGATGAGCTGGGCATTCCGGTTGAATGACCACCGTCCGTTCGCATCTCGCGCGGAGATGCCGGTGCCGGACCGACGCCAGGCAAGGAGAACCCCATGCAACGTGGAATCAGCTATTGGTCTTTTGAACACGGGCTCGCAGGGACGCAGCCGATCGCCGACGCCTTGAAGCAGGCCAAACAGGCCGGTTTCGAGGCCCTCGAACTTTGCATGGGGAGAACCGGCGTGCTTTCGGTTGCCTCCACGGAACGGGAATGCGCGGAGATCCGCAAGGTGATCGACCAATCGGGACTGGTGGTGGATTCCGTCGCCTCGGGCATGAGCTGGGAGTGCTGTCCGACGCATCCCGACGCCCGTGTCCGCCGCGAGTCAATCACCCTCCACAAGGCCGCCTTGCAGCGCTGCGCGTGGCTTGGATGCAAATCGCTGCTGTACGTGCCGGGAGCCGTGCGCGTGCCGTGGATCCCCGACTTTCCCTTCGTTTCCTACGAGCAGGCTGTCGCCCGCGCCGGTCAGGCCGTCAGCGCCTTGCGGCCCGTCGCCGAGAAGGTCAAGGTCGAACTCTGCATCGAGAATGTCTGGAACGGGATGCTCTATTCGCCGCTCGAATTCCGCGAATTCATCGACGTCTTCGAGAGCCGCTATGTGAGGGCCTACTTCGACATCGGCAACGTGCTTGGTTATCACCAGAACCCGGCCGACTGGATCCACATCCTCGGCAAGCGGATCGCCCGCGTGCACGCCAAGGACTTCAAGCGCAGCGTCGGCAGTCTCGCCGGGTTCTGCGACCTCGGCCAGGGGGACGTCCCCTGGAAGGACGTCGCTACGGCGCTGAAGAAGGTGGGCTACGCGCGGACGGTCATCGCCGAGATGATGCCCTGGCGCCCCGGTCTGCTGAAAGACACGGCCAAGTCGCTCAAGAAACTCATCCCCGCATAATCAGGAGCATGTCATGATCAAGATCGGCGTCATCGGACTCGGCATGATGGGCAACACCCATCTGGATGTCTACGCGAACCATCCCAATGCGAAGATAGTGGCCATCAGCGATCTGGATCCCGAGCGTCTCAGCGGACGCGCACGGGCCAAAGGCAACATCGAAGGACAGGCGCAGGGCAAGTTCGATCTGAACACCGCCCGGAAGTACGACGAGGGGATGAAGCTGATTCGCCAGGCCGACGTCGACCTGATCGACATCTGCGTCCCGACGCCACTGCATCTCAAGTTCGCCCGTGCGGCCCTTCGCGCCGGAAGGCACGTGATGGTTGAAAAGCCGCTCGCGCGCACCCTCCGCGAGGCGGAGCGCCTCGTGCGCTATGCCGCTGCGGCCGAGGGGCAGCTGGCGATGCCCGGCATGTGCATGCGGTTCTGGCCGGGCTGGGATTGGCTGAAGGGCGCCATCGCCGATCAACGTTACGGACGCGTCGTCGCGGCGCATTTCCGCCGCATCGCCCCCCACCCCGGCGCGGGCTTCTACAATTCCGGCGACGAATGCGGTGGCGCGATCCTCGACCTCCATGTCCACGACACCGATTTCGTCCAGTGGTGTTTCGGCATGCCCGAGGCCGTCACCAGCCACGGCTACAGGAAGATCACCAGCGAGATCGACCACGTCTTTACGCACTACGCCTTCGGCGACGACGGCCCCCTGGTGACGGCGGAGGGCTGCTGGGCCATGGCCAAGGGATTCCCGTTCACCATGCAGTTCACCGTCAACTGCGAAAACGCCACACTCGTCTACGACTCCGGTGCGACGCCCCCCTTGAAGGTCTTCCGCGAAGGCCGGTCGGAGGCGGTGCCACTCGCCGAGGGCATGGGATACACGCACGAGATCAACTACTTTCTCGATTGCATCGAGCGCGGGGAGGCGCCCCGCACGGTGACGATCGCCGACGCCGCGCGGTCGGTCCGGATCATCGAGGCGGAGGTCAGCAGCATCCGCAAGAATCGCACCGTGCGCATCTGACCGCACATGGGAAACGGCTATAGACAGCGAGGACATTGAGATGATACTGGATACGCTTGAACATGCAAATCACTACGAGACCCTGCTCCCGGGCCTCAAGACGGCCTTCGACTTCCTGAGGCGGACAGATCTGAGCGCCCTGCCCGATGGACGCATCGAACTCGACGGCGACCGCATCTATGCGTTGCTGCAGAGCTACCAGACGAAACCGCGCCAGGGCGGGCAGCCGGAGGCCCATCGCCGCTATGCCGACGTGCAGTTCATTCTCGCCGGCCATGAAGCCTGCGGCCACACCACCGTCACCGGGAACCTCTCCGTCGCCACGCCCTACGATGCCACACGCGACTTCATGCTGTACAGCGAGACCGCCTGCGATTTCATTACGCTGACACCGGGAAGTTTTGCAATTTTCCTGCCGCACGATGCCCACCTACCCGGACGCCAGGATGGCAGCGAGGCTGTGGCGGTCCGCAAGGTCGTCGTGAAGATCCGCGTGTGTTGATCATGAAATTCAACGAGCGAATGGCTCTTCTGCCAGCCGGTGGTCTCCTGCTGGTCCTTCTGGCAATTGGATGCCGCGCCGTGCGGAGCGCGACCCAGGCTCCGGTGCAGGCCGTTTACACGGTTATCCAGACGGCAGCCGATGCCCCGGGACAAGCCGTCCGCGCCGTCCTACCCCAGGAACCGCAGGTGCCGGTGGTGAATCCCGTCGAAGTGCAGCAGTCCCTGATGCGGTTTGCAAATGCATTCACCGCGCGCATGACCAGCAGCATCGAGAAGCTGCAGCAGGGAACGAACGCGCTGAACCGGACAGGAAGCCTGCGCTGGAACCTGGCATTCGGCACGGCGGCATGTGCCATCGCCTCGGGAGAGAACGCCGTCGCCTCGATGCTGAACATGACCGTCTTCGTCATGGAGACGCGGATGGCCGTCGAGGATCATTGGATGCCCAACGTCTTCGGGGAGGCGGCCGGCACCCTGCTGGAAAACTGCAGGACATCCGAGGCCGAAATCTGGCGGCTGGTCGCCACTGTGCTCCAACCCGAGCAGCAGGTGGAACTGCGCGAGGCCATTGAGGCGTGGCACCGGCAGCACGCGGCGCCGACTGACCTTCCGATGGCCCGGGCTGCAGGTCTGGCCCTGGATGTGGCCCAGAATATCCAGACCGACGGCTCAACCCGCGGAAGCCTCCTCGGCCTGCTCAGGCTCGACCCACTGTCTGGACTGGATCCCGCCAGGCGCGAACTGGCCGAGGCCCGCCTGTTCGCCGAACGTGCCCTGTTCGTCGTCCAGGTGCTGCCCACCCTGCTGCGGTGGCAGGCGGAACTGCTGAGCCTCGAAATGTTGAATCAGCCCGCCGTTCAGCAGTGGACGACGAACGCCACCCAGATCGCCGCGTCGGTGGAGCGCCTGACTGCGGCCGCCGAGCAGTTGCCGGGGCAGCTGGCCGCCGAACGGGAGGAGATCCTGCGGACGCTCGAGTCCCAGGAGCGCATCCTGCTGCCCGTGCTCGGCGAGGCTCGACTGATGCTGACGGCAGGCGCACAGATGTCCGACTCGCTGAATGTCACGCTGGCGACCTTCGACGGCGTCCTCAAACGACTGGGCATCGACGAGGCCGCCGGGCCTCGCCCGGCTAAGACCAATTCCGAACCGTTTCGCATCCAGAACTATGGGCAGGCGGCGGAGCGACTGGAGGCGGCCGCGCGTCAGTTTACCGAATTGCTCCGAACGTTCGACCAGACCCTCGGAGCGAACAGCCGTTCACAGCTTGCGGCGCAACTCGGTCCGGTCGTCCAGCAGGCACGCACCGACGGACAGGATCTGGTCGATCACGCGTTCAGGAAAGGCGTCCTCTTTGTCGTTGTCGTGCTTCTGGCGGCGTTGATCTACCGGGTCCTTGCCGCGCGCCTGACCCGTGCCGCGCCGGACCGCTAGCGAGGCACGGGGGGGGCTCCAGCCGGACGACGCTCTACGTCACGCGGACGCTGAAGCTCGGCATGATCGGCTTGAGAAAGGGCGATGGCTGACAATCATTCGCGCCGGGCATGGGCAGCCCCGTCTTCTTGTCCTCCCGGCGCGGCGCCCGGTTGTTCCTGCGGGTTGGCCAGGAGATGACCAACTGCCGCTTCGCCCGCGTCATGGCCACGTAGAGCAGCCGGGCATCCTCGGCCACCGCCTCCCCGGCATTCGCCGCCCGCTTGCTGAAGTAGTGCGGGTAGACGTCGTCGATGCATTTGGGAATGACAACGCAGTCAAACTCGAGCCCCTTGGCCTTGTGGATCGTCGAGACGATGAACGTCTCGTTGCCCAGAATGAGGTCGGATTCCTTGAGCCGGCCGACCGGTTCGCGCGTCTCGCAGAACAGGTTTCCGGCCGGACGGCGGCCAAACGCGACGTCCGTGTACTTCAGGAACTTCTCCAGCGGCGCCAGCAGGGCCTCACCCGGCTCCGCCGCTGCGGCGTCGTCTTCGCTGAGCCCCTGATGCTGCAGCGCGCCGGCGAGGTGGCCGATTTCATCACGGTAGCTGGTTTCAACATCCAACCGTTCCTGAAAACGCTCCCACAAGGGCTGATAGCCGCCGATGAAGCGGTTGAGTTCCTGCGCATGACGCTGAAAGAAGGCCAGCTGCCGATCCCGCATGGCGACCGAATCGTCACGCAGGCGCAGCATCAGCAGTCCCGTCGCCAGCACGTCGTCGAGGGCGTTGTGGGTGTTGCTTCCCGCGAGCGAGAACGAGGCGATCAGATCGGCCAGCTTGTACGATTTCAAACCGGGATGCAGCCGCCGGGCGAGGTCGAGCGTGTCGGTGGCGGTGACGGTGTTCCAATCGAATTCCACGCCGCGCCGCTCCAGGTTGCGCTTCAGAATCGTCAGGTCGTATTTTAGATTGTGCGCCGCCCACACGGCCCCCGCGGCGAAATCGCAGAAGCGCTTCAACCCCTCCGCCGGCGCGACGCCGCAGGCGTCCAGATGCGCCCGGGTGATGTGATGGACACCCCCCGACGCCTCCAGCGGGCGGTCCGTCTGCAGAAAGACCTCGAAGGTCCGTCCCTTGACCCCGCGGAGGTATTCGACGGCGGCGATCTGGAGGATGTCGTCGCAGGCGGTGTCCAGTCCCGTCGTCTCGGTGTCGAACACGACGACACGTCCGCTTTCGACCGCCTGCGCGAAGCTGGCGGTGACCGGGAGCGTCGCGTGGAAAGGCTGCATGAGGTCGGGCGGGCGGATCGCCGCCTCGTAGAGTTCGCGCACCAGCGTCCGGGCGTTACGCTGGGTGGCGATTCGCCCGAACAGCCGGAACATGCGCGCCCAGGCCAGCCGGTCTTCCCGGTTCACCAGCGTCGAGCAGTAGGCCTTGATGTTCATCATCGTTGCCGTGCACATGAGATCGAAGCCCGAGATCTTGAAGACGGGGATCCGGTGCGCGTCGAACGCGGCCGCGAAGGCATCGGCCGACTTGTTGTCGCGGACGAGCACGGCGGTCTGCCGGTGTTCCTTGCCGGTTTGCGTGCGGCTTTGCAAGAAAGCGAGGACTCGCTCAACCTCGTCCTCGACCGTCCCGTCCACGGCGAGCATCAGGAGATCGTCGTTGGCGGGGGGACGCGTCACCACGGAGACGGGTTGCGACTGCCATTGCGGATCGAGGTTGGCCAGGGCGTACTTGACGAAGACGTCCAGCAGGTAGGAGGGGGAGCGGAAGTTCTTCTGGAGATTGTGGATGCGGCAGCCGTGCGCGATGCCGGCCAGATAGGGGAGCGAGGCACCCATGAAGGAAAAGACGGCCTGCTCCAGATCGCCCAGATAGACGCAATGCGCACCGGGCGCCTGGATGGCGGTGATGATCGCCCACTGGATCGGACTCAGATCCTGCACTTCGTCGACCTGCACCCAGAGGAATTTCTCGGCGTCCACCAGCCGGTTCTGCTGGACGACGAACGCATAGGCGTAGTTCAGCAGATCGTCGAAATCGACGACCTTGAAAGCCTCCTTGTGCGCACGGAAGGCCTGGTGGATCCGTTCGATGGCCGGGCGATGGCTCTGATACAGTCGGTTCAGCCGCAGGTCGCCGACGATCTCTGCCGGAAAGCGGAGCTGCTGCTGCCGGAGCACGCAGCAGATCTTGAGAAGCTCGCCGACGGGGACCTCCCCCTCCGGGCCGGCCAGCCGGTCGCGGTCCTCGCGCGGCAGGTCGGCGATCACTTCGTTCAGGAATTCACGCTGCGTCGGCTCGTCGATCACCGTCCAGGCGCGCGGCACGAGTTGCCGCTCGAAGAGCAGCGCGGCGCAGAAGTGGTGGACGTTGCCCACGGCGAAGGGAAGATGCGCGTGGATGCGGCTGGCGATCCGCTCCTCCATGTTCCGGGCGGCACGGATGGTGAAGGTCAGGCAGATCATCCGCGCCGGATCGACGCCATGCGCCACCGCCCAGAGCATCCGCTGGGCCAGCAGTTCGGTTTTTCCGGTTCCCGGCGGTGCGAGCACCAGATGCCGGCCCGAATCGAGCGCGATCACCTGCCGCTGCTCCTCGGTGAAGTCCAAGACGGAATGTCCACACATCGCGGGTCCACGCTTTCGCTCGCGTCCCAGACGGAACGCCTTCATCCACTGCACGAGCTTCTGGAAAAGATTGTTCATGGGGGCCACTGGCTAACGGCCGGCCGCAAAGAGCACGAAGATATCGTACCAGACCTTGATCAGGACGAGGACGATCAAGAGCAGCAGGATCTGGCGCAGCCGCGAGGCCTCGACCCGTTTGCCCACGTAGACGCCCGCCAGCGACGCGGGGAGGGAGCCGGCGAGAACCGGAAGCAACCAGGCCACTTCGACCTGCAAGGTTATGAGCTTGCCCATGGCGCCCATCAGGGCGCCGATGAACACGATGCCGAGGCTGGAGCCCACCGCCACCCGGATCGGCATGTGGAGGATTCCGATCATGATGGGGATCAGAATGAAGCCGCCCCCCGCACCCACGATTCCGGAGAGCAACCCCACACCGCACCCGCTTCCCACCGCGAGCCGCATGCTGAACGTGAAGTCCGCCGGTTCATCCGACCCGGCGGGCGTCCGCCGCACCATCAGCAGAAGCGCCACGACGACCAGGCAGCCGAAGATCAGCAGCAGCACGCGGCCATCCATGAACTTCGAGATCGTGGCGCCAGCGAGGGAGAGGATGCCCATGGGAATGCCGATGGCCAGGACTGTCGGCGCATGGGCGAAGCCGTTGCGCCGCTGGGCCAGGTAGCCTGCCACCGACGCGGCCAGGACCTGAACCATCGTCACCCCCGACACTTCGTGCATGGTCAGCGTCCCGACGCCGAAAAGCCGCGGCACGCTCCACAGGAGGGGGATCAGCAGGACGGCCCCCCCCACCCCGAGCAAACCCGAGCAGAAGCCGGCCAGCAGACTCAGAACAAATATTGTGACAATCATCTTTCGTCTTGCTCCCCAAAAGCGCTCAGTGCGGCCCGCGAAGCTTCCAGAGGAGCCAGCAGCCCAGCGTCTTTCCGTCGCAGAGCGTTCCATCCAGGATGGCCTGCTCGACGGCCTCGGGCGCCATCAGCAGCGTCTCGACGTTCTCGTCCCCGTCAAAATCGGTTGCACCCGGTTCCGCCTCGAGCTCGGCATAGAACAGATGCAGGCGCTCCTCGGAATAGCCGGGACAGGCAACGATCGAGCCCAGCGGCAGCATGCGCCGGGCCCGATAGCCGCTCTCCTCGCGCAGTTCGCGATGGGCCGCCACGTCGGGTGCTTCGCCGGGCTCCAGCGACCCGGCCACAACCTCGACGAAAGCCAACTCGATCGCCTTGCGGTACTGACGGACAAACAAGAAGCGCCCGTCCGGCTTGCGGGCGAGAATGGCGACAGCGCCGCGGTGCCGGACCACCTCACGCACCGAGCGGCGGCCGTCGGGAAGTTCGATATCGATGACATCCAACCGAAGCGCACGCCCCTGAAAAGCCGTTTTGACCGCGAGCGTCTTTTCCAAAAGCGGAGACGAAGTTGCGTCGGAACCGATGTGTGCTTGCATTTTTCAACCTATTGCCTTAAAATAAATGACCTTACCAGTCCATTTAGCGACACGATTGTAGCGTAATGTAGCAGGAGAATAAAGCATGTCCACCATTGTTGATGTCATCGCACGTGAAATCCTCGATTCCCGCGGCAACCCCACGGTCGAAGCCGACGTCTATCTGGAAAGCGGCATCGTCGGGCGCGCGGCTGTTCCCTCGGGAGCTTCGACGGGCGAGAACGAAGCCATCGAGCTGCGCGACGGGGATGAGAAGCGCTACCTCGGCAAGGGCGTTCTGAAGGCCGTCGAAAACGTCAACGAGAAGATCGGCCCCGAGCTGATCGGCATGGAAGTCACGGATCAGGTCGGCATCGACAGCCTCATGCTCAAGTTGGACGGCACCGCCACCAAGTCGAATCTCGGCGCCAATGCGATTCTCGCCGTCTCGATGGCCTGCGCGAAGGCGGCCGCCGAATACCTTTGCCTGCCGCTCTACCGCTACATCGGCGGCACGAACGCCAAGACCCTCCCCGTCCCGATGATGAACATCGTCAACGGCGGCTCGCATTCGGACGCCCCGATCGCCTTCCAGGAATTCATGATCCGCCCGGTCGGCGCCTGCTGCTTCCGCGAAGCGCTGCGGATGGGTGCGGAAGTCTTCCACAACCTCAAGAAACTCCTGAAGGAGCGCGGGCTGAACACCTCGGTCGGCGACGAAGGCGGCTTCGCCCCCGTCTTCAACGGCACGGAAGACGCCATTGAGACCATCCTCAAGGCCATTAAGAAGGCGGGCTACAAGCCCGGCCGCAAGAACGAAGGTGGCGAAATATCCCTCGGGCTCGACTGCGCGGCATCGGAATTCTTCAAGGACGGCATCTACGACTACGCCAAGTTCGAGACGAAGGAACGCGGCGCCACGAAGGTCGGCGTCAAGCGCACCTCGGCCCAGCAGGTCGACTACCTGGCCGAGCTGATCGCCAAGTACCCGATCGACAGCATCGAGGACGGCATGAGCGAGCACGACTGGGCCGGCTGGAAGCTGCTGACCAAGAAGATCGGCAAGGAGTGCCAGCTTGTCGGCGACGACCTGTTCGTCACCAACGTCAAGTTCCTGAAGAAGGGCATCGAACAGAAGTGCGGCAACTCCATCCTGATCAAGGTCAACCAGATCGGCACGCTGACCGAGACGCTGGACGCCATCGAGATGGCGCACAAGGCGGGTTACACGGCCGTCGTCAGCCATCGCTCCGGCGAGACCGAAGACGCGACCATCGCGGACATCGCCGTGGCCACGAATGCCGGCCAGATCAAGACGGGGTCGCTCTCGCGCACCGACCGCATGGCCAAGTACAACCAGCTGCTCCGGATCGAAGAGCTGCTGGGTGAAGCCGCGGTCTACGGCGCCTAGGCTGAAGCTTCGCTGGGCGCGGAAGGCGGCACGGTGTCGACGTTTGTTGCCCGTGCCGCTTTGCCATGTCCGGTTTTTCCAATCATCAAGAAGAGGGATACAGCACCATGTACACCGCATCAGACCTGCGCAAGGGGATCAAGATCATGCTGGATGGACAGCCCCTGATCGTGACCGAGTTCGACTTCAGCAAACCCGGTAAAGGCCAGGCCATCTACAACTGCAAGCTGAAGAACATGCTCACCGGGTCGACGCTCAGCCGGAGCTTTCGTTCCGGCGACCGTTTTGACAAGCCGGAGCTGACCAATGTCAACGTTCGCTTCTCCTACGAGATGGACGGCAAATTCTTCTTCACCAACGAGAATTTCGAGGAGATGGCCATCTCCACCGACGTGCTGGGCTCCGGCCGCTACTTCCTGATGGACGACATGGAGTGCGAAGCCCTGCTCTTCGAAGGCTCCACCATTGAAGTCACACTCCCCAACTTCGTCGAGCGCAAGGTTCTCACGTGCGAGCCCGGAGCCCGCGGCAACACGGCGAGCGGCAAGGTCACCAAGCCGGCGACGCTGGAGGGCGGATACGCGCTTCCCGTGCCGCTGTTCGTGAACGAAGGCGACGTCATCCGCGTCGACACCCGCAGCGGCGAGTACGTCGATCGCGTCCGCGCGTGATTCCGGCAGGCAGCCTGCGGAACGGCGTGCGCGCCGTCATGCCGCACCGCGCTAGTACGCCGGTTCGGCGACATGCTCCAGAACGCGGGTCACGATCGCATCGGTCGTGATGCCGTCGCTCACCGCGGCGAAGTTGCGGAAGATGCGGTGGCGCATCACGGGCAAGGCGTAGGCGCGGACATCGGCGCAGGAAACGGCGAAACGCCCCGCCAGAACGGCATGCGCCTTCGCCGCCATCAGCAGGCATTGGCCGGCCCGCGGGCCGGCTCCCCAGCGCAGCCAGCGCGCCATCTCGGCCGGGGCCTCGGGCGCGCCCGGACGCGTGGCGCGGGCCAGGTTTGAGGCGTAGTTCGCGACATGCGAAGTCACGGGAATCTGCCGCACCAGCTGCTGAAAGCGGAGGATCGCCTGGGCATTGAGCACCGGTGTGATCGTCGTGGTCCGGTCATCCGTGGTGGCCAGCAGGATCCGGGGCTCCTCCTCGGCCGAGGGATAGTCCACGTGAATGGCGAACATGAAGCGGTCGAGCTGGGCCTCTGGCAGCGGGTAGGTCCCTTCCAGTTCGATGGGATTCTGCGTGGCGAGTACCAGGAACGGCGCCGGCAGGTCGTAGGTCGTTCCGGCGGCCGTCACGCGCCGCTCCTGCATGGCCTCCAGCAGGGCCGCCTGGGTCTTGGGCGGGGTGCGGTTGATTTCATCGGCCAGCAGGATGTTGGTGAAAACGGGCCCCGGGTTGAAGCGGAAGCGGCGCCGTCCCGTCTCGCTGTCCTCTTCGAGAATGTCGGTCCCCGTGATGTCGGCGGGCATCAGGTCGGGTGTGAACTGGATGCGCTTCGCCCCCAGGTCGAGGGCCTGCGCCAGCGTGCGGACGAGCAAGGTCTTCCCGAGCCCCGGCGCGCCGATCAGCAGGCAGTGTCCTTGCGCGAAGAAAGCGACCAGCACCTGGTTGATCACCTGTTCCTGGCCGACGATGACCCGTCCGATCTGCGCCAGCAAGGCTTCGCGCGCCCGGTTCAACCCGGCCACATCCGCATGGACGCGCGCGGCTTCGCCGTCCGGCGACGAAGCGGCCTCGGGGGCAGCCGCGGTCAGTGACGTTGCGATCATTTCCGGATCAGCTTCCGCTTGATCAGTTCTTCGGCGATCTGGACCGCATTCTGCGCGGCCCCCTTGCGGATGTTGTCGCCAACGGCCCACATGGCCAGCCCATTTTCGACCGAGGGATCGGCGCGGATGCGGCCGACCTGCACGTCATCGCCGTGCTGCACGTCCAGGGGCGTCGGATATTCGGACGCGGACAGATCGTCGCGGACCAGCACGCCGGGACTCTTCGAGAGGATCTCCCGGGCGCGCTCCGGCGTCATCGACCCGGAGAACTCGATGTGCAGGGCGACGGAATGGGCATAGAACACCGGAACGCGGACGCACGTTGCCGATACGCGCAGCTCGGCCGCCCCGAGAATCTTGCGGCTTTCAAAAAGCATTTTTGCCTCTTCCGTGGTGTAGCCGGGCATCTCGGCTTTGGCACTGCCGATCTGCGGCAGCACGTTGAACACGATCTGCCGGGGATAGACCGTCCGGGTCAGCGGCGTGCCCGCCGCCCAGGCGCGTGCCTGCTGATCAAGCTCGTCGATCGCGGCGCGGCCGGTTCCGCTCACGGACTGGAAGGTGACGGCGGTCAAGCGCCGGATCGGCACCACGCGGTGCAGCGGCGCCAGGCCCATCAAGGTGATGATGGTGCTGCAATTGGGGTTGGCAATCAGCCCCTGATGGGCATCCAGGGCCTCGGGGTTGATTTCAGGGACGACCAGGGGCACGCGGGGATCCATGCGAAAATCATCGCCGTTGTCGATCACGATGCAACCGCGCTTCGCCGCTTCCCAGCCATAGAGCTTCGAAGCCCCCTTGGAACCTTCGGTTCCTGCAAAGAGCGCAAGGTCCAGGTCATCGAAAGCCTCCGGCGTCGTCTCGACGACGTGGAACGTTTCGCCGGCGACGACCTCGTCGCGCTCGGAACGCGCCATGATGCGAATTTCCGATGCGGGGAAATTGCGCTGCCGCAAGACCTTGATCATTTCCGTGCCGACCGCACCGATGCCAACCAGACCAACCCGATAGTGTTTCATGAACGCCTTCTTGTATCCCTTTCCAGTGATTAACAGTACCTTCCCGCAAAAAGGGAGATGAAGGGAAGGATACAGGAATCATGTGCCAACGGCAAGAACGGGTACACACCCACTCACCCCCTCACCCACACACCCCCTCACCCACACACCTCACGCGCCGGTACTGCCGCTGACAAACCCGGTGTAGCCGTCGAGAAACCACTCGGCGGCCTTGGTCATCATGACCGTCACCGTGCCGGCCGCATCGTCGAACACGACGTCGGTCTTGAGGTTGCCGATGTGGCGGTCGGTCACATGGGTGAGAATGGACAGCGCGTTCGCGTCGGTCCAAGCCGCAGTGCTTTGGCAGTCGTATCCTTGCGGATCCGGCACGCCGATCTTCGATCCAGAGTAGTCGCTCTCAGGGAACTTCTGCGTGTGCTGGCGCCCGAAGCCGAAGCTCAGAGCATGTTGGCCCGAAGGCGTATCGTATTCCATCGTCCCGAGGTCGCCGACAAAGGTGAAGCGCATCCGGCTGATAGGGAGTTCGCCGGGCGTCATGACATACGACTTGCCGTTGACGCGGTCAGCAACCGGCGACTGCAGCGCCCCGGCTGCTGTCGGCAGTGACAGTTTGCCGATGACGTTCTGAAGCTTCTCCTGCGCCTGCCGGTTTCCGGGCAGCGGCGTCGGCGAGAGGTGCGGGTAGAGCTCGCTCCATAGCGACTCGAAGATGTAGGCGCCCGCCGTGTCTGATCCTTGCGTGTCGCCCGTGGTTATGAGAATGGTGTCGACATCGGGGAGACAGATGGCGTACTGGCTGCCCATGCCGTAGCAGGCGAAGCCATTGTGGGTCAGGCGCCAGAACTGATAGCCGTAACCCTGCGAAAGTTCAATGTCCGACTGAGCGACGCTGGAGTCAATCTGCCGGGAGGTGGCGGCGCGGAGGTAGGCTTCCGGCAGCAGCTGCCGTCCGCCGTGCCGACCGCCGTTCATGCACACGAGTGCAAACTTCGCGAAGTCGCGCGTGGTGGCGAGGACGCCCGATCCGCCCCAGGAGTAGCCGCAGGGAGTCTGGATGCACGTGAGGTCGGCGCTGCACCCCATCGGCTCGAACAGGCGCGGCCGCAGGTATTCGAGGAACGGCCTGCCGGCCAGGCGTTCGACGATGATCGTCAGCATGACCGTGGCGGTGGTGTCGTAGCTGAAGATCTTGCCGGGCAGATGGGTGGGCGGCGTTTTGAAGAAGGTGTCGGCCCAGTCGGGATCTTGACGGCTATAGGTGACCTTGGCGAACAGGTGTGGCGTCGCCATCATCAGCAGGTCGCGGATCGTCGTCTGCGCCACATAGGGATGGAGGTCGGCATGGGCCTTGTCGGGGAAGAACTGGGTGATGCGGTCGCTCAGCTTCAGTTTGCCTTCGGCCTCGAGACAGCCGATTGCCACGGAGACAAAGCTCTTGCTGCAGGAGTAGAGGCGGTTGAGGCTTTCGGCGTCGTAGGGCTTCCAGTAGGCTTCGGCGGCGACCGTGCCATGCCGCAGCAGCATGACGCTGTGCATGCAGAGGCGCTTGGCCTGCAGCTTCTCGATGAAACGGGCAATGGCCTCCGAAGGGATGCCGAGGTTCTCGGGGGTGTCGACTGGCAGCGGTTTGCGATCTCTCATGATATTCCTCTGTTTCGTGGGATGGTGCTGAATTGTGCGCGGAATCCGTCCGTTGTGCAAGCCCGATTGTTGGAACCGATTGCGCTTGCCAGACGCCGCCGTTTTCCCTATAGTTCCGCGCATCACCTGGAGCCCCTGCCCGCCATGAAGCACGCGCTGCTTGTCATGACAACCGGCAGCGGTGTACCACGTCACCCTGGAGGGGTGGCAGAGCCTGGTTGAATGCACATGACTCGAAATCATGCGTGCCCGTAAGGGTACCGGGGGTTCGAATCCCTCCCCCTCCGCCACTAAAACCCTTGAAATAAAGGGTTTTGCGCATTAAATGCCCGATTATTCTCCGCACATGGAATATGCCACAGAAGGCACATAAAGGCGGGGAAAGGCGTCAAGAATGGCACAGGATTTACCCCCCCCATCCCCCCATTGAATCTATTTGACGTCATTCGACCTCGGAGAAGCTGGCACTGGCGGGTGTGTGAGAGAAGAAGCGAGCAGTTAGCAGTGAGCGGTTGAGTGGCGTAGATGCACCCGGCCGCATCAGAACGGCCGACAGCCACTTGGAGCAAGGGAGGCGGGGTTATGGGCAGTAGGCGTCTACGTACCTTCATCTGCCCGCTTGAATCCTGATCCTGGTTCTTGCATTACCATTGCGAGAACGTCTTCAATGCAACCGGACACCTATGAGTACGGAATAAATGAGGTCTTGGAGGGAAGAACGCCGATCCGCGACGAGTGTGGGATTGGAGTCATCGCTCTTCCCTGGCGAATCTGGCAAGGAACTGGATCCGGGGCGGATGGTCGAGTCGGCGGAACTGGTGCGGGCGGAGGAGCGGCGGCTGGGCCGTGGCGCACGGCTGAACGATGTTGCGAGACGGACTGGGCCGTAGCGTTCGGGAGGCGCCCCGCTTTCCCCGGCCGCTATCTGCGACCGTGCGGGGGCGTGGTGTTGCGGGGTCGGACACTTGCTTCGCTGGCGTTTAGCGGCGCCGGGGAGATGGATCCAACGTTGCCGTTCAGCCTGAGCCGGGCTTCCCGGCGATAGGCTGGGACGGATGGTTAGAAGTTTTTTTGGCTTCGGATTCGCGGATGGTCTTCTGCCTCTTGTATGCCCACGGACAGGCCAAGCACAACCCAATCAAGAACAAGGCAGAGTATTCCGTCTGGCGCGACGGGTCCATCAGCGTCACGAAGGTGAACACACTGACCGCGACGGCGGCGACGACGCCCAGTTGATGCACGAAGGCCCGTTCGCGCGACCCCTTCCGGGTGGACTTGGCTATGACCAGTGTGGGAAGAGCAACCGAGAGAGTTAAGACTAGGCCAAACCCAGCCACCACAATCAGCCAAACCCACCACGGCGTTGATCGAAGCAATTCTGTCAGCATGTCATCCTCCTCTCAAATGCATCTACATGTGTAGACTCCCGATGGGCTCCAAGCATGGCGGGTACCGTGCCCGCAATCATTCTAGCCGTCAGGCCAAGGGAAACGATCCGCTGGTAGGGAAGCGACCAGGCGACGGCCTCCGGGTGCCAGCGTCCGCCGGCATTCTTGACCTTATCCCGGAGTTCCATTTCATCTTTGTGCCCCGGTCCCCATCTCCTGGGCGCAAGGTTAGACGCGTTTGCATACCACAACACCCTGCAACGCAATTACGATAGCCCTTTTGAGGGAGGGCGGCAAGCGGTTTATTGGGAGGGCTAGCTGGCGGGGTGCTTCTGCGAATCGGTTTCGTGAGTGGGTTCGCGCGGCTCGCCGGGGATGGCTCGCCCACCTATGGGGGCGAGGGTGTCGAGGACGAGGACGAATGGGAGGAGAAACGGGAACAAAAATCATATAATGTAGTTGAACGGAGCCGATTGAATAGACTACACTCCCACGCATTGCGCAAATTCAGCGCAGAACAGGGGACCGTGATGGCTAAAATTACTTTCATGGGCGCGGGCAGTACCGTGTTCGTAAAAAGCGTTCTCGGCGACTGCATGCTCCGCGAATCGCTCTGCAACTCGCACATTGCTCTTTATGACGTCGACGCGATACGCCTGCGCGAATCGAAGCGGATGCTGGACACGCTGAACCGGAACATCAACCAGGGCCGGGCGAAGATCACCGCCCATCTCGGCACCGACAAACGCCGCGCCGCGCTCAACGGCGCCAACTACATCGTCAACGCCATCCAGGTCGGCGGCTACGATCCCTGCACCATCACCGACTTCGAAATGCCCAAACGCTACGGTCTCCGCCAGACGATCGCCGACACGCTCGGAATCGGCGGCATCTTCCGCACCCTGCGGACCCTTCCCGTCATGCTCGATTTCGCCCAGGACATCGAAGCGGTGTGCCCCAAGGCCTGGCTGCTGAACTACACCAACCCCATGGCCATGCTCACGGGCGGCGTTCTCCGCGGCACCCAGGTCCACGCCGTCGGTCTGTGCCACTCCGTGCAAGTCTGTGCCGCCTCGCTGCTGCATTCCCTCGATCTGCTGGAAAAATACCCGCCGCACGAATGCGTCCAGTATGTCGCCGGCATCAACCACATGGCCTGGCTGCTGAAGATCGAGCACAAGGGCAAGGACCTCTATCCCGAAGTCAAGCGCATCGCGGCCGAGAAACTACGCCGCTGGCGCTCAGGCCAGGAGAAGAGCGGCAACATGGTGCGCCTCGAGATGATGCTCCAGACCGGCTACTATGTCTCCGAGAGTTCGGAGCACTTGTCGGAATACGTTTCCCACTTCATCCAGGCCTCGGCACCCCAGTTGATCGAGGAGTTCAACATTCCCCTGGACGAATATCCCCGCCGCTGCATCAATCAGATCGCCCACTGGAAGCAGCAGAGCAAGGACATCGTGACCAACCCCAATCTGACGCATGTCCGCACGCACGAGTATGCTTCGGCCATCATGGATGCGATTGAAACAAACCTGCCGATCATGATCGGCGGCAATGTCATCAATCACGGCATGATCCCCAACCTGCCGTCCGCGGCCTGCGTGGAGGTCCCCTGCCTGGTGGACGGAAACGGCGTGCAGGGCTGCTACGTCGGCGATCTCCCCGAGGTCTGCGCCGCCTACAACCGCACCAACATCAATGTTCAGCTGCTGACGATCGAGGCCGTCTTGGAGCGGCGCCGCGACCGCATCTACCAGGCCGCCATGCTCGATCCGCACACCGCCGGCCAGCTCACCATCGACCAGATCCGCAACCTCGTCGATGACCTGATCGAAGCGCACGGAACGTGGCTGCCGAAATTCAAGTAGGCGCCTCACGGACCAACCGTCGCCGGACCTGCCTACTGCGGGTCCGCGGCATCGTCCAGATAGACCGTAGCGTACGAAAGCAAGCCCTTTTCGTAGCGATAGATGCGGAAGGATCCCTGGCGGCCCCAGAAGCCGGCAATGGACGAGGCGACATAGGTGGGAATGCCAAGCTCGTTCCAATGCAGTTCATCGCGGTGAAAATGACCGGTGATGATCGCTTTGATATTGCCCAGTTTCAGCGTTTCGAGCCAAGCGCGGAGGGATGCCTCTGGCCAGCCCGGATGGAACGCCTGGTTGTAGAAGTCCGGCACATCGGGCGCATGCGTCACGATGATCGTCTCCTGCGTCGGATGGGCACGCAATTGAGCCGACAGCCAGGCGATTGGATCGTACCCCGGGATCTCGATTCCCTTGCGCAGCGGCTCCGTATAGACCATGAGGAACTGGATGCCCTGCACCTCCATCCGGCAGGCCAGCGGCCCCAGGTAGTTGGTGTAGGCCTCGACCGTTTCCTGCAGCCGTCTCGGCTTGATGTCATGATTGCCTGGCACCTTGAAAACGGGCGGGATCAGGCGGGCAAGCTGATTGGAGATGGTCGCGGCCGTCCCAGTCCTCAAATCATCGCTCGCAAAATCACCGGTATGAATGACGCATTGAACCGACTGCGTTAGCGCGTTGATCTGGTCGATGGCCCGCTCCAGCCGCGTGGTGTGAAGAGGCAGGCCGCGGTGCGTATCGGAAATCTGCACAAAAAACAACGGCGGCGCATTCGTCGCCGCCTGAGCCGACGGGATCAGCGCGCAACCCGCGAAACCGCCCAGGACCACCATGGCCAATCGGGCCATCTTGAACCGCCATATGCCCATGATTATCCCCTTCAACATAAAACGCAAAGCGTATAAATAACGCAGCGTTGACTCGCGGGTTCGCCGCAAGGCGGGCTCAGTTGTACCGTTGGCGGTAGTCGTCAAGCCACGCCCTCGCGGCATCCGCCTCCGCACGCTGCTTGCTCCCGCCATGGCCGATGGCGCGCAAGCCGTCGATCTCCACCGCGACGCAGAACCGCGGATCGTGCGTGGGTCCTTCAACCGTCGCCACCGCGTAGACCGGAAGGCCCAGGTTGCGGGCTTGCATCCACGCCTGCAGCTCACCCTTCGGATTCTGCGCCCAGGGATTCTGCTCCAGCGCTGCGACGCGGCCGTGGAATAGCCGCAGGTAGATGGCCCGCGCCGCCTCCAGCCCGCCATCCATCCACGCCGCGCCCAGCAGCGCCTCCATCGACGCGGCCAAATTGCTTTGCAGGAGGCGTTTGGCCGGTGCGTCGTCGCCCTTGCCGAACCGCAGAAACGTCCCCAGGTCGATGGCCTGCGCGATTTCGCTCAGCGCGCGCCCGCTCGCGCACTGACTCCGCAGAACTGTCAGGGTCCCCTCGTCGGCTTCCGCCTGATCACGGTACAACTGCTCCGCCAGCATCAGGTTGAGCACCGCATCGCCGAGAAACTCCAGCCGCTGGTAGTCGCCCGTTGCCTCGCGATGCTCATGACTGTAGGAGGGATGCGTCAGCGCCATCTCCAGCAGGCTGGCATCGCGAAAACAATAGCCAATGCGGGACTCCAGCGTGGCCGGGTCGGCGTTCATGATTCCCGTGCTGTCGGTCCGTCGGCTCACCGTTGTCCGAGCCTCGCAAGCAGGTGGCTGCGCATGGCGCCGATCGAACAATGCGATGCGCGGGGTTGGTAGTAGAATTCACCCGTCCGGCGCAAGTGCTCGCCGAACTTGCGGTTGAAGGTGCCGCGAGCGGTGATGAACTGTCCCCAGAAGCCGTAATGCCAGGCCACATTGCGATTCGGCGGCTGGAGGTTGTCCTGCCACTCCTGCGGAAACAGCGTCAGCCACCGGGAATTGGAATTGAGCCAGGTGCCGGTCAGGATCTCCGTGGCGCCGTAAAGCGCCTCGACCTGCTCCATCAGCGTGAGAAAGCAGGCGGGGAGGTAGTGCGGATTGTCGAAGATCGACCGCGGGCGGACCGCATTCGCAATGTGGAATCCTACGCGCGCCGTCGGTTCCGCATGCACGTTGTAGCGCAGGCTGCCGCACTGATAGGCCTTCAGCGCGCTATCGTCGAGGAAGTCGCGCTCGCAGCGGGCATCCAGCGAAGGCTTCAGGATGTCGAAGCCCATTACCTCGAACGCCGCGATGTCCGCCGCGTGGCGCGCGTGGCATTGCAGCAACGGTTGCTCGATCGCCTGCCAGGCATCCGTCTCCCATTTCAAGACCGCCGGATTGAGCGCGTCCGGATTGGCATCGGTCTTGCGATAGATGTCAATGCGGTTGCGCAGCACGTCGACCGGCTTTTCCTCGGGATGCCGCGTCAACCAATCGTGCATGAAGAAGAGCTGCAGCCGCACGATTTCGTAGAGATAGTCGCGATGCTCCGCCAGTGTCTTGGGTTCTGCCACGTTCTTCACCAGACTCCCGCCGTCGTTTGTCCGCCTAGCCGAATACAAGCTCGCCGAAGCGCCAGGGCTTGTGGTAGTTCAGCGCGCGGCCGATGTCCGACCACATGCCCCAATGCGGGTAGGCCGGATCGCCGCCGCACTTGTAGAAGTTGCCGTGCCAGACGTCGTTCCGCTTCACGCCCCCCTCGCCCAGATGGGCCGTGAAGAGCGAAAGCGGAATGCGGTAGGCCAGCGCCCAGGCAATCGGTTCCGTAATCGTGGGCTTCACCACGCACGGCAGGGAATGCCCGATCTCGACCTGCTGCATCCAGGCGGGTTCGACCCGCCGGTATTTGGCAAAGCCGCCTTCGGGAAGGCGCCGGGGATCCTCGATGAAGTAGAGGAGCATCGTGCCGCCGGCGTTGATCTCGAAGTTGAAATAGGCCTTGCCCGGCGAAGGCTGCACGAAGAATTCGACGCAGCTGTCGCGGCAGACGGCGGATTGCGGCTTCGTGAGGATGCTGCGCACGTACCGGTCCATGACGTCAAACCGGACGTAGAGGGACTGCGTGTCATAGAGCACCCTGAAATTGACCAGCGGGCGGTGTTCGCAGCCCTTGGCATGCCAGTCCGCGATCTGGCCGACTTCGGCCCCGGACCAGCCCGGTGGCACAACCCCGACCTCCGCCCGGATCGATGGGGGTGTCTTGGCCCGGTGAATCGTATAGCGTTTGATTGTGGGTTCCATGTTGTTTCTGTTTATCTTTCTATTAAGCGATTTCGCGCAAGGTGTAGGCACGGGTTCCCTGTCCAAACTCGGCCAGGTATTCGATGACGGCAAAGGGGTCCTTGCCGTGGATGCGTTCAAAGAGATGGCCGTGATCCCCCAGTTCCCATCCCGGTGGCAGCGAGCCCGGGATCAGACTCTCCGTCTTGATCAGGTCGAGCGTAGCCTGTTCGATGGCCACGATGTCGCGCCCGGCGAGAATGCCGATATCGGGCACGAGATTGGGCGTGGTCATGCCCCAGCAATCGCAAAAGACAGTGATGTTCGCCAGCAGGTTGATGAACACGCGTCGATCCGGCGGAAAGGCGTCCAGCACCGCCCGCGTCGTCAGCGCCATGCCGCGCTGGAAGTCGCGGTACCCGCCGCCCAGCATCGTGATCGCCTTCTGCGGGCAGATCAGCACGCAGTGCTGGCAGTACTTGCAGTTGTGGTAGAAGACGTCGAACCGACCCGAGTCGTCGAAGGAGATGGCGCCGTTCGGGCAGTTGGCCGCGCACACCTTGCACTGGGTGCAAAGCTTCCGGTCCCATTCCAGGCCGCCTTCCAGCGCGTGGATGCGGCCGCGCGTTTTCTGCGTGACACACCCCATCGAAAGATTCTTGGAGGCGCCGCCGAACCCGCAGGCTCCGTGCCCCTTCACATGCGAGAAGTCGATCAGCACGTCGGCGTCCAGCACCTCGCCGCCAATGTCAACCGAGGTGAATTCGCCCAGCGGCGGATCCACGGGGCGGGTGTAGGCATACTTGTCAAACAGTCCCGAGACCGAAACAATCGGACATCCCATCGTCTCGGTCGTGTAGCCGCGGTCGGCCGCCGCGAGCGCGGCGCCGGGCGAATCGGCAATGAAGACCTGCGCCGCGCCGGCCTCGCGGATCTTGCGGATGAGGACGCGCGTCAGGTAGGGATGCACCGTCGTGAATCCGGTCCCCCCGCCCAGATGCATCTTCACGCAAACGGAACGCGCCTTGACGCTGGAGGCGAGGTCCAGCTCGTCCAGCAGCCGCCCCCACTTGGCTCCGATCGAATTGACCGGTTCGAGATTCCTGGGGGCATATCGGGCAAACAACAGTTCAGACATGGTCATTACTCCACTTTCATTTCTGTGCAAGGGTGCGTTCAACACAAACCGCCATTTCCGACAGGAAACGCGCGACTCCAAAAGTTTCCGCATGCGCCCGTATGGCGCCGCGCTCCCACGGCATCCGCGCCGCACGTTCGACCGCCTGTGTCAGCGACTCGACGCTCTGGTCGTCGAAGAAGATGCCGCTCATCCCCTCCACGACGGTCTCCGTCACGCCGCCGCGACGGAACGCCACAACCGGGCGACCGCAGGCCATGGCCTCGAGGGGGACGATGCCGAAATCCTCCTCCCCGGGAAAGAGAAGCATGTGACAGTTGCGATAAAGCTCCCGGACATCGTCGTCGCCGCGCCATCCCAGGAACTCCACGTTGTCGCCGGCCAGCACACGCAGCTTCGCGGTCTCCGTTCCCGTTCCCACGATCTTGAGCTTGCGGGGGATCGTCCGGTAGGCGCGGATGGCGAGATCGATCCGCTTGTAGGGGACCAGCGCGGAGACGATCAGATCGTAGTCGCCCGCCGCGGTGGCCTGCGGAGACGGCGTGTAGCGGACGGTGTCGACCGGGGGATGGACGACATCGCTGGCGCGGCCGTAGAAGCGGAGGATGCGCTCCTGCACATGGCGGCTGATCGCGACAAAGCGATCGACTCCCGCGCTGGTCTCCCGGTCCCAGTGCCGCAGATGGGCCAGCAGCGGCGCTGCCAGGCAGGCCTTGACCGTTCCCAAGTACTCCTTGTGGAAGAGCCACGCATAGCGCATCGGGGTAAAGCAGTAGCAGAGGTGGCGCATGCCTGGCCGCTTGCGGAAGGACTTCGCCACGCAGTGGCTCGTTGTCAGCAGCAGGTCGCCGGGGGGGAGCGCGACCGCCCGGGCGACTGGCCCCATGATCGGCAGCAGATGGCGGTAGTAGCGGGTCACCTGCGGCAAATGCTGCAGGCTGGAAAAGACCATCGGGTGGCTGCGGATGGTCTCGGAAACCTTTGAAAGATCGCCAAACAGCGCGACGATTGGCGCATCGGGGAAGGCCTCGCAGTGGCATTGCAGTACACGCTCGCCACCCCGCATCCCAGTCAGCCAGTCATGGCCCAGCAAGACTTTGCGGCCGGCGGCCGCCTGTGTGAGTGGGTTCATCCGCCGGCGCTCTCCCCCGCCAGCACGCGCCGGTAGACGGCCAGCGTCTCCCGGGCGGTCTTCTGCCAATCGAAATCCTTCGCCCGTGACAGGCCCGCCGTCACCATTCGCGTCCGCAGGACGGCGTCGCCCAACACCCCGAGCATCGCGTCCGTCAACGCCTGCGTATCCCCCGCCGCCACGATCCGGGCGGCCTGTGCGGCGATCTCCGGCTGCGCGCCGCCGTCGCAGCAGACGACGGGAACCCCGCACCGCATGGCCTCGATCAACTGGAGGCCAAACCCTTCGTAGCACGAGGGATTCACCAGCAGGGCCGACTCCTGGTAGATGGAGACCAATTCCCGGTTCGACAGGAATCCGAGAAACGTCACATGGTCGTCCAGTCCCAGGGCGGACGTCACCTGGCGCGCCTCCGGATAACGCGGGTCGTCCGGGCCGACGATGAGCAGATGCAACGGCTCCTCTTTCTTCTGCCGCAGCAGCTGCCCGAATGCGCGCACCAGCGTCACCACCTGCTTGTAGGGATCCAGCCGTCCGACATAGAGAATGGTTCGCATGGAACGGGTCGGCACCTGAACGGTCGTCGGCACGAACCGCTCATCGACGCCATTGTAGACGGCCTCGATCTTCGCGGCCTCCGCGCCCGCCAGACCCAGTGCCCGGACGATGTCGTCACGGGAGGTCCTGCTGACGGTCAGCACCGCGTCCGACCGAAGAACACTCTGGCGCAGGCAATATCGGAAAAGCGGCAGCATGCGGCTCTTGCGCGACTGCGGCGCATGGTCGCGGAACAGCAGGGGAATCACATCGTGGATGGTTGTGATGCAGCGTCCGCAACCCCGTCCGCCCGGTCCCGGCTTGAAGGCCAGGTAGGGAATCATGTAGTTCGGCGAGTGGAACAGATCGGCGCGGATGGCCCGCAACCGACGCGGAAGCCGCAACTGCCCCTCGGGCGAAAATACACCGTAGGGCAGCGTCTCCGACAGGACCATGTCGTTCTGCGCCAGCCCGCACTCCTCGAGCACACGCAGGCGGAGGTCGTCGTCATCGAACAGCAGATGAAAGTGCCAATCGGAAGCAAGCGCCGGAAGGCGTTTGAGCAACTCCACCGTATAGACCCCCACGCCGGAGGGCGTAGGACCGATCCATCGCGCATCGATCACGATCTTCATGCGCCGACCTCCGCCGGCGGCAGGCCCAGGACGTGGCGATAGACCGACCACGTCCGGCGCGCCGTCTCCGGCCAGCGGTAGCGCAGGGCACGTTCATGCCCCCGTGCCACCAGTCGCGCGCGCAAGTCCCCGTCATCCAGCGCCTGCCGGAGCGCCCCACACCAGGCTTCGCAGGTGTACTCCGGGACGATCAACGCCGCATCGCCCAGCACTTCCGGCAGCGAACCGCCCGGAGAGGACACCACCGGCGTGCCGCAGGCCATCGCCTCCAGCGGCGTAAAACCAAACCCTTCGTACCGTGAGGCCAGGGCAAAAAGCGCCGCACCGGCATACAGCGACGCGAGGTCGCCCTCGGGCACGAAGCGGAGATACCGGATCTGCTTCGCCCGCCGGACCTTGGCGAAGGCCTCGAAGATCGCCTCGCAATTCCAACCCGGCATTCCCGCGATGACCAGGTCGACGTCGTCGCGGTCCAGCGCGTCGAAGGCCTCAACCAGCAACGGATAGTTCTTGCGGGGCTCGACCGTGCCGACGCTGAGGATATAGGGGCGTTCCAGCCCCAGTCGCCGTCGCATGGCGGCAATCGCCGCGTCGTCGGGGCGCCCGAAGCTGCCGTCGATCCCGAGATAGGTCACGTAAGTCTTCCCGGCCGCCTCGGGATAGCACGCGGCGATCTCGTCGGCGCTGAACTGCGATATGGTGATGATGGCGTCCGCCCGGCGGATGGTCCGGCCGATGCGCGCCTGAAGGTAGGCCCGGTTCCGGGCTTCCGCGCATTCCGGCAGACGGACGAAGCTCATGTCGTGGATCGAGACGACCGCCTTGCCGCGGGAGAGCGGAGGAATGATGAAATTGGTGAAATGATAGAGATCCGCACGCCCTGCCAAGGCATCGAACGGCGGAAAGCCGATGCGCTTCCAGAGTTGCTGGACCCACGCCCCCGGCAGCAGCCGCCAGGGCCGGTTCTCAACTCCCGCCAGATCCGGCGCCTCGGCCTTCCGCGTAAAATCCAGATAAAAGAGGCGGAGCGCATCCTCCGTCCCGAGCAACGGCACCATGTGACGCGCCAGAAGCCGCGTGTAGCGGCCAATTCCAGCGCGTTGTGCGACAGCGGGTTGGTAGTCGAGACAGACTTGCATAAACAGGGCATTAGAATACCCCATGCCTCCTGTTCCCGCAAGCACGCCGAAAACCCGCCAGGTAATCAGGAAACTGGGCCTCTTTTCCTGCTTTCCTGCTTTCCTGCTTTCCAAATTCAAAAAATCGTGTTGCGGACGAATTAATCAACAGTCTCTTCAGGCGGCAGCGAGTCAGGGGCTTCAGCCCCGATTTCAGGGCATTCTGCGCCGTTCTCTCAGACACCCATGCACACCCACTTGTACACTCGCCGCAGTGAGCCGCAGATTTTCCGCTGCTCGGCTGGTTTGCGACACCAATCTCGCGGCTCGGCGAGGACGCCTCGATCGAAATATATATCACGACGGATGCATTATTAACTGACCGTCTCCCGATCCATGATCTCCCACGCCTTCTTGAGATAGAACCGGTAGTTTTCCAAAGGCGTGCCGTTGGGAATGCGATGATCGAGCGCCAGGACACAGCCCCCGGTCTTGACCATGGGCGGAATCTTGTACTCCAGCTCCTTCACAATCTCCTCCTTGGAACGCCGCAGGACATGCTTGTCGATTCCACCGTAGAAAGCCAGCCGCTTGCCGTACTTGGCCCGGACCTTGACAATGTCCATGTTGGCCGCCGGCTCCATGGGGTGCATGCAGTTCACGCCCGCATCCAGAAAGGCATCGATGACCGGATTCATGTCGCCATCGCTGTCCTGATCGAAGAGGCGGGCGCCGCGGTTTCGCAGCAGATCCCAGATCCGCCGGTAGTAGGGCGCGATGAACTCCCGGATCTGTTCGGGACCGGCCAGCGGACCCGACTTGCCGGCCATGTCCTCATGAACCACGAGCATGTCGACCTGCACCGCCGACGACACCCGGTCCAACACCCGGTAAGCCGTGTCGCCGATGGTGGCGAGGATGTCGTGAATCAGTTCCGGCTGATCATAGAAGGCGAGGCACAGTTCCTCTTCGCCGAGGAGTTGCCGGGGTTCGTCGAAGCCGCCCGGAATGCCGACGCAGAGGACCTTGTCCTCCTGGCTGAGACGACGCGCTGCGGCCTGCCAGTCCGCCGCGAGCCGGTCCTCCGAGAAGACATACCACGGTTTGATCTTCAGCCAGTCATCCATCGTCCTGACCGGATAGTCGAGCGGGAGCGCGAGCGTGGCCACCCGCTTAGGAAGCATCATCGTCCGCCCCAGGCCATCCCGCCAGATCTTGTGCTCTTCGGTTTCCTCGATGAACACTTCGGGCAGGCCTCCGTTCCGGCCCGTTTTGACCGGCAGGCCGCCCCGCGCCTCGCAGCGGTAGGCAAACGCCGAGAAATCCAGTTCCTCCGGTGTCGCCCCCTGCTCCTCCCACTCTTCCTTCAGGCCGAGCAGCGGCCCGAAGATCTCCGTGAAGAGGGGGCGTTCGTTGCTCGCGAACGTCATGTGGTCCAGATATTCCCTGCGCCCGACCGACGGGGTCTTCCGGATCGACAAATCGGCATGTGTCTTCCACTTCAGTTTTGGCATTGCTCTATCCGTATCCGCATGGGTGTTATTGATTCGGGTGACGCTTACGGCGACGCTTACGGTCGACGACAAGACGGTTCACCGGGATGTAATGGACGGTCCTATCGCTTGAATGGGTCGAGGGCAACTTCCGCTCCGCAATACAGACAGACAGGACGCCGGCCCATGAGCTTGCGTCCGCACTGCGGGCAGTCGGGTCTGACCTGTTCTTTGGCCACCTTCCCGTCGAGCTTGCCGTCTTGCAGATCGATCTCCTGAATCCGTTGAATGAGCTGTTCGTCCGTATACCCGTGCTGCTCCTGCAGCAACGTCCAAGCATATTTCATTCTCCCATGCAAATACGAACAGGTCGCCAATGTGATTGAGCCTGCTTCAGCGGCAAATGGCCGCCCCTGAACCCCGAAATGTAGGCCTTGTTGGGCGGGTTGTCAATGGCGAGTTGGCGCGAAGGTAAAGACGGAACGCGATTCAGGTTCATTGACTCGTAGAGTAGCAGGGGTTCAGGGTTCAGTGAGGCCTCTGGCCGGCTTTGCCGCCCAGTTGGATCGAGTGGGAGACTTGC
>CAZQKI010000016.1:0-45094 GCA_964592855.1 uncultured Lentisphaerales bacterium
CCGGCCCGGCCTTGCCGCGCCCCCCGGCCCGGGCAAACTAGGAGTTAGGCGTTAGGAGCAAGGCGTTAGTGCCTTACAGCTTAGCGCCATCGAATAATAACGCATTGTTTGGCGTTTAGGGCAGGCAGGAATGCCTGCCCCACCCTTTTTTATCAGCCGCGCGCACGGGCGCCTGTGATGCCCGACGCTCGGACTGGTCGCGCCAGCGCAAGGTGAGGCAGGCATTCCTGCCTGCCTGGATCTGCGCGACAACGTCGTTTCCTCGCGAAGAACCGAATTTGACTTTTTCACCTATCATGGTATCTATTTCACTTTTCTCTTTGCAGACCCACCTAGCCTGAGCCGCGCGAGGAAAACGTGAAGCACAACCTTAACCGCACTGATGGCCTGATCCAACGGCTTCATGCCCATCCTCCTGTCGCCTATCCTTCAGATCCGCAGGATAGGCCGTTAGTTGGCGGAACAATAATCTAGTTTCCTCTTGCCAGGTCAATCAGTTTCATCCACTATCTCCGCCAACGGGGAGATAGCCGGAAACGGCTCAATCACTTGTTAGGCAGGAGGAAAGGCAAACGTGATGGTAAAGTCTAAGAAAACCGAGGGTGCGCAGTTTGTTCGATACTTCGGACCGCTACTCGATGCGCTGCGAACGCTCGGCGGTTCGGCCTCCGGTAAAGAAGCCGTGGATCAGGTTGCCCGTGAGCTGCACATTTCCGACGAAGCGCAGAATGAGATCATGAGTTCTGGCAGTCCTCGATTCCCCAATCAAGTCGCGTGGGCGCGATTTTATCTGAGTCGGGAGGGATTACTTGATTCGTCCAAGCGAGGGGTGTGGAGTTTAACCCCAAAAGGTTGGGACACGAAGTTGTCACACGAGGAAGCCCGCCAATTATTCGCAAAATGGGTCAAGGTTTTCGCAGCCGAAAGAAAGCGAAAGCAGGAAGAAGAGGAATCTGATGAAGTGGTGGCGGAATCTACCGGCGCACCCTCCAACGATTACCGGGATGTCATTCTCGAACTAATCCGGTCATTGCCGCCGGAAGGCTTTGAGCGGCTGTGTCAACGCATCCTCCGAGAGTCAGATTTTATTCAGGTGGTCGTTACCGGCAGATCAGGCGATGAGGGGATTGATGGATATGGGACTCTTCAGATCAATCCTTTCGTAAGTTTCAAGGTTTTGTTTCAGTGCAAACGATACAGCAAATCTGTCTCACCGGGCCACGTGCGCGATTTCAGGGGCGCAATGCAAGGTCGAGCGGACAAGGGAATCATCATCACCACCGGGACATTTACTGCGGAAGCACAACGCGAAGCCGCTCGCGATGGTGCACCGCCAATCGAACTTGTTGATGGGATGGCGCTGATTGGGATGCTGGAGAAGCTGGAGATTGGTTTGAAGCCAATCCAAACATACCAACCAGACTTTGCGTTCTTTGAGGAATTTCAGAAGAAGAAGGAAGATGCCTAACAAGCACCGCCTGGGGTCGCTCGAGGACTCGCGCCCCAGCGGTTTGTTGTTGGCCCGCATCCCCGTTCACTGACTTGCTGTTGGCGCGATAAGTTTATCTGGGTGACTGATTGACTTTAGCCTGACGGCCGTGTTCGCGGTGTTGGGGGCTGCCCCAGCGCCGAGCAAGGAAGTTGCGCCAATGAAGCATAAAGGCGCTTCCGGGAATAGCGGGGTTTTTCTATTGATGAGCACGCCTGCGATCAGCAGAAACTTTGTCGCGAGCTTTGTCGGATCTAGCCAATGGCACTCATCGCGAGAACCTGAACGTCTACCAACGTATGTTGCCTTTCAACGTCAAGGTCGTTCTCTGGACTGGCGAATGAGACAGCAAACACGGCATCAATGACCAGCTAATAGCGGGTATTCACCGATAATGCAGTCGACAAAACTCGCGACAAAGATTAAATCACCCGGAAAACCCGGAAGCGCCCCCTACCTGCGGTGCCAGAGTTCCGCTTTGAGCCGTTCATACACGTTGAAGGAGATGGGGCAAATGGAACAGTTGCAGACAGCCTGAGCCAACCGGAAGATGAACTCATCCTGCTGCAAGTGAGGATATGAGCGGCACATGTCCGGCCGATGCTCGTACACCTGGCAACGGTTTCCTGAGAGAAAGGGGCAAGGACGCCGATTGAAAGTGAGATCGCCGTCTGCGTTCCGGGTGAGATGCCGGGTGAAAATCTCATCGGGTGTCGTTCCGAGCCCCGTGGCCAGTCTGTTCACATCGTCATCATTCAGCGCCGGCAGGATCTCCCGACAACAGTTGCCACAGGCGCAGCAGTCAATCTGGCTTGCGACTTCTTCGTGAAGTCTGTGAACGAGGGCATCCAGTTCAATAATCTCCAAATCGGTGCCTTTAAGAAAAGCGCGGAAACGCCAATTGGCCTCTTCGCGCTCCTCCGCGAGCTTCGCCACAACTTTGGGATCTGTCAGCAGTTTCATCTTATCTTAAGTCCGGCCGTGCCCGCGGGCCGGGCAGACCTTGATGCACGGTTCGATGATGGAAACGAAGTGATCCTGCAGCGGGTCGCGCTTTTCCATTGCGGCGGTGATGTCCGACATGGAAATGGACACTGGCGGCGGAACGTCGGTGGTCGAACCCAGGAGCGACGGCCCTTCCTGTCCGGTCAGTCCGAATCGTTTGGCCCAGTCGCATCGGAGCGAGTCCAGCTTGGCGACTTTGATTGTCCGTCCGCCGACCTGAAACTCGCTCGGCTCATCGGCGTTGAGCGCACCGGTCGGACAAGCGGACAGACATTTACGGCATTCGGAGCACTTGGGATCGAAATCAGACAGGGCATCGGCCGGCAGTTCCCGATCGGTGAGGACGCAGATGAAGCGCTGCCGCGCGCCGTACTCCGGGGTCAGGGCTGAACCGTTGTACCCGATCGTCGCCAGGCCGGCGGCCGAGGCGGCAAAGACATTGCAGCGGTTGTCGGGGATGAAGGCGAAGGGCAGCAGGCCGATCATGCCGCGATCCATGGCGGCATCCGGCGTCGGCGTGCCTCGCACATTCAGGACTTTCGACCCCGTCTCGCACAGGTCCAGGGACGGGATGGCAACATGGCCGGCATCGCCCAGCCGCGCACAGAGTGCGAGCGCTGCCCAGCCCAGTTCCCGGTGCGTCTGGTACTGCGCAAACGAATAGGAGCCGAGCGCGCCGATCGCCGCGTCAGCACCGCCGGTAAGGTAACTATCCGGGTAGTGCATGCCGAGAACGATGGCATTTCGAAGCGTGGGATACAACTGGCGCATTCGCTTAACCGCGTCGAAACGATCCAGTCGGTCAAGCGGTGTGACGCCGAAGAGGTCCGCCCCCATCTCGCGGGCAAGCGCCTCGATCGCCTCGCGTGAGCAGGGCGCGGCGCTGCGGGAACGGGGTATCATGATTTGTTGCGCCAGTGGCGCCGTCAGGGCAATGACCGTGAACATGCTGTTCGTGCCGAATGCCGTCGTGCGGAAAATGCGTCCGTCTCCGCCATAACTGCCAAAACCGCAGCGGGCGGCCAGGCGCTCGCCGGAGACGGTCACGCGCGGCATGCCGTCGTAGCCGTGACCTTCGGCGATCATCGCGACCTCATGACCGATCAGGCCCAGAAGACGGCGCACCTCTTCGCGGCTGAACGCGGCGCCCTCTTGAAGCGAACGGAAGAGGTCGCCGCCATGTTGCAGGACTTCCACATCCGGCAACCCCGCCGGCAGGTTCAGACCGACCAGCACCAGCGCTTGAGCGTCCGGCAATTCCTTCGTGGCCAGGTCCGTGGGCAGGGTGTCCATCGGCAGGACGGCGAGGTAATCGGCTTTCGGCCCGATCCGGCTCTGGATCAGGCGGGCCAGTCCATCGACATCGCCCGGCGGAACGGGCTTCTTGCGTGGCCAGATATTGGACGGCGCCTTGGTCGGCAATACCCGCATCGCGGCCGGCAGGCACTGGCGGAGACAGTTGCCCATTTCGCCACCATACACGCCCAGCCTACCCCGCGCCTCCTGAACGCTCTCTTCGTTGATCACGTCGGGGATCTCCGTGTTTTCCGTGATCGCGAAATGCTCGGCCCAGCCGCAACGCCATTTGTTCGTCAGCGGAAACGTGAATTCGCGGTCTCCAATCCGAACATGATCCATGCCGGAAGTCTCTTTCCGGAACGTGTCCATCGGGCAGTACTTGACGCAGCGCATGCATTTGTCGCAGAGCGCCGGGCCGTCATACATGGGCGTGGCGGGCAGGTCCGCGCTGGTGATGATGGTGTTGAACCGGACGCGGGGCCCGAAGTTCTTGTTCATCACCAAACCGTTCCACCCGAACTCGCCCAATCCCGCGGCCACGGCGGCATGCCGGTGCGGGAAATCGGGCATGAAGGAACGGTCAACTCCCGGCCTCGTCCGATACAGCCAGATGTGCGATGTGCTGAACGAGACGGCGTTGTGCCCTTCCCGATCCAGCAGCCTGGCGATACGGAAGGACAGGATGTCCAGAAGCACGTTCATATCCACCTGAACAATGCCATAGGCGTTCATGGCCTGGAGGTCGTCGCCGCCGCAGTGCTCCACGCAGGAGTCCGGATAATGCACGCCGACGACGATCACGTTTTTCGCGTCTGGGAGAAACGACTGCGGCTGATAGACTTTGGGGGCGTGGCTGAAGCGGCCGATCGGCGCCACGCCAACCATCTGCGCACCGATTTCACTCGCGAGGCTTGAAACCTGATCCATAAGACTGATTGGCATGGATGTCCTTTTTGACGGTACGTGTGGTGCTTACGGTTGGCGCGGAAGCGCCGGCGCCATCATCTTTAGCCCGTCGCGCACGGCGATCTCCCTGGGCACGAAAATCTGGTTCGGGCTGAACGACAGCGCATTGGGCAGATTGAGAAAACTGAAGCAGCGCAAACGCATCCCCGCGCCGGGACCGCCGATCTCGTCTCCAAGCGACCAGACCCGCCCATCCTGTCCTGCCGTCACGGGGACGGAAACATACCGGCCGTCCGACCGGGCCTGATGCACCACCTGGCCGTCGCCATTCCGGATCACGATGACGCCGGAACGGTGAGCATGGAACATGACCGCTTTCGTCCCTTGCGGCACGTAGAAAAAGAGCGGCGGCGTAAAGCCGGAGGGGCGGTAAGTGTTCCCGGGCTCAAAGGTCATCGCTCCGGGGACGCTGGCGGGAACGACCAGATGGAACCCACGCCCCCGCGAGTGGCAACTGAAGGGATAGGCCCCGGCCGCCGGAACCGCGAGTTTGAGCGAATGCACACCAACGGGGAGTTTCGCGGCGGCGATCTCGCGTCCGTCGGCGCCACTCAGCGTGTAGGCGGCATCGGGGCGCTCGATCGCCGTCGCCTCCTGCTCGATCGTCACTTCGATCGGCTCGCCTTCGAGGCTGCCCAGGAGATAGGTCGCCAGAACAGAAGCCCGGATGCTGCGATCACGCTGACCGCCGACCGGCTGCCCCATCGCGGCGACGACGTAGTCGCGGGAGTTCGTTGTCGCGGACATCACGGGAACCGGCCCGACCTCCAATGCAATCGCGGCCAGCCGCTGGTCGAGTTCCTGCGAGGTCACAGGGTCGTCCACCCGCCAGGGATTGCGCTTCGGTTCCCGGACGGTGTTGCGCCAGAAGAAGTCGGGCTCCTTCAACTTCTCCGAGATCGGCCGGCCGTACGAGGAGCGGAACGTCAGCCAGGGCATCATGTAGCTGTTGCGGATGCGGTAGGCCCAGGTGAACCACGACAGCGCCAGCGCGCGCTCTTCGGCCGCATCGGCTCCCCCGCCATACTCCATCGCCTTGATCTTCTCACCAATGAAACTGTAGATGACGACCCGCTTGAGATCGTCGATGCGGGCCAGCGAGGCTCCATCACCCGCTGCCAACCGGGTCGCCTCCTGCAGTTCGCCGATTCCCCGGGCGAGCAGCGCCAGTCCTCGCAGCGGGTTATTCCCCACGTCGAACAGATCGAAGAAGCGTCCCATGGCCGGCGCGGCGGTGCCGAAGGACTTGTCGAGGAAATCGCGACGCAGGGATTCTACGTCGGCCTGCGGATGCCACATTAGCCGGTTGGCCACGTAGTACCCGAGCCCGTGAATGCCCCAGGAGCAGGAGGACTGGCCGCTGATGCCCTTGACAGAGCCGCTGGCGACATAGTCCCGGATCTCCTGCGCCGTGCGGCGGATATCGGTAACCTTCGTCCCCGGCAGCATCCCCTCGTCCATCTCCCAGTAGGAATAGTACTCGTAGATCGACATGACTTCGCATTTCGAGGTCCACAGCTTGAAGAGTTCGTCGAAATCGAGCCCCGATGCGTTCATGCCCCGGGTCAGTTGCACATGGACATTGGGCTCGAGCTTGAACTCCGGTGGATCGGAATGCCAACTATAAGCCAGCAGGCCGACAAACTTGCCCGGATGCGAAGCCTGCAGCGCGCGGGCGACGACGTTGGCGAGGAAGAAGGGCTGCGCGCTGTGATGTCCCAGCTTGACGCAGGCGTCGCACGTGCACCACCCTGCGGTGTCCGCCGGATCGAGCGACACCATGTCAGCCTCCGGATCATCGTCGAACTGCTTGCGGGTGTAGGCCACGATGATCTTCTGCAGGTCGGGGTTGGTAACGCAGAACTGCGGTCCCCGGCGCTCACCATCCACCCTCGCAAACCATTCAGGATGCACGTCGAACTCCGCCTTGAAGACCGCCGGAATGGCATGCCAGGCATGGCTGGCCCGGATCCTCAGCGATTGATCCATGCGGTTGCAGCGTCCCCAGGTTTGGAAGACTTCACGCGCATTCGGATCGCCGGGTTCGCCGGCCTGCGCCAGCCGGTCGAACCAGATGCTCCGCGACCACATGGCCGGGCGGCTCGTTTCATCGATCCCGAACGTCAGGGTTCGCGTGGACGGAATGATCGTCCAGTTCGGCCCCATGAAGAACCAGCGGCAGCCCAGCAGTTCGAGGAAGCGGTACAGGGCGTGGGAGACGCCCAGGTCGGTGTTGCCCAGCAGCCTTATCCGCCCGCCGTCGCTGCGGATGACAAACGCCTCGCGTCCGTCGTAGTAATTGCGCACGGCGAGCGCCTCGCGCAGGGCGCTGTCCGGATAGTTCGTGACCGTTCCCAGCGTGATGCCGCCAGGCGTGGCGTTGGTCTCGATGACAAACGACGCGCCCGTGATGCGCTGCAGGTGATCCTGAAGCGTCACCGCAAGGGTACGGACGGCGTCCGATGCGTCGGGTGAAATGACGATCGGCACCAGCGCCTGTCCCTGCGCAGCCAGTTTGACGGGGTCCGCGCGCTGCGGCAGCGCAAATCCCTCGGGCGTGACGCACGTCGCCGCCCCGGCACACAGCACCGTCAGGCCCGCCAACAGGCAGGCGGTCTGAAAGGCGCCAACAACTGTAACATGTCTATTCATGGAATTTCCAATAGCCTCACCGATGAAAGCAATATAGGCCAGCCGATCCCGAAATGTCCATGCTATTGTTCTTGAAACCGGTAATCGGTTGGTGACAGGGGTGCGAATGAAGCGAATGCTGCGAGGGAAAATCGAGAAAAGCGGACTTGGCGTTGAAGCCTTTGGGTTGGCGTGTCTGCAGGCCGGTTTATGCGCCGTCCTGCATTTTCATCCTGCGACCGGCGGCGGCGGATCGGGTTGCCAACAATGCCAAGCGGTTGGCACGCAGGGAGGCGGCCTGCCCCACCCTTTTGCCCCCCGACAGCCAATCACCAACAACCGAGACCGGATCGGGAAGAGCGGCGATCGCCAGGTTGGCTTGTTCTGGGGTTGTCACGATCAGACGTTTGTCGGCCATCAGCAAATCGGCATATCCCCTTGTCCCCGCAACCGTGACGCGGTAATCCGATTCCCTTGTATCCGGAAGCATGCGCTGCCCCTCGACCACGGCGCTGGTTCCGTCGTCAAGTTCGCAATATACAGCGGCGTGATCGCAGAGCATACGCTCGTCTGGCGCGCCGAGATTGCCCGTGTTGGCTGTCAGGGCAACGATCTGGCGGCCGGTGATCCACTCCACTTGATCCAACCCGTGGATCAGCAGGTCCAGGAACAACCCGCCTGACCGGCGCACATCCAGAAACCACGGCGGCCGCCGCTCCCTTTTGAGGCGGACTGCCATGCGCACATGCGTGAAGGCCGGGGTCCCGATGGCGCCCCGCCGCACCGTGTCGCGCAGGGCCGCCCACAGGGGCTGTCCGCGCAAAGTCAACAACATGAGCAACCGACGTTCCGGATGCGCCATCAGGTAACCTTCGATCTGACGCTGTTCCGTCATCCCGATGGCAAACGGTTTGTCCACGATCACGTCGCAGCCGGCCTTCAAGGCCGCAAGAACCGCTTCGGCCTTCCGGTCATTTTCGTTGGCCACGGCCACGCAATCAAGTGGCGCGGCAGCGAGCAGGTCGTGGTAATCGTGAAAAACCTGGCACGCAAACGCCTGCCGGGCCCAGTCCGTCTGTTCGGGGCGCACCGCCGCCCCCGCGATTTCAAGGAGCGTGCCCCGCAAAGCCGTCACCTCGCCGATGTGCGTCTCGCCGCCGATAATGCCGATCCTCGTCATGCCGCTGCACCCTTCACCCTTGCGCAACATGCACCGTGCGCCGCGGCGCCACTTGCATCGTGATCAGCCAGTCATCGCCGGCGCGAATCGGCGCTTCGATCCCCTGATGGAGCAAGTATCCGCCGGCGTGCACGTGGAGTTCGTTCCGGACGGCGGGAGCATCCGCAAAACGCGCACCCGAGATGCGCAGCGTCAGCCAACTGTTCATCACACCGACCGGCCACTCGCCGCCCACGTCGAATGCGAGGCCGTCCGCCTCGGAGCGGACCTTCTCCACGCGCAGGTTCCGGCGCAGAAGCTCGTAGTCGATCACGTCGTCCGGTTTGGCCGCCCAGAGCTTGCCGTTGGAGATATCGACCAGTTTCTCGAACCGGCGGGTCAAGTACTCGGGGGTGACGCACTTGTGGGCTTGCGGCACGTTCCACAGGCAGAGATGCGACGTCTCGTAAACCCAGGCGTTTCCGACGAACGCGAGGGCCAGATTCTCGGTCTTCAACTCCACGGGCCAGCCGGCCCGCGGGCGGAACCCTCCCGCCGCCACCATGCAGTTGCCGATCTTGTACAAATCGAAGCCTTCGCGGTTGGGGCCGCCCTCGACGTGGGCGCAGGCCAGGTAGTGCTGCTTGACCAGGTCGAGAACTGGTTCGTAGTTGTATGTGTCGTTCGGAATGGTGAAGATGCGCACCGGATGCTCGATCACGTCTTCGAGACGGTACTTGCTCCAGACCACTTCGCGGTACAGGTCGAGGCCGGGCTGGCAAGGGTGGCTGTAATGGCTCCAGGAGTGGTTGCCGACGCCCCAGCCGCGGCTGAGCAGGACCTTGAGTTCGTCGGCGCTCATGTGCTGGTAGCCGTTGAGCGAACTGCCGAAGCAGTTCCGCGGCCGACCGAGTTGGCCCGCGACCACGTCCACGTGGCCGGGGAACTTGAACTGCTCGTGGATGGGCAGCGCATTGGCCAGGGCGTCGATCGTGCCCTCGTCGTAGGTCATCGAATACGCGAACGGGGCGTCGTCGCGCCAGCGGCAGATTTCAACGGTTACAGGTTTGCTCATAGGTTGTCCTTTCTTGGAGCAGGTAGTCCACGACTTCGTTGGTCACCTCCGGTTGGCGTCCGCCACTTGGCGCACAATCCGGGCGGCGAGCTGACAGTGGTCTTCCGTGTACTTCGCGCAGAACGTGCTCCAGCGGATCCAGGTCTCCAGGAACTTGTGCGCGGTTGGGCAGGTCGTGGCGTCGTACGTGTACGCGCGCGAAGCGGGCGGCATGGAATAGGGATAGACCTTCTTCGCCGCGTTCTCCGCAAGGAACGCGCAGGCTTCCGGCATCAGATAGTACTTGGCCAGCCCCGCGCCGGGAATGCCGCCCTCGGCCAGTTGCCGGGCGAACTCCGCCGCATCGCAGGTGAAACGGTCCGGATCGATGCTCATGCCGAACATCCACGCCGAGTAAACGTCGACGCTGTCGGGAATCGGCAGTGCCCGTACACCGGGGATTTCGTCGATCAGCCGGCTGAGCAGGCGGACCATCTTGTCAATGTGCGCCACCTGGCCGCGGATGATTTCAAGCTGGGCCAGGCTGATCGCGGCGGTGCAGGCGGGCATGCGGTAGGCGAAGCCTGCGGCGCTGTGCACCCGGCCGAACCCCGGTTGGCTACGGGCGCCGCGGCTCTGGCCGATCCAACGGATGTTTTCCGCGAGGGCCTCGTCGTCGGTAATGACGCAACCCCCGATGTCGGAGCCCATCGTCTTCTCCGAGTCGAACGAGAATCCGGCCGCCTTGGACAGCGTGCCGGCCAACCGTCCCTTGTACCGGCCGAACACGGCCTGGCAGGCGTCTTCATAGACGATCAGGCCGTGTTTCGCCGCCAGCGCGTTGATGGGATCCATGTCGCAGACCAGCCCGGTCTTGTGCACGACCAGAATGGCGCGCGTGCGATCGGTGATGCACGGCGCGATGGTCCCGGCGGAGAGGTTCACCGTGCCCGGCGCGGTGTCGGCGAACACCGGGATGTAGTTCTCCTTCACGAGGCCCATCAGCGATCCGTAGTCGGTGACCGGACTGACGATCACCTCGTCGCCGGGCTCGAACCTACACGCCGCGGCCAGGATGGCCAGGGCGGGCGTGCAGCCGGGCGTGGCAATGCAGTGCTTGACGCCGTGTTCGCGGGCGAACGCCGCCTCGAAGCGGGCGCACATGTTGACGGTTAGCCCGCTGTCCACGACCTCCTGGAGGTACTTCATCGCATTCGGCCCGATCGCGCGAGGGAATGGTTGGGGCAGGACGCCCTTCAGCCCCTCGTAGGCCGCGGCGCCGTACGTGGCGCGCCCGTTTGCCGGTTTCTGTTTGCTCGTGTTCATGTCTAATTCTTTCCTGGTTTGTTGGATAGGCGGCTACTCATACGGCAAGACTGGTCACCTGGAAACCCTTCCCTTCGTGTTTCCGGCCCTTGTCGCGCAAGCCCGGATCGCATCCCGGATGGCCAGGACGTTCTCCGGTTTCATGTCGTCGGTTAAACTGTTGGAGGAGGAGAGGATGTACCCGCCGCCGCGGCCGATCATGGCGATGCGGTCGCGCACCTGGTCACGGATCTCCTCCGGCTTCTTGTGGACGAGGTCGCTCATGAAAATGTTTCCCACCAGGCAGACCCGGTCGCCGCAGCGCCGCTTGACCGCGCCGATGTCCATCACGTCCGGCTGGATCGGATGGATGGCGGCCTGTCCGAGCGTGAGCCAGTCGTCCAGCAGCGGTGTCATGTCGCCGTCGCTGTGGGTGATGAGGGGCTTGCTGAACCCCGCCGTGACGGCACGCTCGTTGGGCAGAATGTGCTCGCGGTAGAAGGCCGGGCTGAAGACGGGGCCGGAGTTGAAGGCCACGTCGTCGAAGGCCCAGATCACATCGAAGCCGACATCCTCCAGCACTGGCACGACCTTGGCCGTCCAGCCGGCATAGGCGTCGTGGATGTCGCGGATCAGTTGCGGCTCGTCAACCATGGCGTAGCTGAACGCCTCGAGACCCATGCTCAGCAGCGTGCAGCCGATTCCGAGCCGCACGCAGGCGCAGGCGCAGTAGTCCTCCTTGTGTGCGATGAACGCTCGCGCGTTTGCCACAAAGGCGGAATCCTCCGGCGAGGGGAGCTTGAAGAGGCGCTCGAAATCCCCCCGCGTCTTGATCCTGCCGTCGCCGACCATAACCGGCGAGCCGTCGGTGGCCTTCGTCATCTTGTGACAGAAGACGGGGGCGAAGGCGCTGAACTGCAGGTTGTCCTTGCCCAGCGCGCGGTTCACCTTCTTCTGTTCTTCCGCCAATTCCGCGCCCGGCTGCTTCGGGAACCCGTCCGGCGCCACCGACCAGTCCACGGCGATGGGCTGCTTGCACACCGCAGAGGCAATGCCGTTGCCGACGATCCCCTCGATCCAGGGAATGCGGTCGACGGGCGCGTGTCTCAATGCGGCCAACACGCGTTCGACAGGTTTCATTGCGGTTACCATGATCTTTACCAGGGCGTTGTCGAAGCCTTTACCTGTCCGGAATTGTTGCTACAAGGGCTCTGGCAACAGTGTCCGGCCCATGCCGGTCGAGACTGTAGGCCTCCAGCCAGACCCGGCCGCCGGCCGGTCGTTCGGTCAGTCCGATTTCCAGTTCCGTCTCGTGCAGGCCCCGGACCGTGACGATGGCGTGGCCGATCTGGGTGGTCTTGAGAATCACCGGTTTCTCGATGGTCCCTTCGGGCGCGGCCGGTTTGCACGGAGGGCCGTTGTACGCCACGACAATGGCGTGGTCGACGTCCAGCGCTCCGTCGTTGCGCAGCGCCACACGCAACACCGGCTTGCCGCGCCGCAGGTTCAGCGCGCACTGGCGTCCCGCAATGCGCAAGGCCGGCTCAAGCGCTCCGTCCTTCAGGGAAACCGCCCGGGCGGCATCGAGAAGGCCCCACCCCAGCTTTGAATTCCACGCCGTGCCTCGCGCGGTGTTCCGCAGGACTTGCCGCACCTGTTCGTTCGTGAGCGCGGGAAAGCGCGACCAGACCAACCCGGCCACGGCGCCGGCGAACCCGCAGGCCATGCAGCCCCCGGTAAAGGGAATCAGGTTGTGGTCCCCCCCGTAGCCCCAAACACGGTCGCGCAGGTTTGCCGACTGGCGATCACCGCCCGGCGCGCCGATCTCGACATAGTCGGCCGAGCAGCAGATGTCGGCCGCCTCTCCCAGACGGTTGCTGGACCCCACCGCGACGACGGTGTCGAACCCCGCGTTGGCGATGGCCACGCGCCGCCCGCGGTTGTCGGCCGTCCCGCTGAATACCAGGCATCCGGCATCGTACGCTTCGTCCAACACCCGGCGCAATTCGGGATTGTCGAAGGGGTACGCGAAGTCCGTGCCCCGGTAGAAGAGCGGCGTGCCATCGCGGAGTCCGCCCGTGAGATAGCCATGGGGAATGACGAGGACCTTCGCGCCGTGTCCGACAGCGTAGCGAATGGCAGTGGCCAGACTGGCGGGGCGATGGTACCCCCAGGTGAGGATCATGACCGGGCATGCCGGCGCCACGGCGGCGATCTCGCCGGCCACGAACACGTGGTGGCCGCGGTAGTAGGAACTGGTGTCCTCCTGGGGGCCGGTGTAAGCGAGGGTCGCGTCGTCATTCACAAAATCCCAGCCGTGGAGATCTCCGCACGTCGGTTTCGGATTCCGCCACAGATGCCCGTCCAAGGCCGGATGATGGCGGTAGCCGATGTCGATCAGCGCGATGACGACCTTTTTGTCGCCGCGGGTCACCCGGTGGGCCTGCGGGACACGCAACTGGCGCAACGCCCAATCGTAGGGCCGCACCCCGCCGGGCTGGGCTTCGTTCGTTTTGGCTGCATACATTTTGCCGATGACGCGTTCAATCGTTCTCATGGCCGGGTTTTCCCATGCGGTACACGTTGCCGCAGGACTCCATCGTACAAGGGAGGGCCTCTGGACCGCAATAGCTCATACTGATATTCATTTGGCATATCCTGATCGGCTTGTGTAAACTTCAAAACATGCGACGGTACATTCACATGTCGGGAATCGTCCCGCCATTTCGGCTGATTAAACTCAGCCAGGGAGGCGTCGAGGGTCAGATTTGCCTGCTGCACGCCGAGGAAGAACACTATCCGCCCTGTCGCACGGAGCGACCGGCCCTCCTGCGGGGACACACGCACAAGGTCTATCACATCTGCTTGTACCGCACCGGACGGGGACGCTTCCTGCTGAACAAAACCCTGCATGCCTGCCAACGCGGAACACTGGTGATGACTTCGCCGGGGGACGACCATAATTTTGCCCCCGAAACCGACACCGGAATGGCGACTTTTGAATTCACGTTTTCCGTCGTAACGGAGAGCGGGAGTTCGCCACTAACGCTGCCCGTTCATGCGCTGGTATCCGATCTTGCCGGAGTTAACCTGCTGCCCGCGCTTGGCCCGTCGCGGTTGGACAACGGTCAAACGCGGCGGTTGGAACGAATTTGCGATTGTCTCCTGAATCGCCTGCTGACGCGCGACGCGTTCTGGCGATTCGACGTCGAGCGTCTGTTGTTGGATATGTTCGGTTTCCTGGCGCGCGAGGCTCACGCGGTATCGGACACCGCACCCACCGGCTACGATTCCCTGGCGCGTGCGCGGGAGGTGATCGAAACCCGCAGCCACGAACCACTCCGCATCGCGGATCTGGCTCGTCTGGCCGGTCTTTCGAGCGGTCATTTCAGCCGCGTGTTCAAGCATCGCTACGGTGTCACGCCCATTGCCCTGCAACTGGCGCTGCGCGTACGGGCCGCAAAAACGCTGCTTCGTTCCGGCACCATGCCGGTCGGCGAGATCGCCTGGCGAGTCGGGTTTGCCGATATCTATGCGTTCTCACGGGCCTTCACACGCAGGATCGGTGTTTCGCCGCGGGCCTACCGCGAGACGGCCGGCCCTCTTGCCGACAACCGGATCCGCCCCCCTGGAGGGAACCTGTCACGATCGGAATCGCGTGTTTCTCGATGAAATAGTTGAGCAAGCCGGCGAGCCGGTCCGGCGCCTCGACAAGCAGGTTGTGGGAGGCGTCGGGCATCCAGGCCAGGTCGATGTTCGGCCGGGCCGGAATGCGCATGCACGCGAGCGACGGACGGGACCGGCCGCGATCACCCCAGATCTCCAGGACCGGGATGGGCGTGGCGTTGAGGATGTCCCAGCCGTCCCATTCCCGCCAGACCGCGCAATAGCGGGCGCGCAGCGCCGGGTCCCAACGGTCCAGCAGCCGGTGCCGGACATCGTCCAGAAAACGCCGCTGCGCATCGGTGAGGGTGCTGTCCGTATTGTCGGCGAAGGCGCGTGACTTGACCGTCCAATGGGTCCAGCCCTCAATGGAGATGGCGCCCAGGATGCGGGCCGGTCCGTACCGCAGCAGGTCGAGCGATACCATGCCGCCGAGACTGTGGCCGGCCACGAAAAAGCGGCCCAGCCCGATCTGATCGGCCAAGGCCATTACATGCGCGCTGAATCGAGGAATGGAGGGTTGGTCAGGGGGCGGCCAGTTGTCGTCCTGCCCGGCAAGCGACACGCAGATGAGTTTCAGGTTCGTATCCAACCGCTCGAGCATCGGACCGCGCGTGTCGGCGTTGCCCCAGGTCTCCGGAATCAGCACCAGCGCCGGTCCGGTGCCCTCGCGGATGGTCGCCGTAATGCGGCAGCCGTCCGGCGTCTCGATCGCGGTTTCCTGCCAGCCGTTCCTGGCGACGCCGGCGCCCGCCGGTCCGCGCGCGGCCGCCGCGGCGCGAGCGATGAAAGGGTGGCGGCGATTTGACGATGAGGCGGGGTATTCTTGATCGCATGGTTTTATTGAGGGGACATAATCGTTCATCGTTTTACGGCTCCCGATGTAATCCAGTCGCCGGAATTCTCACGACACGCGTGGATTGAATTCAGCACGAAAACCCGATCATTGCCGGACACCATCGGGTAGCGCCCCTTGTCCAGCAGCGAAAAAGTGTCGAGGTGGAGTTTCATTCCCGCCGCGGTTTCTTTCCGCGAAGGCATCACTGTCATGGTACCCGAAATTCCCGGATAGCCGCGGCCAGGAAAAACCCCTTCCCCGGCGCGTGCGTGCCAAGCAGACCTTCCAAACCGCGCCGGCAGCCGGCGCCGCTGTCCGCATCACGGCGAAAGGAATGGCGATCTCGACCAGCCAGGCATCGGCGGACAAACGGGTTGCGACCCGAATGCCCGTGTGATCCGTCATAAGCTGTTTGCCCGCCCAATAAGCGCCTTGGCGTCCGCCGGGGGTCACGCCGATATGGAAATAGTCTCCGCTTTCCGCCACCGGCATCAAAAACAACTCGATATCTTCATGCCAGAGCGCTTCCGGACTCACGCCGACCATTTCCGGCTCGCCGCATTCAAAGGCAGCGTAGACATGGGTTTCATCGTAACACAGATGCGCAACCGTATTTACTTCCATTTTGTCGGCGCTCCCTCTCTCTTCGTGCGCTTCGTGCTCTTCGTGGTGATATTCAAACATCCAGCAACGCACCGCGTTCCAGCACGATCGCCCGCACATCGGACGGATCGAGATCGCGGACATCCACTTGTTTATCAACCGCCAGCACGGCGGCGATGCCCACGGCCTGGCCCATCATGACGGCGCTGGTGGCCACGCGCGCCGAGGATACGGTTCCTCCTATGGCGATCATTCGCTTTTTCGGCAGAGTTCCGCGACGGGATCGATCGTGGCGGCCATGGCCGCCGGGTTGTTGCCGACGCCCACGCGATATTCGGCGTAATCGGCGATTTCGCGAACCCAGGTTCGCCAATTTCTCCCGATGCCCGGCGGCACGTTGGTCCAGACGGGCAAGGCCGGCAGACGTTCAAAGTAATCGCTGTTCATGAGATGCACCCCCAGTTCTTTGCCGTGCGCATGCAGAAGGTCGCGCGCCTCCCGCAGGAACCGGGTGAAGGCATCGCCGATGAACCCGGCCGCCGCCGGCCAGTCAACTTCTCCGTGACAGGCTTCAAGCACAGGCGGATTGAACCCATAATCCCGGTAATCCGTCGGATGATAATGAGACGTGGGTCGGATATTGATTCCATCCACGCCGCGGTCGATCAGTTCCAGGTCAAACCCATGGGGATAGGCCAAATGAATATCCATCCAGTCGTTCATAATCCACTCCAACCGGCGGATGTTCAGCCTTCGCAAGTACTTCATCAACGCGGTTAGATGCCGTTTGTCAGGGAAGAAACCGCACGATCTAATATCGTCGATAATATCGATGGCGGCGTAAAGTTTCGTCATGGTGTCACCCTCGTTTGTAGACCGGGACGGCGGGCCCCGCTGTTCATGTCCGGCCGATTGGCCGTCACGACGCTATCTGCGCGATTCAACCTAGACCTCCGCTTTCATCGAGGAATGCCGCAGCTTCTCCATCACAGTTCCACGGAACAGATATGCGCTTCATGCGCGTACCAGAGGTTGCCGCCCGACACCTGCAGATGCGCGCCCGGTTCCTTGATCAGTTCCTCGAAACGCACCTCTCCGTCGTTGATCGTCAGCCGGCTGATCGCGCGATGGGTGGAAACCAACAGGCCATGATCGGGACTCCAGGAAAGGGCGCTGCCGATAGGATCCGGCGCCGGTCCCAGATCCATGAACGCGCCGGTTTCAGGATCCCATATGTGAAGGCCGGAGGCCGATTGGACCAGGACGCCGCCGTGTTCCAGCCGGGCCAGCGCCTTGACGCTGGGAAGGCCCTCGCGCACGGCGTCGCAACGCAGAACAGCGAGGGTCTCCGTGCAGAACGAAACCAGCATCGCGGTGGTCGCAGTCGGGGGCGCCGACCGACAGTCCGCGTAGATGTCGGACGAGCAATAGACACGTTTACGGAAGGGATCGAGCACGAGCGCATTGATCTTCTGATCGGGCACGATGTTCCGCCACGTATCGATCCGGCCCGTCCGCGGATCGATTCGGCAAAGCGCCCCGCCCAGGGTGCCGTACGCCGGGCTGGTCGCCATCCAGATATGCGTGCCGTCGTGCGCCAGGGCCATGGGGCGCATCTGTCCCTGCTCGCGAGCGCTTGCCAGCACGGCAGGGTTTTCCGGCCAGACCGCTTTCCGGAACGGGTCGAAGGCGGTCAACGTGCAGCTCGCGTAACTGCTCAGGATAAAACGCCTGGTAACGGGGTCCCACACGATCTGATTGATCTGGCCGCCTCCGGGTGCGGCCCGGCCGCGGTCCACACCCTCGCCAGTCTCCAGATCGATGCTCCAGAACCGTTGATTGATGAAGGGTGCGCCCAGAATCATGTGCGCCTCGGGCGCCACGCACAGCGCGTGCGCCGACATCCGCCCGACGGCTTCCAGGTCAAGACGCTCCGCGATCCCGGAGCCGGCGGCATAACGGAAGGCCACGCCCGGTACGGTTACGGCGCAGAAATCGTGTCCCCGCCATACGCCGGTTGCGCCAACGAAGTCAGCTCCGGTCCACGATCCGGCGAGTTCTTCAAATCGGCCATCCGCCCGGTCCAGCCGCAACAACGCACCGGAGGGGGAAGCTACCGCGTGGAACTCGCCTGTCCGCGCGCACATTTTTCCGCGCAGACTCTTCGATCCCGGAGGACCGGGTATCCGTTGCCGAAGTTCGAACTCCGGATAGCTGAAGAGCAGGATTTCATTCCCGTAGGGAAAACCGAACAACTTGTCCGTGAAAAAAAACAGGTCGTAGATACTCGTCCCGGCCCGCAACGCGTCCGGCGTGAACGCGCGCGGTTCCAGCGTCACCAGATCCAGAAGGATCAGGCGCGACTGGGGGACGTTCATGCCGACGATGAGCTTGCCGTCGGGTGTTTCGACCATGCTGTGGCCGTAAAGCGCGGTGGGCGTTTCCGTGTCCAAGGGGCGGAACACCTTCACCAGCCGTCCGTGACGCCAATCGTAAACGCCGACTTCTCCGGGGTTCGCGGCCCACACCACGTAGCGATCCGTCACGCATCCGCCCCACGTGATGCCGTGCAGTTCGCCGGTCGCCAACGCTTCGAACGAGTCGGCCGTCGGATCGTAACGATAAAGGTCGCCGTTCCCTCGTCCGACATACAGCTTGCCATCCGGCCCTTGCTTCAGCATGTAGGCGCCGCCACCGCGCAAGGCATCAGGCAGCGGCCGGCAGTCGTGGAATCCCGTCTCCGGATTCCAGAAATAGAGACGGCCGCCCGCCATCTCGCCCCAGACGCTGCTGACCAGGCATTTTTCACCTTGGAAAGTCGTTTCCGCGATCTCCGTATTGATAAACGGCAAACGGGTTTCCGGTATTGTCAGCCTTGTAACATCCATGTTCATATCTCCTCCGCGTTCACCGGGCGATAGAGGAACGGACGCCGGAACAGCCCGCCGTTGTGATGCGTGTTGTGAATGCGCAAGGTGATATCGTTGGCACCGGAGTGAAGATGCTCGCTCAGGCCGACATCCCAATCGAACCGGTAGTTGTTTTTCCACCACATGTGGTTCTGGGGACGATGCGACACCAGGTAGCCGTTGACATAGAGCCAGGCTTCGCTGAACAGGCCCGGGAAGTGTACATGCACGGCGCCATCGAGCTGACCGGCAGCAAGCTCCACGTTGGTCTTGTACCACATGAAACCGGTGAAACTCTGCCCGTCCGGATGCAACACGCCCTGGGCCTGTGCATAGCGGTCGCTGCGCGCCATCTCCCATTCCGTCGTGGGGTAGTCCTTGCGCGCAGCGGCGGTTGCGTAACGATTCCGGTTCGCGTGCCAATAGCTCAAATCGGCTTCCTGGCGGGCAAAGCCCCGTGCAAGGCCGGTATCGTTCGGGTCGCGTCGAAAAGCCCATTCCAGGGGCAGGCGCACCAGGAGGGCGCCGGTCGTGCCGTCCGTCCTGGCGAGCAAGTCCTCATACTGAGCGACCTCGCCGGGGAACCAGGCGGCACCGCGCGGGGGTTCCCATGTAATAAACGTCGGGTTCATCGCCCGCAAGGCTTCGCGCGCCTCCAGCGCTTTGCGGCCGGATTTCGCGGCCGCGGCGTAATCGCCCTCGCGCGAACCGAATCGGAGCATGGCTGTATAGTGATCGATCACGCTGAAACCGTGCTCGGTGAAGACCATTCGTTCCAGATACAACCGCTCGTTGCGCGTAAGTCGATCCGGTTCCCGCGCCCGCAACGGCTCGATGGCGCGTTGCGCCTCGCCCAAATGTCCGCGCAACGCCTCGACCAGCTCGTCCGTATAGATCGCCGGGATGGCGTACCATTCGTGCTCGGTGACCAGGGTGTCTTCCCAAGCCTTGAAAATCGCGCCCCAATACGCGGCCATCGCCGGACCGGCCGGTCCGTAAAAAGCGGGATAAAACGCCGCCAGATGGGCATCGACATCCAGATCCGGATCCCACATGAGCTGACCGCGCAAATGAAGATTGAGGAACGTGGTGGCGATGGCACCGCGGCTTTCGGTGTCGATCCCCAGGATTCCGGCGGCGCGGTAGTGCTTGACGTCCTGTCGGAAGGCCTGGTGCGACGGATTGGGCAAGTCCCGCCAGACCAGCATGGTTTGGTCGTAATCGTATATCTGGACGCGGCCATCCATGACCTCCGACCACCGGTACAGCATCTCGCGAAACTCCTGGCGCGGCGGCGAGCGCGGATCGTCCATGCCGTGATTCGGGTCGATGTCGATCGGCGCCAGAACCGCCACCAGCGGCGTAGCGGCCCGCATCCGGCGTTGCGGCGGCAGGGTGATGTTGCCGTACGCCAGGAAGCCGATCGCCGACGGACTGTCCGGATGCCGTTCCAGCAGCAGTTGCGCCACGTTGTTGTACAGGGTCATGAAGGCGTCCGTGAGCATCGGCGCGAGCATGTACTTGTCATGCACATTCGCTTGCAGCGTGGCATCGAGCTGCGAATCAGACACATAGACGCCGTCGTTCATACTCAAGGAGAAATCCTCGCCCGCCGCAAATTTCGCGTCGAGTTGCGACGCGACATGCCGCGCCGTCTCCGGCTCGGCGATCGGAATGTTCAAGCGGGATTTACCCTCGGGAACCAACGCGCCCACGTAATCGCCAAGCGCATGTTTGCAGGGAACGCTTCGCCCCCCCATGAAGTTGAGGCGTTGGAAATCTCCAGCCCCTTGATTGCCGCCCCTCCAGGCGAGCCAGTAGCTGCGGATCAGGAACGGCGAAGCATGCACTTCGTTCAGCGCCCCCAGCGTCAGGATCGGCCGCTCGGGAATGCACGCGCCGAAGGCGGTCGGCATGTACCAGTGGCAACCCCAGCGGTTCAGCAGGCGCGTGACCGCAAACGAGTGACTTCGTTCATTGATGCCCGCCAGATAGACGCGATTGCCGTCGCGCCGCAGCACGATGGCGTCGCCTTCCCGCCGAACACGCGTGGCCGGAACCGCCCCGCGCAGCGCCGCGCGCAGGTCCGGGCGGGTGTCCAGCGCCAATTCGCCGAGCACGAAAGTCGGCGCGTCCCCATCCAACGCCGCGGCGATCGCCGCGGCGTTGGTCGCGATCGCAGGCCGCGCGCCGCTCATCAATTCGATGGTGCGCGCCAAATCCTCCGCGGCCTGACGTTCTTGGCCCGCGGCGGCCGCCGACAGGCAAATGACGGCTTTGGTGCGGCCGTCCGCGGCGATCGTCAGATCGTCAGCCACGACCGAGCCCGCCAGCAACATCCCGCCAAGCAGGCTGCCAAGCAACGCGGTCCGCCTTGTCTGACCATTTCCCGTCATCATTTTTTCTCCTTTAGTCAACGCGTACCACCCTGGCCAGCGCCACGCGCCGGACCGCGGCAAGCTCTCGTTTCAACCGAACCGTCGGCATGCATGTTCAGCAAGCCGCACTTCAGATAGGGCAATGCGCCGTTTGCCCAGTGGGTTTCCAGAACCAGGGAGGCGTCCTTCTCGAGGGTCAACATCCCGCCCACCATCAACGCCGTGCCGGCCCCGGAAGATCCCGCGTTGGTCGCCACCCCGGACAGGGTCAGTGATCCCCCCTCGGCCAGGGTCAAATCGCCTTCAATACGCAGCATCTCAAGGCCGCGAATGCCAAACGTACCCGCGATGGTCAACGACGGGGCAGGCCAAACGGTGAAAGCCGGGATCACCAGCGTGACCTGCTGCCAATGGGCCGCGGACATATCGGCGGACAAGAACCGATGGTCCGGTAAAAACACCGTTCCGCGAGTGGCCATATGCAAGTTGGCGCCGGTTGTTCCGGCCCCGGCGTTCATTTTAAACGGCGGGTGGGGACCGCTCACCAAGGCCTGAGCGGCGGGTTGGTACCCGATGGCCATCCGTCCGCCGCCGCCGGACCCCCCGTTTCCATGGCAGTTACAATGCTTGTTGCCGCCCTTCACGCTCAACAGTCCGGTTCCGTCGCCCCGAACGGTCGCGCACGCGATGCAGATCGAACCGCCTGAACCGCCGGCCCCCCCCTTGTGTGTTCCGGTCCCGTTCGCGCCATTGGCGGTGATCTCGCCATAAAGCGTCACGTCGCCGGACGCCTGGATCCAGACTGCGCCGCCGCCGGCGCCGGCATAGGTTGCCGTCATGCCCCCGCTGCCCGGCGCGAGCGGCTCAGCCTCGTCGCCATAGGGGTGACCGCGAGCGGACCACGGATCGCCTGTTCCCGGATTTCCGCACGATCCGAAACCGCCATGACCGCCACCAGAATTGCCGCCCCCCGTCCCTTCGCCATTGCCTCGCGCATAGCCGCGCCCGTTCGCGTTGATCGAGGCCGAGGAGGCCAGCGTCATATTGGAGCAGACGATCCAAACGCGGTTGGACATCTGGGCTTCCGTGAAAGCGGGCGGGAGCGTCAGCGCGCCGCCGTTGACAGCCACCGTGGTGGCGCGCAGGCGGGTGGTCCAGTTGCTGAAGGTGAGGGTGCCGCCGGCCATGGTGAAGGCGGCCAGTTCGGCGGTCGCGTTGGTCAGCAGGATGGTGGCACCCACCGGCACGGACACCGCGACGTCCGCGCCCGGCACGGCGACTGGATCCCAGTTGCCCGGATCGAACCAGTCGTTGCCGACCGTGCCGGTCCAGGTTGCCGCCGGGACAAGCGGTATCGCTGCCGCCATCCACAACGAGACCGTCGCCAGCAATCTCCTGTTCATGACCGGTCTGCTTGGGTTGGGTTGTCGAAACGCATCAATCATCCTTCGGTTCCGCGGGCGAATACATCAACCACCTGATGATCGTGCGTAGGATATGCCCGTCCTCGTCATTCATCGGATCATGAACAACGTGCCGGAGATCAAGCGCGCGAAGAAGATGGTGCCGTCTTCCGCAGTCCCCGATTTGGCCGCGGTTTGAGTACCCGACCAACCGGGCCATTGCGCCGGGGCGACCGCTTCGGTCGCCAATGGCGGTGTATCTTGTTCTGCCAGCGCGTTCAACGGGTCATAAGGCATGAAGGGCGTCCAGACGGCGATGCGACCGCCGCTGCCACCAGAGGAATAGACGCCGTTTCCGGCGGCGCCATTGGCACTCAACGCGCCCGTGCCCGTGAACGATTGCGCGGTCAGCAGGATGCCGCCGCCCGACGCGCCGCCGCCGTAGAGACCAGGCGCCCCCATGCCCGAAGCCTTGATGGCGCCGTCCACCCGCATCGCTCCACGCGAACCGATGCGCGCCAGGCCACCGCCGCGGCCGCCACGCGCAAGCCGGCCTCCGCCGCTGCCCGCGAAGATGGGGGCATGCCGCTCGCCGTAGGGTTGTCCCGGCGTGCCGGTTCCCGTTCCGCCGGCTCCGCCGTACCCTCCGCCGCAACGATCAACACCCGCGCCTGGGCCAAGCGCAGGACCGTGCCCGAGGTAATTCGCATCAACCGAACCGCCGGGCTTCACGTTCAACGAGCCGCATTCCACATAGGGCGAAATGCCGTTCGTCCATTCGGATTCCAGGACCAGGGAGGCGTTGGTCTCGATGGTCAACGCCCCGCCCACCGTCAACACCGTGCCGGCTCCGGGAAACGCGGAGTTGGTCGTCTCCCCGGACACGGTCAGCGCTCCGCCCGTGGCCAGGGTCAAATCGCCGTCAACGCGCAGACGTTCCAAATCTCTCAGGCCAAAATTTCCCGCGATAATCAAAGAGTTTGTGTGCCATTCGGTGAAGTCGGGGATGATCAACGTCACTTGCTGCCAATGGGTCGCGGACATATCGGCGGACAAGAACCGATGGTCCGGCAAATAGACCGTTCCTCGCGTGGCCATATACAACCAGCCGCCGGTTGTTCCCGGAGCGGCGTTCATTTTAACCGGCGGGTGGGTGCCGCTCACCAATGCCTGAGCGGCGGGTTGGTACACGATGGCAATCCGTCCACCGCCGGCAGACCCCCCGTTTCCATGGCACGTACAATACTTGTTGCCACCCTTTACGCTCAACAGACCGGTTCCGTCACCCCGAACGGTCGCGCACTCAATGAAAATGGAACCGCCCGAACCGCCGGCCCCTCCTTTGTGGTTGCCTGACCCGCTCGCGCCGTTGGCGGTGATTTCGCCATAAATCGTCACGGCGCCGGACGCCTGGATACAGACCGCGCCGCCGCCGGCGCCGCCATAGGTCGCGGTGCTGCCGCCGCTGCCAGGTGCGAGGGGTTCAGCCTCGTTGCCATAGGGGTAACCGCGAGCGGGCCACGCATCGATAGTTCCCGGATTCCCGCACGATCCGAAACCGCCATGACCGCCGCCGGAATTGCCTCCCCCTGTCCCTTCGCCATTGGCCGTCGCATAGCCAAGCCCGGTCACGTTGATTTTGGCCGTGGCGGCCAGCGTCATATTGGAACAGACGATCCACACCCGGTTGGACATCTGCGCCTCGGTGAAGGCGGGCGGGAGCGTCAGGGTCCCGCCGTTGATCTCCACCGCATCAGACCGCAGGCGGGTGAACCAGTTGCTGAAGGTCACCGTGCCGCCGGCCATCGCGAAGGAGGCCAGTGCGGCCGTCTCGTTGGTCAGCAGGATCGTTTTGCCGGTCGGCACCGTCACTGCGGCGCCCGCGCCGGGCACGGCGTACGTGTCCCAGTTGTTCGTGTTGAACCAGTCGTTACCGGCTGCGCCGGTCCAGTTCGCCGCCGACGCGGTCGTCAGCCAAGCCGTGACCCACAGCATGGCCGTCAGCATCAACCTCACTGCATTGTTCATGATGTCCCTCCCTGTTTTTGGGTTTTCCGAATCGCATCAATTGTCCTGCGTTTCCACAGGCGAGTAAAGAAAACCGCGCCGGTAGATGCCGCCGGGCTCGGCGTCGTTCCAGACCCGGATGGCCACGGTGTTGCGTTCGCCAGGCCGCACCAGCCCGGTCACGTCCAGGTCAACGGCGTGGCTGCCGGACCACCACAACAGGTGCTTCCGATGCCCGGCGTATTGACCGTTGATCCAGACCCAGGCCTCGTTGATGGCCCCTACGATATGCAGGCGCACCGGTTTGCCGACCCATTTCTTCGCCACGTCCAGATCGGCGCGGTACCAGCCATGCCCGTCATAATCATGGCCGGCCGGGCTTTCGGGCGCGTCCTGCTGGTCCCAGGTGTAAAAGGTGTTCTTCATTTCCCATCGGGCGTCATCGAAGTCCGGCGCCTGCCATTCGGCCAGCACGCCTTCATTGAACCGGTCGCGGGCGAATTTCATGTCCAGCGGCAGCGGCGCGATGAGCGTGCCGGTGGTTCCGTCCGTTTTGGCGGCCGGGCCCTTCAGCCTGTTCACGGCGATGCGGCTTTTCAGCGACGGCGGATAGACAAACAGGCTGTAGATGGCGCGCAGTTTCTCAAGGTTCTCGAACATCCGCTCCGCGGCGGCGAGCGCCTGGGGGTAGTCGAGTCGGCTTTCGGCCTCGTTCATGGCGGCATAGGCCTCGAGATGGTCGGCGATCAGCGCGAAAGCATCGAGACGCGCGCGCTGCTCGGGGGTGACATCTGCGGCGAGCGCCGCCTGGACGTGCGCATGGATTTTGCTCGTGAAGGGCACCGAATACACGTGATTGACCAGCCAGTCCTCATGCACGTGAACCGTCGCCTGCCCCAGCGCATCCTCGCAGGCGTCCCACCAGGCGCGCACGTGCGGCCCCGCCGCAGGCCCGAAGAACGTGTCGTAGAACTCGGTTTTGAGCGCATTCACGTCGGTCGTCGCGTCCCACAGCAGTTTCGCGCGGACATAATAGCTGAGCCAGGTCGACATGAACGCCGAAGCGCCCTGGGAATTTGAACCTTTGATTCCCAGCGCCAAGAGCAGGGGCGCCTCCGCCGCGAAGACCGTCACATCGCGCTCGGGCAGATGCGCCTGATGGCCGGCGCCCCAGATGGAGAGCAGGCCGGGGGTGTAGTGTTGGATCATCACGTGCGGAGTCAATTTCCGCCAGCCCCGGATGATGCTCATGGTTTCCCGGCGGCGCCAGCAGGCCGGGTCGTCGCCGGCGTGCAGCACGCAACTGCCGATCGGCCAGATCTGCACGGCGATGTTCGGCGGCAGCGCCACCCCCTGCGGCGGCACCTCGCGCAGGACATAGGCGGAGAGCGAGATGAATTTGTCGGGAAACGCCGCGGCGATCTTGGCGGCGAAACCGCAATACTCCTCGCTCATCATGCGCTTGGGGAAGTAGCTGGGATACAAAAAGTTCTGGGCGGCTTTCTCGCAGTCCGGGCAATAGCAGAACGGCATGCCGTCGGGGGGACTGAAGCCGGCGCCGAGACTGGCGGCGTTCTTGGGGTCGGCGAAACGCATCTTCAGCGTCTCGATAGCCACTTTCGGCACATCCGGGTGCGAGAAACACAACATCACGCCGGACGGTTTGCGCAGGGGCGGGATTTGGCGGCGCCCCTGCTGGTCGATCGCGTAATACTCGGGGTGTTCCTCGGCATACTGGCCGACGGGAACCAGCGCGCCCAGCGACCCGTCGGAGGCACCGGGATACATGCTGCTCCCGAATCCGACCTTGTTGAGCCACGCGCCGTAATCCCGCGCCCCCTGCGGGGTGATGCCGGGCCTGCCGCCGCCCAGCCAGATGCCCCGCACGGCGAAATCGGGTCGCGAGAGGACGTCCAACTCCGGCACGACCACCGTTGTCAGTTTGGGAACGATCTCGCCCCAGTCGCCGGGAAAATAGAAGCGGCACCCGAGCCTTTCCAGCAGGGCGTACGCGGCGAAGATCGTCCCTTTATAGGGGCCGTCGTTGTTGCCCGCCACGAGCAGCGTGTTCGCGTCGAGCGTGCGCAAGACATACCCTTCCTCCTCGAAGGTGTCTTCGCGCACCGATGTGTCGAACCCGGCAGGCACCTTCTGGCCGCGCGCGGCCGACGAATGGCCCACATGCACCCGCACGGGCGGCGCGTCGGCGGGCAGCACATCGCCCTCGGCCACCAGCGGCAAGCTCGCGCCGCTCATCCGTTCGATGTAGGTTTGCAGCGCCTCGGCCGCGCTTTGGGCCTTGGGCGCGTCCGCCTCGACGATGATGACCGCGTTGGGCTTGCCGTCCGCCACCAGCGTCAGGTTGGCCGCACCGACCGGGTTCGCGCTCAGCGCAACGCCAGCCAGGCTGGTTAGAAACGCGGTCCGGACGCTCTTCCGTCTCCAGGTTCGCATCATCATGTTCGCGCTCCTGTCATCGAATCATGAACAACGTGCCGGCAATCAAGCGACCGAAGAAAATCGTGCCCTCGTTGTAGCCCGCGAAGCTTGTCGCGCCCGACCATCCGTGCCATAGTCCCGGCGCGATTTCGCTTGCAGCCGCCGGCAGTGTGGGTTGTGCGGCCAGCGCGTTGACCTGTTCATAGGGCATGAACGGCGTCCATACGGCGATGCGGCCACCGCCGCCGCCGCCCGAGCCGCTGGCTCGCAACAAACCAGTGTCGCCTCCCGAGAACGACCGGGCCGTCAACATAACGCCGCCACCCGACCCGTCGCCACTGTTAAACATATGCGGCATGCCGCGCGCGCTGATCGTGCCGTCCACCCGCATGGCGCCGCACGCGCTGACGCGGATCAGCCCGCCGCCCCGGCCTCCGTAATCTCCGGTCGCCCCGCCACCGCTGCCGGGTTCGATCAGCGCGTGCCTGACCCCGTAGGTCGCACCGGCGGGAGCCGTGGACGACCCACGCCCGCCGTATCCGGCGCCGCTGCGAGCGCTGCCCGCCCCGTCGCCCGTTGCCTGGCCATAGCCGTACCAGTCGCCGGATACCAGCCCCCCGGGTTGCACACGCAGTTCGCCGCATTCGACATACGGCGCCACACCGCTTTGGTCATCCGAAAAAACCGCCAGCATGGCGTTGGTTTCGATGTCGAGTCTACCGCCGACGGTCAGCACTTGGCCGGCGCCCGTGACGACCGGATGATCCGGTCCGCCAAAGAGCGTCATCGAGCCGCCGTTCGTCACGGTCAAATCCCCTGCAACTTGAATCGTCTCCAGATCCATGAACCCGATTTTTCCGCCGAGTTTCAGCGAGGACAGTGTCCACTGTGTAAAGGCCGGAATGACCAGCACCACATTCAGCCAGCGTTCGCCCGGCATGTTCGTGGAGAGAAACCGCGTATCGGGCAGATAGAGGGTTCCGGGCCGTGCCGTGTAGGCGCCATTCCCGGAGCCGCCGGTTCCCGGCGCCGCCTGGAAGCGCACCGGCGGATTGGGCTCCGCGAGGAGTGCCTGCGCGCCGGTGTCGTATATGACCGCAAGACGCCCGCCCCCCCCTCGTCCGCCGCTGATAACAGCATTGCCGCCGGAGGCATTCAGCAGTCCGGTTCCGCTGCCATGAAAGGTCAGGCACTGGATCAAAACCGAACCGCCGGAGCCCGCGCCGAAGTTGGACGACGCGGGGCTGTTGTTTCCACGAACGGAGATCGTGCCCTCGATCCTCACCGCGCCGTTGGCCTGAATCCAGACCGAGCCGCCGCCCTTGCCGTCGGAACTCCCCGGTCCCCCGCCACTGCCGGGCGCCAGCGGGAACGCCGGATCGCCATAGACCTTGCCCAACTTGGCCCATGTCGTGGTGGAGCCGCCGCCGCCCGATCCGCCGTGCCCGGCGCCGCCACGGGCGTCGATCGATGTGCCTTCGCCTTGCCCGGACAAGTAGCCGCATCCCTGCGCGTTGATGATAGCACCGGCCGCCAGCGTGAAGTTGGAGCAGACGATCCAGACGCGGTTGGACATCTGGGCTTCGCTGAAGGCAGGCGGCAAAGTCAGCGTACCGGCGTCGAGCGCGACCTCGGTCGCCCGCAGGCGGGTGGTCCAATTGCTGAAGGTCAGCGTGCCGCCGGCCATCGTGAACGAGGCCAGTGCAGCCGTCTCGTTCGTCAGCAGGACCGTCTTGCCGGTTGGAACCGTCACCGCTGCGCCCGTGCCGGGCACGGCGGCCGTATCCCAGTTGTTCGTGTTGAACCAGTTTCGGTCCACAGCGCCGGTCCACGTCGCAGCCTGAACCATCCAAGGGATAAAAACGGCGGGCAACAGGGTTGCCAATATGCGCATTTTCCGTCTACTCATGTCCGCTTTCCTTTTGCGTGTTGCTCATGAACAGTATTGATACGCGCCGATGCCGCTTCCAATCGTTCTAATGGCCGGCCTCTCCCATGCGATAAGCGTTGCCGCAGGCCTCCATCGTACCGGGGGAAGCCTCCGGACCGCAATAGCCCAAACTGACATTAATTTGGCAAATCCTGATAGGTTTGTGTCAACTGCCGATCATGAAACGGTGTCTATTCATGGTTGATTGGCTTCAGATAGTCGATATACCGATAGTGAAATCCAGGACGCTTGTGAGCGCCGGCCAGCGCTGCAACCGCTTCATTTTCTCCAACCAGCATGTGCAGTTTGTCATCCTGCAGGAGGGCATCGCCGGTTGCCTCCCGCCAATCGGCGAGCACCGCAAGCAGCCTTTCGCGAGCCGCCGCGCAGGCCGCATCGCCGGCCAGGTCCTTGAACTCCCACGGATCGGTGGATAGGTCGTAGAGTTCAACCGCGGCCGGTTGCCGCCAGGCAGCGTAAATGCGGCGCACGCCGTCGTCGGGGTGATGGTCGATCTCCCACTGGGTCGTGCCGGTATCGATCATGGCATGGCTCGTGTAGTACAACTCGACGGGGTTGGGCCGGTCGGGCAGCAGCGTGACGATCAGTTTGTAGCGTCCGTCGCGCACCGAGCGCTGCGGGTACAGCAGCGAGGGAGGCGGATGGGGATGGCAGGTGTTCCACTCGCAAAAGAGATGCTCGCGCCATTCGGGTTGATCCTGCTCCAGCAGAGGCCGCAGCGACCGCCCCGGCAACGGGGCCGGCGGCGTCACGCCCGAGGCGTCCAGCAACGTCGGCAGGATGTCGATCGACGATACCAGATACCCCCCGCGCATGCCACGTGCCGGCAACCCAGGCCAGCGGACAATAAACGGCACCTTCGTCGCCAGTTCGTAGAGGGCGGTCTTGCCGCGTGAAAACTGGGGACCATGGTCGGCGAGGTAGATGACGAGCGTGTTGTCGGCCAGGCCCCGCCGTTCCAGCATGTCCAGCACCAGGCCGATCCCCTGGTCGAGCCGGCGCATGCAACTGTAGTAGTTCGCGGCATGTTCGCGCAGCCGCCCGCTGTCCAAGCCGACACCCGGCGGGACGCGGACTTCGCCGGGGACAAAAGGTCGCTCCGGCAGGCCACAGTCTTGACGCAGCCACGGCAGGTGGCAGTCGCTGTAATTGAGCATCAGGAAGAAGGGCTGGTCGGAGGCGGTCGCGAACTGCTCCGCGACCTCTGCCGTCTTGACGACATCGCGATGCCAGAAGCTGATGTGCTGCGGGTCGTTCCAGACGAAGTCGAACGGAAACGCCGATTCGGGATTGACGTGCAGCTTGCCCATCCGTCCCGTGCGGTAGCCTGCCCCTTTAAGCAGGCTCGCCGCGTTGGGAAAGTCGCGAAACATCTCGTAGGTGTGCGTCGAAAGGCCGATCTGGCCGTTCTGGTGGGGATAGAGGCCGGTCAGGATGCTGGCGCGGGAGGGGCTGCAGACCGACTGCGTGACATAGGCGTTTTCAAAACAGGCCCCCTGCCCGGCCAGCCGGTCGAGGTGCGGGGTCTGTATATGCGGATCGCCGTAGCAACTCAGCTCCTGTCCATTGTCCTCGGACGTGATTAACAGAATGTTGAGTTTTCGTGCAGGTGCCGTGTGCGTCGTGTCACTCATGTGCATGCTCCCGTTTTGCGCGGCGCGTTACGCCGGGTCGAAAACCGTGGCGGCGATGTACCGCCACGACGGCGCATCCCGGAACGCATGGTTGTAGTAGTACAGCAACACCAGCTTGCCATCCGGGCGCTGGCACATGCGGGGATAGCCGACATCCTGGTTCGCGCCATCGCCGCTCCGCACGACAACCTCGTCGCTCCAGCTGAGTCCGTCGTTGGCGCTGTAGCGAACACACATCCGGGAGGATTGCTCCAGACTGAATCCCCGCCAGGCGTAGGCCATGCAAATACGCCCGTCGGCCAGCCGGACCAGCGCCGCCGGGTTGCCGCCCCAGCCGGTGTCGTCGACCGGCCGCCCGACCTGGCGCCAACTGGCCCCGTTGTCATCCGACAACCAACTCTCCAGCCAGTTGCAGTCCTCCGACACCTCGTACGCCAGCCAGCGGTGGGTTCCCGCCGTGCGGCAGCGCAACACGGTCAGCAGGCGGGAGGGCGAGAGGCGCACCGTGGCGGGCATGATGGAAAAGCCCGCCGGCTCGGGTCCGACCCACGCTACGCGCTTCCAGGTCCCTCCGCCGTCCTCCGTGCGGAAGGCGCCCACACGCCCTTCGAGACCGTCCTGCTTCGTCACCGTCAGCATGGCCAGGAGCGTCCGGGGCCCCTCCACCAGGTAGTCGGTCCTCCCCTGGATGCGCTGCCCCTCCACATTGGGAAAGCGCCAGGGACCCTGCCAGTGCCGCCCGCGGTCGTCGGACAGGAAGAAGGTCGCGCCGCGGAAGGTCAGCGCAAAACCGGGCGAGGTGAAATCGGTAGTGCCCGGACAGGCGGCCTCGGTGTCCGCCTTTGCGTGGGTCGGTTCGATATTCGATGCTGCCGGGCCCGGCTCGATCGACCAGGTTTCACCGCCATCCAGGCTGCGGGCAAGCGTATCACGCATCGATGCGGCATCGCGTGAATGGCCGGGCTGCTCCTTGTGCTTGCCCAGCGCAAAGCCGACGAGCAACTCGTTGCCCCAGGCCCACATGCCGCCGTTCGCCGGCCAGCCGGCGTATTGACCGGGCTCGCCGCATACTTTTAGATGATGGATGCGATTCTTTTCCATGTTCATAGCAACCTTAGTGTTTGGTTTTTTGGGGTCAGGCGTGATTATCGCCACTAGTATTCCGTATGAAATCATTGAGCAAAGCAGCGAGCCGGTCCGGCGCCTCGACATGCAGGTTGTGCGAAGCGTTGGGAATCCAGGCCAGTTCGATGACTGGCCGATCTGGAATGCGCAGGACTTCGCGCGACGGTCGTGTCCGGCCGCGATCACCCCAGATCTCCAGGACTGGGATCGTCGTGACGTTGAGGATATCCCATCCGTCCCATTCCCGCCAGACCGAGCAATAGCGGGCGCGAAGCGCCGGTTCCCAGCGGTCCAGCAGCCGGTGCCGGACCTCGTCCAGAAAACGCCGCTGCGTATTGGTCAGGGTGCTGTCCGTATCGTCAGCGAAGGCGTTAGCCTTGACCATCCAATGGGTCCAGCCCTCGATGGAGATGGCGCCCAGGATGCGGGCCGGTCCGTTCCGAAGCAGGTCGATCGACACCATGCCGCCGAGACTGTGGCCGGCCACGAAGAAACGGTCCAGCCCGATCTGATCGGCCAGCGCCATTACCTGCGCGCTGAACTGGGGAATAGAGGGATCGGAAGGCGGCGGCCAGTTATCGTCCTGCCCGGCGAGCGACACGCAGACGAGTCTCAGGTTCGTATCCAAGCGCTCGATCAAAGGACCACGCGTATCGGCGTTGCCCCAGGTTCCCGCCAGGAGCAGCAGTGCCGGGCCGGTGCCCTCGCGGACTGTCGCCGTGATGCGGCATCCGTCCGGCGTTTCCACAGCAATTTCATGCGCATCGATCACCACATCGCCACCTGTCGTTTCCAAGTGTCGACGATCCGTTCATAGTCCGCGTCGCCCGTCCAGGGCAGAATGCCGCCGTTCGCCTCGATCCAGCGTATCGTCCGCCGCAGCCCGTCGGCCAGCGCAATCGTCTGCCCGACACCCAGGTCGCGCCGCGTCGCCGTCATGTCGTAGATCCCGGGGTATTGCAGACTCCTGGCCACGTGGTTGGCACGCTGCGGCGCCTGCCTCAACAGGAAGCCCGCCGGGATATGGACCCATTCGGGATCGGCGGCCAGCCCCAGCGCCTCGGTGATCGCATGGTGGTACTGGTCCCATGTCATCCAGGTCTCCCCGGTGGCGTTATAGGTCTTGCCATACGCAACCCGATTCCCGGCGGCCGCCACGAAGCAGGCCGCGACATCGTCCGCATGCAACGCCGACCACAGCCCCTGACCGTCGCCATGCACGATGACCGGCCGGCCCCGACGGAAACGGTCCAGCAAACTGGAATCGGCGCCGATACTGTTCAGCACCTGCCCGTTCCCCTCGCCGTAGGTGTGTCCGGGGCGTATGATCGTCAACGCATAGCCACCCGAATCGGCGGACTCGCGGTGCAGCGCCTCGCAGGCGGCCTTATCGATCCCGTTCTTGTAGGCCGCACCCAGGCGGTGCTCGGGCGCGACCGGATAGCGGTCGGCCGGTTTGGGATAGACATTGGTCGTGCTGCAGAAGATGACCTGTCCGACCGTTCCGCAGGCCGCCCGCGCCAGCGAAGCCGCATCGGCCGGATCGGAGCAGATCATGTCGATCACGCAATCCCAGGGACCCGACGCACGCACGGCCTGTTCGAAGGCCGGGTGGTCGGTCCGGTCGCCCGTCAATCGGTTGACCTCGCCACGGAAACGCGACGGGGTTTGACCGCGGTTGAACACCGTCACGGCGTCGCCCCGGTCGACCAGTTGCTGCGTCACCGCCGTGCTGATCACGCCACTGCCGCCGATCACGAGAATCTTCATGTCAGACCTCCAGCCTTGCGCCGCGCTCCAGAACGATCGCGCGTACCTCGGCGGGATCGAGGTCGCGGACATCAACTTTCTTCTCAACCGCCAGTGCGGCGGCGATACCAACCGCCTGGCCCATCATGGCGCTGCTGGTGGCGACGCGCGCCGAGGACTGCGCCTCGCGCTCGGCCGAAAGATTGCGCCCTGCCATCAGCAGGTTAAGCCCGTCGCGCGCGACCAGACAACGGAGCGGAATCTGATGGGGCTTCGTATCCCCCATGTCCTGCGGGTAAGGCCCCAGGTGCAGGTGGTAGGTGCCGCGCGCGACCGCATCATCGAACCGCCGCCCTTCGAGCAGGTCCGCCTGCGTCAGCACATAGTCGCCTGCGATCAGGGCGCCATCGCGGATCGCGACGATCGGAGCGGCGTGATCGAGCCGCCAGGGCTTTTTCTCGACACGCTGCTGATAATCGACAACCTCCATCATGCAGCGGCGAGTCTGGATCTCGGCGGCGGTCATGCTTTCGGTATCGGTGCTGTCGATGGTCGGCAGCCATAGCTTGAGCGCCTTGCCGCCCGGTCCGTCCGGCCAGCAACTGATCCTGCCGCGCAAACCGATCCTCTCCGCGATGGATGCCGCGCACCAGCCTTCGGGGAGCGGCGTGGCGCAGCAGGCGCGATCCTGAGGGCGCTGCGGCAGCGGAACGTCGGTCAGTCCCCGGGACCAGCCCGCCGGCATGGATGGCCAGATCGGCGAGTCCGCTACCTCGCGGACAAAGACCATCAGCGACATCTCGATCCGGCGTGGATCGGTCGCCCAGTCGCCGAGAATTCCGAAGCCGGCGGCGCGGGCCAGCGCCGACTCGCCGCTGCAGTCGATGAACTGCCGGGCACGCAGGGCCTCGAGGCCCGACATGCCGCACACCAGCACCTCGGTGATGCGGCCGTCATCCGTCACGCGCGCATCCACGAAGCGGGTGTGCAGCAGCAGCTTCACACCGCGCCGCAACAGCAACTCCTGCAGCACCACCGCCAGCGTCTCGTAGTGGAATGTCGCCGGCTTGAAGTAGGTCTCGTTGCCGATGGCGTTCCAGGCCTTCATGTCGGCCAGGATTTCCGTGAAGACTTCGCCCAGCGGATCGAAGACCGAACGGGCATCGTCGAAGTGCGCCACGCCACCAGTGGTAAACAAACCGCCGGTGACGCCGAAGCGCTCCACCAGGACGACTTTGGCGCCCGACCGCGCCGCCGCCGCCGCCGCGCAGACGCCCGCCAGCCCCCCGCCGATGACCGCCACGTCCGCTTCATAACGGAGCGGGACATTGCGTTGCCATTGAATCGTTTCCATGTTGGGCTCCCCATGCTTTCGGACGCTTCCGGCTTTCCCGTGCACTAAGTTCTTTGTCGCGAGCTTTGTCGCGAGCTTTGTCGACTGCTTCATCGTTGCATCTCCGCGATCATCGACAGTGTCATGACGGATACCCTTTGCAGGAGTGCCTTCCATCTTGAAAGCATGCGTTGGTAGACGTTCAAGTTCTCGTGATTGAAGGCCATTAGCTAGCTCCGACAAAGCTCGCGACAAAGCTCGCGACAAAGTTTACGCTATCCTCCACAATCCCTGTATTTTCTGCATTTCCGTTCGTAATCGCCGGTCGTCACGGTACAAGCTCGTCCAGCGTTTCGATCCAATCCAGATTGAAGCGGTAGTGCAGCCGGCTTGAGATCAAGTGTATCATACCGTCCGGTGTCTGGGTGGCGGCCAGGTAGCCTTTCGGTTCAGCCTGCGTTGGCGTGGCCACGAATCGTCCGGTCCAGGCACCCCCATCCCACTCGCCAGAGCCCGGTGTGACCAGCCTGCGAACGGGCCACGTCTTCCCGTCGTCATGGGACACCGCGGCGAACAGGCCATAGCCGACACATGAATGACCGCCGGCCTGGGCAAACGCCAGCCCCTGCCGTTGTCCACATTTCAGATCCTGCGATGAATCGGTGAACGACACGAACAGGAACGCGCCTTCGCGCAAGCGCATCAGCACCAGACGCTGCCCGCCGGAAATGGGAGGAAACTCGCTGGCGCAAGAACACCACGACCTTCCGCCATCCTCGGAGAAACTCATCGGCATTCGGCCGTCCAGCATCTGGGCTCGGCCGAAGGCCAGCAGCCGTCCATCACCGATCCCCGCAACCCCTGCGTGAATGCCCCGGATATCGCCGCCGGCATCGCTCCAGGTCAGGCCGTTGTCACGGCTCACATGCAGGGCGGACGGCCCTTCGCCTGCCCACGTACCGTCGCACGGCTGCAGCCACAGGCCGTCGGCCGTCGCACTCGTTCCGGCGATCACCTGGTTTCTCAGTTGATAGCGTGCGCCGGGCGAAATTGCTTGAGGGGGCGACCAGTTGACGCCGTTGTCCCGGCTGGTGCGCATCAGCACGACCAGGTCCTGCCATCCTTCGACGCCTTCCGGCCCCATGCCGTTGAAATGGTGCAGGGTCCCCTTCCCATCGTTGAACAGCGCGGTGCCGGTCATGTTGCGATCCGGCGCTTTGAAGAATTCGCAAGCCGGCTCCCATGCCTGCGCGCCGTTCCTCAACCGACTGGCGAGGATGGTCATTTCGGTGCCTCGTTCACGGCCAGTCGAGAACCAGGCGGCGAGCAGGTCGCCGTTCGGGCACCAGGTTACGGCCGGGCAATGATTGTGAGCATGGAAGGGCTCGCCCGATGCCGCATCCGGGGGAATGACAAAGGGGATCGGCGGCACAAAGACCGCTTGGCCGGTGCACGTCCAATCCATTTTTTCCGCCGGGTTGACTGAAACAGCCCATCGCGGCATGTTCGTTGCCGGTGCAGGTTCGACGGCGATCATGCGCCCATCGCAATCGGTTACTTGTATTTTTCGATAGATCATGGATGTCTCTCCATCGTTGAGCCCTATTTCAAAATAACCACGTCCACCGGATGGGGGACTGGACACTGTATGCAGATGGCGTCGCCCTCCCGTTTCCAAACCAGTTTGCCGCCATGCGATGCGACCACGTCGGTGATCGGACGGTCCGTGCGTACCGTCAGCACCGCCTCCCGTCCGGGCGCGCGGCTGAAATCGTTGAGCATAACGGCGAGGCCCTCGGCATGATCGAAACGGGCGAGCTCCACCAGGGGCTCGCTATACTCGACCGAAAGCGGGCCCAGCGCCATGAGCGCGGGCGCGGTGATGGCGCGGCGGATGCCGGACGCCTGGGCGCCAGCGGCGGCCTGGCGGTAGGCGTGCCCCGGCAGGACGCCCAGCAGCAGGACACGCCCCTTGCCGAGTTCGTGGAGTACGGCGCCGCACGAGCCGTCGGCATACACGCCGACTGATCGCCCAGCCGTAGGCGTCAGCGCCAGCTGCGCGCCAATGGCGGGCAGTGACACGGCGGGGGTCAGTTCGCCGGCGGCCAGCGTCAGCACGGGCGCACCCGCGGCGGGCCCGGTTGCCTTTTCCACAAGGGTCGGTTCGTCCGTCTCTTCCGGCATCGGCGCGTCCGGTTCTGCCGGCGTGGGTTCGTCCGGTTCGCCCGCGGATACCGCCGCAGTGGCGGCGGCATCGGGTTCGCCGATCAGGCGCTGCCGTGCGCCGAAGAGGAACTCGGCTTCGGGAGAGGGGTCGTCATATTCGTCGCGCAGGGCGGCGCCCGAGGTCGCCACCAGCACGCCACCGGCCTTGACCCACTCGGTCAGGGCTTCGATGTGCCGGCGCTGCATGTTGAAGCCGTTGATGTAGACCACCGGATACGCGGCCAGCGTTTCGGGCGTCAGATCCTCCTCCAGGATCACATCGGCCGGCACGTGGGCGTGCAGGATGGCCGTGAAGATGCCGAGGCGGTCGCGGTGCAAGGCGGCCTCGGAGCCATTCCAGTACTCGTGGGTCAGATTGTAGAGCACCGCCGCGCGCCGGGGTTCGGGCGTCCCGCGGGTGATGATCGTTTCGGCCGGGACCAGCGCCCGGATGCCCCGGGCAATTTCGGGATAGGCGGTGGTGATATGGCTGAAACGCTCGCCGACGTATCCCGCATATTCAGGCCCCCACGTGTAGAGGTTGATCTGGTGAACGCCCCGGCTGACCAGGCTGAAGATCTTGCGGTGGCTGTTGCCGGTCCTGACCACGAGATAGAACCCCGACGGCAGCTGGCGTTTGCGCGTGGCGCAGGCGAGCAGGGCGGCGTAGTAGCTGACGGGCTGCACGTCGTCGCCACGCAGCCAATCCTCGCCCCACCCCATGGTGGCGCCCCCGTGCCGGGGCAGGGCGAACCAGTTGGAGCGGCGCATCGTGCCGCTGTTCATGAACGAGCCGGGCGTGACGTTGCACCAGGTGCGTGCCCGGGGCAGCACAGCGTTGATGGCGCGGGTGTAGCGGGAGTAATAGTCGCTGGTGTACCGCCAGAGAAAGTCCTCGGCATGGAACCACAACCGGCGCTGTTCGCGCGAACCGCGCCCGGGCCGGACCAGCGGGTAGACGATGCGATCGAGGGTCGGCACGCCAAAAAACCAGGCGTTGGTGCCCATTCGATCAAGTTCACCCGCAAGATAAACCTGAAACGCATGGCGGCCGTCTGCCGTCTGACGGATCAGGTGCGGCGAGACTGGTCCGATCTCATCTCCCATCCCGAACAGCGTGACCGCATCGCGTTGCGGCACGGGGAATCGTGCTTCGAGCGCCTGGCGCACACTGGCTTCAAATGTCGGATCGGCGGGATCATGCGTATCGCCAACGTTCAGGGTGCGTGGCTCCTGCAGTTTCGTCACCAGATGGGGCAGCAAGCCAAAGTGTTTGCTCAGTTCGGGCGGGAAGCCAAGGGCGTTGATGCCGACCGCCTTCAGTCTGTCTACGGCCAGCGCCCGGTATTCCGGGGAGACGCCGCAATCGGTGGAAAACACCAGTTGCTGCGGCATGACGACATCGGCGGGCAGATCCAATCGGGCGAACAGATCCTCCAGGATTTCCTTTTCGCCGCGGAACCCGGCCACAAATGCCGGATCGCGGGCACCCCAGGCGGCCGAGGCCACGTTGGTTCCCGGCCGAACGGCACGGTAAGGGCGGCGGGCGGCGGGAATCGTGTAGCGCATCCCGCCGGAAGTCACCTTGGCCTGCACCTCGCGCAAGACTGCGCCGGGATGGGGAAACCAGGCATATTGTACCGTGACAACGGCATTCGTGGGCCGGACCCCCTCCCCGGCTGCGGCCAGGGTCAGGTTGTCGGTGACATAGCGCCCCCGCGACAATACGGCCGTCTCGGTGGCATCGACCCAGGCCGACCATGCGCCCGGTGCGAGCGTAGGGCTGCCGTCGACGGCGGTGATGTCGCCCACTGAGCCTTGATAGATCAGCGAAGCGGAAGAGGGGTTGTTGTGATCCCAATTGAAGACGACTTCGCTGCCGAGGGTGACCGGCGATCCCGCGGAACCGGCCTCGGCGGGCGCGACGCGATAGCGCAGGAACACACGCGTGAGGGTGTTGTGCGCCGCATCGAACGCCAGGCGCGGCGTGAACCGCAGGCTGCGCGTCAACACCAGAGCTTCCAGCGCCACCGCCTCCATCTGAGGCGCAAACGTGAAGAGCGTGGCGCCAGCCTCCAACTCCACGTCCCAGTACTCCCAGACGGGGAGCGGGCCCATGACCGGCATGGCGCGCGCGTCGTCTGTCTCGAACCGGAGGGGCGCGGAGGCTTCAAGCTCCCGACCCGGCTTGCCACGCGTAAGCGGCGTGGCGCCGAATTGGTGTTCCGCCGTCGTGGCGCCGCTCAGCCGCAGCATCACCGATTCCGCCGCGTCCGGCGACCGCATCGCGCCCAGCCACATACGGTAGGTGCCGCGCTCGGGAACGGCGAACCAGCCGGTCAAGGGAGTCAGTGCCGGGGACGGCCGGAGAAAGAGCCGCGGCGGCATCGCTTGGCCGCGGGCGGCGTTGGCGAACCGGGTCAGGCCGGCAAACGTCTGCGCGCTCCACGCAGCGTCCCCGCCTCCCACCGCAGCGGCCGTCCAGTCTTCAAACTCGCTGAAGCAGGTGTGCTGCAACCGGTCGTAATCCTCAGGCCCGGCCGACTCCAGCATCGCCCGCATCTCGTTGGCGAGCGGCTCATCCGCCTCCAGGCCGGCGGCGACGAAGGTCCACATGCCGATTATCAAGGCCGCCAACAACCGACAGCGCGTTTCGATTTTAGAGTTCAAGCTCATCGATGGGCTGCTCCTCTTGGGCATCTGTCGAGACCAGATGAACAAAGCCGTTTTCGTCACCCACGATCACGCCCGGCGCGGGCGTCTTCCCCCACCGGCTTGCCCTGCCCCACCAGCAGGACAGACTGGCGACGGGCAGAATCGTCGGGGTCAGATCCGAATGCAGTCGAACCTGGCGACGGGTATTCAGGTTCGTCGGATCGAGAAAAGTGATCGCCCCCGCAGCATCGGAACAGGCGAAGCCATCGCCGCCGACCAAGGGAACCGCCGTCAACAGGGCCGCCGGCCAGGTGCGCGAGGCCTTCACCCGACCGTCACCCGGATCGATCAACCAGAGACGAAAGGCGCCCGAGGCGACGAAGATGCCCGAAGCCGTGGAAAAGGGTCCGGCGATGGCGGTGTCGCCGAGGTCGCGTTTCCAGACCAGCCGGCCGTCGGCCGCACTCAGGCCGAAAAGGGTTCCCTCCAAACTCGCCACGACAACCCCGTTCCCGGCTGCGGCCACGGGCCCCATCAGCCGCTCGCCGACGTCGGACGTCCACAGCACGTGGCCGTCGTCATTGCTCAAGGCCGTCACGTGCCCGGAGCGGTCGCCGACAATCACGCGGTCTTCCAGCCGGCAGGGGCCAGCCGTCAAGGCGGATGAACCCGTGTACGACCAGAGCGCAGCCGCCTTCTCATAGGCGATCAACTGGCGGCCGGAGGCGACCAGCAGCGCGCCGCTCACGTTGATATCGTGGTTCCGATGCGAGGCATGCCCCGCCCCGCGGGCCTTGACCATCACCCACTTGGCGGCCGAATCGTCAACTCCCCAGGAATAGGTCGGCGCCGCGAACGATTGCATGCTGCCTTCACGCCCGTCTGTCAAATCCAAGGCGTTCAGTCCGGGACTCCGCACAAAGACCAGCCCGCCCAGGTCGGAAACCGAACGGTACAGGAACTGGTGCTGCCTTCTGGGCGGAGACGGCAATGTCCATTTTTTCTCGCCGGTCGTCCGGTCGAACGCCAGCAGCGTGCCGTTCTGATCGGCCAGCAGCAGGTTGTCCTGGATGCCGATCGGATAAACCGGCCCCGTGCCCAGCGCCGCGAAATCCACGCCCGGGGTCCGTGTCGGCATCACCGTATCGAGCAGGCGGCGCAAGCCGTCGTAGAGGGAGGCGGGCAGAAGCTCCTTTTTGGCCGACTCCTGAACTCCGTCGGGCGAAGAGAAACGCGCGCCCACCGTGTAGCGGTCGGGCTGGCATTCCACCGAAAGGTCGAGAGTCTCGGACGCCTCCCCGGATGCGGTCGGCGACCAACCGGCCTGGTAGAGCGCCGTCATCGCCAACGCCTGCATTCCATCCTGATCGGTCTTGGAGAGCACACGGATGCGGTCTGACGGCGCGCCGGCCAGCACATCGGCGTCCAAACGCCCCGCCTTCGCCTCCTGCGCCAACACGCGGACGCGCACCAGCGGGTGCGGCGCCGGACTCGCGCCCGACGACATCGCGTGATAAAAATCCCCCGCCAGTTCGATGACTGCATTGCGGTCGATTTGATCCCGTCCCGGCAGGATCGATTCGTTGCCGCCAAAGAAGCCATCGTGCAGCACATGCTGCCGGGCCGGTCGGCGGACCGCGCAGGTGAGCGCACCATCGGGGCCGTCGAACACCAGAGCCAGCCAGTCGTGCCACGGACCGAAATTCACCTGGACCAGATTGACCCGGCGGGGCTTTCCCGCCACGCTGCCGGCTGGCTGGTTCCACGCTCCGGCCGTCCGCGTCGGAACGTCCGCAGCCGCCCAGCCGGGACGCGCATTCAGACGGGTGGCAAAATAGGCCGCAGCCGCGGTGTTGCCGACCGCATCCGGAGCAAACACGGTGTAGGCGACTTCGAACGACCGCGTCGGAGCACCGGCAGGCTCCGCTGCGGCGGCCCGTGCGATGCCGAAGCTGACGCCTAGCGCGAGGCTCGCCGCAGCAGCACACCTTCCGTAAAAGCGTCCAATCCGCATGCCGTCACTCCGCGGCAGGAGGATCCGCCAGCAGGAAGATGCGATCATAGGCGCCTCCGTGGTCGAAGCTCTTGAAGACCCGGAAGGCGATCGTGTTGCGCTCCCCGGCCTTGATGTGGGGGGTCACGTCGAACATCTGGCTGTGGTTGTAGTTGCTCCAGAAATACAACGGACCGCGCCAGGTCTCGTCCTGGTACTCGCCATGGTCGAACAGGACCGGCGCGCCGTTCACCCAGAGGCGAAAAGCCCGGGCGATGAGGCTGGGGAAGAAGATGACGATCTTCTGGCGTTTGGCGAACGTCGCCGGGACATCGATGTCCGTGCGGTAGAAGAACGCCGCCGGCTCGCGCTCGGTCTGGTACTTGATGTCCGGCACCTGCGTCGTATCCCACTTCTCGAGTTTGTCCACCGACACCTCGGGACGCTGCCAGCCGCGCGTCCAGGCCAGATTGTCCGTATCGAGCGCCACGGTCATCTCACGCGGCAGGATCAGCGAGGCGGCCGACCCCTTGATGTTTTCGTCCCAGATCCTGAACTTGTTGTAGAAGCCGCTCGTCCGGTAGCGCCGGAGATTGTTGACATTGCTGCGATCGGGGTCGGTGTTGAACGGGTTCACGAAATGCGAATAAATCTGGTTGAGCTGATTCCGGATCTTGAACGCCGGCTCCATCAGGGCCGCGCCGGCGGCGAAATCGCCGGTTTCGCGGGTGTGATCGATGCCATCGCACCAGGCGTCCATGGCCTGCTGGAAAAGCGCCACGGTCTCGAAGTGCTGCGTCTCACGCGCGCCGGCGATCAGCGGCTTGGCGGCGGCGAGGGCTTCGCGCGCCTGCGAACGCGTCGCGGCGTCGATGATCAGGTGGTTGTCCCATATCTCGTTGCTGCACATGTCGGGAATCGCGTCCATCCGGCGCTCGAAGACCCGGTAGTAGGCATGCATCGCCTCTGCAGCCTTTTCGCCGAAACGAAGGCGGCAATACTCCGCTACAAGGTCGTTGTAGTCCTGCGTGACATCCCAGTAGAGGCGCACCGCGACCCAGGCGGTCAGCCCCATGGCCCCCCAGTCGTCGAAGCCCTGGGTCGTGTGTCCGGTCAGCCCCATCTCGTAGAACCACGGGTAATTGCGCCCGATGATCTGCCACTGGGGCGAGAGAATGAAGTTGCACCACTGGAAGCCGATGGGGAAATAATCGTAGTAGTAGGTCTCGGCGCCGGCGGCCTTGGCCTGCGCCATCCAGGCCGTGAGCCAGTCCCGGTAGGCGCGGTTGGTCTTGCACTTGTCGTCGCGCACGTGATGCAGGGGGCAGATGCCCAGCGGCGCAAAAACAAGGGCCATGGCGGGATGCACCGTCTCGATGCGGGGCGGCATCATGTTGTTGGCGTAGACGAGCACGCCGAACTTGCGGTCGGGATGCTCTTCGCGCACCGCTTCGAGATAGCGTCGATGGAAGAACCACAGGCGGTCGGTCACCGACTGCGTCCCCATCGTCCAATCGAACTCGTTGCTGTCAAGGATGCGGACGTCGGGACGGTCGTCGTTGACGATGCCGTCGGCGGCGGAGATCGACAGGTAGTTCTCCATGGGGGCGTTGTAGAAGGCCTGGCGGAAGTAGTCGGCATGCAGCTTCCAGGCCTTGGGATTGACCATGTTGGCGAAGGAGGTGTTGATGTCTCCATTGGCCAGGGCGTAGTATTCGTCGGGTAGACGCCGGACCACCTTGTCCACCAGGATGGGCTCAGCCGGACTGCCGTCCTTCTTGCGGATGATCTGCTTCTTCTCGTCGCGCTTGTAGTCCCGGACCTGAACGGTCTCGTTGGTTCCCAGATCGGTCTTCGCGCCCCATTCCATCGGCACCTGCGAGGCGTGCGACTGACTGATCCGCGAATCGAAGAGTCCGCCGCTACCGCACTTGTTGCGGAGCATCCACTGCCCGAATTCCTTGCCGGAGCCCATCGTGCACCACCAGTGACGCTGGATGGCGTGCGACGGATTCTCGGTCCGCTCCAGGTCGACCGCGACGGTTTTCAGGCTCGGGATGATATCGCCAAAGGGGCCGGGCATGATCCAGCGGCAGCCCAGATGTTCGAGGAGCGCGTAGACGCCGTGCAGCGTGCCGCGGCCGGTCCGGCCCGCGACAATCAGCCGGTCGGGCTTAGAACGGATCAGGAATCCGTGCGGTCCAAGCGCGTCGACCGCTTCGCCCAACCCCTCGCTGCGGGCCCACTCCGTCCCCAGCAGGACGACCTTGCCCTCCGGTAGCGGCGCGCCGGGTGCCAGGCGCGTTACAGTCAGTTCGGCACCGGCGATCTTAGCGACGAATTCGACCAGTTCCTTCGACGCGAGCACTTCGTCGTCGCCCACGGTGTCAGCCCGCTTCTTGCGAAGCGCCGGCAGCTTCTTGATCACCTCCGCAAGTTGTTGTTCAGTGCCCTTCGGAAAGCGTTCACGGGCAAAGGCGACGATTTGCTCGGGGGTTGCCTGAACATATCGGTCCCATTCCGTGACGGCGGGCAGCACCACGGTTGCCGTAGGCTTGCCGTCATCGACCAGCGTCACGCCTGACGCAGCCGGCGCGCCCAGCGCCATCCAGATCGCGCAGCCCGTTCCCACGACCACTTGGTTCGCCCAGCATCCATTTCGCATGAGTATTCTCCCGACACGCAGAACGCACAGTCCAATCCACAGGAATTTTTTTCCGGCAGGAGTTCAGCTTAGCCCAAACACATGGCATCCGGCTATGTCTATTTAGGCCAACACCATGTCTGTTTTGACCAAGCCAGCCGAAGGAGCGTTGGACGTGGAGCGTTTCGGGGTGCCTGCTCACGCCCGGATCGATGTGTTCGCAATAGCTCGGGACGTGTCAGACCGCGCAGTCGCATCCGACGTAGGACGGCCCCATAGGTCCCGTCCTACTGTAACGCGGGACGTATCGTACCGCCCCGCCTGGAAACCAGAAAGGCGCTTTCTTCCCGTCTCGCGACAAAGGTGATCTGGAGCCGGGCGTCCTCGCCCGTAGCGAAAATGCGTCGTTGTGTCTTGCTTTTTCACCTACCGACGTGGACGGCGGGGGCCAGTGCATCCTCGTCCTCGATGCGATATTCCGAGGACGAGGACGATGCGGCAAGTCTCATACTCGATCCAACTGCCCAGACCGCCGTCCCACAGCGACGTAGGGCGGTGCTCCTGCGCCGCCTCTCCCCTGGACGGCCCGGAGGACCGTCCTACAGCAACCGGCAGCAACAACACGGGCCTGAACGCGCTTGCCTCAAACGCGCGGAA
>CAZQKI010000017.1:0-13990 GCA_964592855.1 uncultured Lentisphaerales bacterium
CGTCAGGGTCCGCATGCCGCTGGATCATCTGGCCGGACACTTCTGGCAGTTCGGCCTCCTCAACTATCCCCTTCCCGCTGAGACGGTATGAAATGGAATGGAAAATGAGAACACACACTAACAAACACGATCACGCCACGCGCCACCTTCGCCCGCGCAATCTCGCCGTCCTTGCATCCGCCTGCATGGTCGTCGGGCTGGCTGGCCGCGTGTCCGCCCAGATTCCCGTTGGCCTAACGCAAATCCCGCAAGTCGGCATGACCGCCACGGCCTCCTCGACCTACACCACCTATGCGCCTGGAAACGCCATCGACGGGAATGCGGTCACCCTCTGGCAGACGCAGACGGCCGCACCGCAATGGTTCCAGGTCGATCTGGGTGGCCGCCATGCAATCGGCGCCATCGACCTCCTTGAAACGGCGAGCTACCGGGTCAAGGGATACCAGCTTTTCGTTTCGGATACACCCACCCCGGCCACGTGGGACACGCCGGTCGCGGCGGGCGAGCTGCCGAACTCGACAGGCCCGCACGTCATCGCGTTCCCGTTCGCCTCCGGCCGCTATGTGCGGCTTCTGATCACCTCGTACTGGTCAACCCGGATCTACATCTACGAGATGCGCATTTACGGCAACGCGGCCCGGTTGGCCGATCTGCAAACCGGCAGCACGGCTTTTACCGATTCCAACACCGTGAGCGTGGTCGACTTCCCCGCCATCGCGAATTACACGCATTTTCAGATCGTCGAAGGTAACCAGACTCCCGATCCCGATCCGGGAGCATGGACGAGCACCAACACCCCGCCGGGCACGCTGACCTTTCCCCAGCCGGCCTCAGATACCAACATCCTGATGATGCTCTGGTACACCAACCTAACGGCACGGGTTGCACCCGTTCGGCAAGTCGCGCAGATACGCTACGCCATGGACGCCCCTGTGGCGGCCATCGACTCGACCCTGACCCGCTACCTCTACGCCGGTTACCCGCCGGTGACACTGACGGATGTGGATTTCGACATCGGCACTTCCTTCGGGTACTACTTCGACCGCCCCATCGACCGCCATGCCATCGACTTGTTCTGCCCGGAGGACGCAACACCGGAATCGCCAGTGGTGACCCTGACCGCACCGGGTGTCTACGAGGTGGTATTCACCGCCGTCAGCGCTGTTGGAAAAAGCGACTCGCTGACCAGCACGGTGACCGTCGTCGAGGTGGCCCTGGCTGCCTTGCGCCTCTGGACCGGCGCCGGCGCAAACGCGCTGGCCTCGACCACGAACAACTGGAATGGCGGCATCGCACCCGCGTCGGGCGACCACATTCTTTTCGATACGGCGCACTTCGGCAAGCCGCAGACCAACTGCACGTGGGATCTTGCGGTTGCACCCGGTTCCTGGGCACAGACGACCAAGTATGCGGGAACCGTGACGTTCCAAACTCGCTATCCCGATCAGGGCGGCTTCACCAACTTGACGATCACCGGCACCTGCACGCTGGAAGGCGGCGTCTGGACCCATCCCGGACCGCAGACCGCCCAGATCTACAATCTCGGCCTGTCGGTCGGCGGGGATTTTACGCTGGGGGGCGGGGCGCTCGTCAACCTCGACAGCAAGGGGTGGAAAGACGCGAACGGCAATACGCAGGTCGGACCCGGCGGCGGTGCCGTCGGCGGCTACCACGCCACCTATGCGCCTGGCGCCGCACACGGCGGCATGGGTGGCGACCGCGACTGGAAAAGCGACTACTCTTACGGATCCATCTTCCGCCCGACCCATCTCGGCAGCGGCGGCGCCCGCTCCAGCGGCGGCGGAGCGATGCGGTTGAGTTGCGAGGGCATCGTCACGATCCAGGGCGAGGTGCGCGCCCGCGCATCCTCCTATGAAGGATACAGCGGTGCCTCCGGCGGTTCGATCTTCATCCAGGCGGCAGCGATCACAGGCACGAACAAGCTGGTCGCATCCGCCCAGCTCGGCAGCGATGCGGGAGCAGGCGGCCGGATTGCCGTCGTACTGACCGCCGGGTCGTCTTTCGGCTCCGTCGTCATGGAGGCGTTTGGCGGTAAAGGCTCCATGGCGGGCGCCTATGCGAGTTCGCAGACACGCGAGGGCGCCGCCGGCACTATCTATCTGCAAAAGGCCGGTCAGTCGGCGAATCAAGGCACACTGATCCTCGACAATGGCGGCCTGCCGAACTACTTCCCCGCCGTGACCACACTGCCCGCCGCACAATTGGGCGAAACTACCCTAGACCTGAGCGCCTTCGAGAAGATCGTCGTCCGCAACGGCGCCGTGCTCTTCGCCCGACCCGGCATCACGCTCGACCTGACCACGGCTAACATCAATCCCGACGGCTACGACGACGGCTGGATCGCCGTCATGCAGACCAACAACATCGTCTTTCCCGCCGGCTCGTTCACGCTCGACACATACAACCTCGTTTTCGGAACGAACTGGCTCTATCAGGGCGATCTGACCCTCGCTGCGCCTGTCGTCGTCTCCCATTTCGGATCTACAGGCAACACACAGGATTACAGGCTCGACATGACGGTGACCGGCAACCTGACGGTGATGCCGGGTGCGGCAATCGACGTCTCCTTCCGCGGCTTCCTGGTGGAAAAGGGACCGGGGGTTGCCTATGGCAGAAGCTCCAGTCCCTACGGATACGGCGCCAGCCACGGCGGAAGGGGTGCCCGGACGGCAGAGTACTCGTCCTATAAAACCTATGGCAATTTCATGGCGCCCGTTACCTTTGGCAGCGGTGGCTCAGGCCAATGGAACCATGCCGGCTACTTCGGGTTCTTACGCGGCGGCGGTGCAGCCAGGCTGACCGTTGGCGGCGACACGCTGCTGGAGGGCGAACTGCTCGCTCTGGGCGGCAGCAACAACGACTGGTCCTGCCCCGCTTCGGGCGGGTCGATCTGGCTGACCACGGGCACCTTATCAGGTGCCGGGCGGATCGATGTCCGCGGCGGCCTGAACGCAAGGCCCGGTGGCGGCGGGCGCATCGCGATCCACTTGACCGGCTCCGACTCGTTCGGCAAGGTCGTTCTGGATGCGTCGGGACGCTCCGGTTCAGCAGGTGTCAGTGCCGCAGGAACAATCTACCGTCAGCGGCCCGATGCAACCGGCGAACTGCGCATTGACAACGGCGGCTTCACCACCGCATTTCCGGTCGTCCACACACCTGTGCCCGCGGATCTGGATGCCCCGTTGCTGACCTCGCCCTGGCGCGCGGCCCAGCAGGTCACGCTGGTTGTGACCAACCGCGCCTCGGTCGCGCTGAACCTCGACCTGACAATGAAAGACATCTACCTGCGCAACAACCAGAACCCCACACGTCTGAACCTGCAGGGGCACACGCTCAAGCTGAACAGCATCATACACGACGACTGGGGCAACGAGGCCTGGGTGGTCTACGACGCAGGCCAGATCATCTGGCAGGTACCCGGAACTGTGATCCTGATCAGATAGTGAAGGACGGGAGCCATCCCCGCTGGAACTCACGCGTTGATCCGTAAATGAAAAAAATGGCGATGCGCGGGATGCACACGCGGTCGGGAGTAAATCCAACATGAATACAGTCACGTGCGCAAAGGTGCTGACGCGGGGAACGATCCCGGAAACGACGGGCAGGGACCGCGACGGTCATGTTCTTCTGGGCGGCGTGCCGCTGGCGAAGGGACTGCTGCGCGAACCGGGGTCGTTTCTTCTGACCGTGCCCGCCGGAAGCTTTCCGGTGGAGGGCCAGCCGGCCGCCTGGTGGCCGGACGGATCGATCAAATGGCTGAGGCTCTGCGGCGCCGTCGCGTTGAAGGGCGGACAGGATAATCCGTTCACCCTCTCGGGGCCGGAACCGTCCGCAACGGCAGGGATCGTCGTCAACCATCTTCCCGGCATCGAGGAGATCATCACCCCCTTCATGACGGTACGGATCAGTCCCGACCCGCATCGCGTCCTTCAGGTGCGCCGTCCCGACGGACGTCCATGGACCCGCGGACCAGGGCTCTCCGCCCGGCTCCGCCCGGCACAACCGGGGGGCGATCCGCGCGCCGCAGTCGGCTGGAGCTTCGACCCTCCCGGTCTGCAGGTTGTCGAGGCCGGCGCGGCACGCGTGGTGGTCCGGCTCGCCGGGCGCTTTGTCGAGGACGGACGCACACTGGCCGAGCTGGTGACCTTCATCGAGATCGTCAAGGACGAACCGCGGCTCGGCATTCAGCCCGTGCTGATTTATCTGGGCGATCCCGACCGCGATGCGCTGGCCGCCATCGATCTCACCCTGCACACCGCCAGCGGCGGCGATGACGCGCGTTTCGGCTTCGGGCAGGAGGCTTGCGACGACGGCTACTGGGACGCCTGCCAATGGGTTGACGACGGCCCCCGCTGGCCGCAGGCGCGTCTGGTTCAGACCGGTTCGACCTTCTACCGGCTCGACAAGCGGACCGGCCCGTCAGGGTCGTGGGTCAAGATCGCCGAAGGCCAGCGGGCGCAGGGGTGGTGTCATCTCGGCGACCCTGCGGGGGGCGTCACCGGCGCGATGCGCTACTTCTGGCAGGAATACCCGCGCTCCCTCTCCGTCGACGCCGACGCCGGCACCCTGACCTTCGGCCTGATTCCCGCATCCGGCGAACCGCTCGACCTGCGGCGCTACTCGCCCGTGATCCTCGGCACGACGATCTACGAGTCGGGCGAAGGCGCCTTTCCGGCCCAGAGCCATGGGGCGACGGGGATTGCCAAGTCCAGCGAGCTGATGGTCCGCTTCCACGCGGCGGAGGCGCCGCAGTCCGAGGCCGCCCGCGCCGGTTGCTTCTGGACGCACCCGGCGCGGATCATCCCCGATCCGGACGCCTTTGCGGCCAGCGGCGTGGCGGGCGTGCTGGCGGCACGCGCACCGGCGGCCTGCGAGGGCTGCGAGCGGCGGATGGAGGAATTGACCGATTTCCTTCTGGCCGAGCGCGAAGCCCGCGGCTGGTACGGGTTCATGGATTTCGGCGACATCATGCAGACCTACTACACCGCGCGCGGCCAATGGGCCTTCGACGACGGCGGCTTCGGCTGGGTCAACTCGGAAGCACTGCCCGACCTGGGCCTGTGGCTGATGGCGCTGCGGCACGGGCGTCCGGACTGGCTCGAGGGCGCCATTGCGATGACGCGCCACAACCGCGACGTCGACATGTACCATCGCGGCAACTTCAAAGGTGTGGGCTCGCGCCACAATGTCAATCACTGGGGCTGCAAGGACAAGGAGTGGCGCGTGTCGATGCCGCTGGTCAAGCGGCTCCACTACTACCTCACCGGCGACCCCTGGACGCGCGAGGTCATTCTGGAGACGGTGGCCGTCTATCAATCCTATGATCGCACCGCCAGCGCCGGGGCCTCCATGCCTTCGGCGCTGGGCGGCCTGATGGTCAAAGCCGAGCTGACCGGCGATGCCCGTGATGTGAGCACGCTGCTGGAACTGGCGGGCGTCTTTGCGCAGGCGGTGAGGCACGATGGGCATTTTGTGCGGTCGCTGCACGCCAACCTGGGCACCGGGGTTGGCGAACCCATCCGCGCCGCCCCCGGCACCGACGGGGCGGAGCCTCCGTCCGACAGCACGAACTCGCTGCTCGGCAGCTACTTCTTCCTGCAGGGGTTCGGGGGGCAGCACATTCTGACGGAGGTGGCGGAGACCTACGGACATGCCGCGCTGCTTCAGGCGCTGGTGCGCCACGCTGCGGTCTATCTGGCCGATCCCGACCCGACCCGCCCGAAACCGCTCCACGGGCCTGTGCGCAACGATGCCCTGCCGTTTCTGGCGCTGGCCTGGCGCCAGACGGGCGAGACTCGTTTCCGGGACGCCATTGCGGCGGCCCTGACGCAGGGTTGGCAGGGGCCGGATCTCGTCGAAGCGGCAGGAGCCGACTCCGGTGGGACGCTCCACCGGAGGGAACTGGCGCAACAAGGCCGCCGGAACAAGATCACCTGCTCCATCGGCGGCCTCATGCACCAAAGGCCCTACGGCTACGCGGCGCTCTACAGCGACGGGCAGGCGACGTAGGCGCCGCCGCGGCATTGCTTGAGGTGGTTGAGGGCATGGACCTGGCCGGTCATCTCGAGATCGCCGCGGTAGACCGGATCGTGCCAGCCTTCGATGTCGATGCTGCCACGCCAGTTCTGCTGGCGGAGTTCAGAGATGATCGCCGTCCAATCGCTGTCGCCAAAGCCGGGCGAACGGTGAAAGGCCCAGGGCTTGGGGCCGTTGATGCCGTACTCGCGGATGATGTCCCATTTGATCGTGGCGTCCTTGCCGTGGACGTGGAAGATCTTCTTCGTCCATTTGCGGAGTTGCGGCATGGGGTCGATCAGCTTCACCATCTGGTGGCAGGGTTCCCATTCGAGGCCGAGGTTGTCGGCCGGGACTTCGTTGAACATCATCTCCCAGGCGGTGGGATACTGGGCGATGTTCCAGTTGCCGCTCTGCCACGTTCCGCCCATGCAGCAGTTCTCGAAGGCGAGGCGAACCCCCTTGTCGGCAGCGCGCCGGGAGAGATCGCCAAAGACCTTCTTGAACGCCGCCATGCTCTGGTCGATCGGCTTGTCGATGATTCGGCCGGCGAAGCCGCAGACCAGGTCGGTGCCGAACAGGTGCGCGTGGTCGATGCACGCCTTCCATCCCTTGAGCGTCTCCTGATGCTTGGGATGGGCCGGATCGAGCGGGTTGCCGAACATGCCGAGACACGAAACGACGGCGCCCGAGCCGGCGAGCGTCTGCGCCACCTTTCCGGCCAGCTCCTTCAGCTTGCAATCGCCCAGCTCTTGCCAGAAGTTGATCTGGAACGATTCGAAGCCATGGGGAAGGATTTCGGCGATGTAATCGGCTGTGCGGGCGCCCTTGCCCGCGAGCGTGCCGATGCGGATGTCCTGATGGTTGGTTCTGTCGATGTTCATGATGTTTCCTTTGGTCCTGTTTGCAGCGTGTGCGGGAAGGCGCAGGCCAGCCCGCATGAAAAAATAGCTAGGCCTGGATGGCGACGCGCCGGCCCTTGCGCGAACTTTCGATCGCGCCGAAGACCATGGCCAGCGACTTGATGTTGTCGTGGCATTCGCCCTGTGGCGCGGGACCGCCCTGGATCGCGGCGAGAAACTCCCGGATCGCGCCGCGCTGGCCTTCGGCCGTCGGCAGGGGATCGATGGAGAACGCGGTCTTGGCGCGGTGAAAGCCGGTATCGCCCGCGACGCATTCCCCCGCCGGGGGCTTGTCGCGCTCGTAGGTGACCGTCCCCTTGTCGCCGATGAGGCGCCAGTCGCCATGCCACGAGGTGTGCATCCCTTCAGCGCACCAGCTGCCGGCATAGGTGAAGACGATTCCGTCGGACATCTCGAAGATGCACGAGGCGGCAACATCGCCGGCGTACCAGGAGCCCCGGGGATTGAATTCGCGGGCGTAGACGGCGACGGGGTCGGCTCCGCTGATCATCCGGGCCAGATCGAAATGATGAATCGACATGTCGAGGATCAGCGGGCTGGGCATGGCATCGCGGAAGCCGCCGAAATGCGCGCCGATGTAGAAGGCGCAGTTCAGGGTGGTGAGTGTGCCGATCCGGCCGCCGGCCAGGGACTGGGCGAGTCCCGCGTGACAGGCGTTGTAGCGTCGCGATTGCGATACCATGTAGAGCTTGCCGGCGTCATCGGCGGCCTTGACCATGCGGCGCGCCTGGGCCATGGAGGCGGCCATGGGTTTTTCGCCGATCACGTGGCAGCCGGCCCGCAGGGCGGCGCAAGTCACGGAACAGTGGCTGTCGGGAGGCGTCAGGTCGACGACGAAGTCGGGCTTCACTTTCCGGATCGCCGCCATCAGTTCCGTGGCGATAAAGGGTGACAGGCCATACTTGTCGGCCTGGGCCCGGGCACGCTCACAGTCGAGATCGACAATCCCCGCGACCTCGACTCCCTCTTCCTTCAAATTTGGAAACCAGGCGCCGGAGATGCCTCCCGCGCCAACGACGACGGCCTTCATGCTCATGCAGTTCCAGACTTTCTGTCACAGCCTCACACGTGCCTGTGCAGACGCACCGGGAAACACGTGTGACCAAGGCCATAAGGGTAAACCAATGGACGGGCGACGGCAAGTCACAATCCGGACTCCAACAGGCTCTCGTCCCTGGCGAACTTGGGTGGCTCCGTGAGCAGTTCATCGTCCATGATCCTGACCGGCCGAGTATCCTCGAGATCCGTGACCTTGAAATACACATCGATGCCGTCGGGATCGACGAACTCGGTCAGGACGTTTGTGACCGGTGTGCCCATGCACTCGGGATTCGCGGTCCAGGTTGAGAACCAGGTAGTTCCTCTCGATCAGGTCTATGATGCGCCGGTCCAGCTCGCCGCCTGCCAGCTCGCTGTGCGCGAGCCCCACCGGAATCAGCTTGTCGCCAATGATCGGTTTGACGACGTCCCGCACGCCGGTCGCCGAAACGAGTCCGGCGACGGCATCCGCGCTTTGGATGGCATTCGCGTTCTTCATTTTCTTCGTTCCTCCGAGCGACCCGGCGCACCGGCGGGGCGTTTTGCGACGCACGGTGCCACCGGCGGTTGGGTCATTTGTCTTAAGTTGTCGGTCGAGGATGGCAAAAGAGGGATGGCGGCGCAAGGGATATATTGTTGATGAACGCCTGCGCGTGGAATAGCAAGGAGCAAGGAGTTAGGCGTTAGGAGTTAGGCATTGTCTGCGCATCAACCCGCGAAAACATGGCGCCCTTTTGACTATGGGCCTTCTCAGGATCTGTCTTTGTACGGAAACTATTCCTTACGCCTAACCCCTAACGCCTAACGCCTAAATCGGGTGCGGATCGCACCCGATGCGCCCGGGCACATGAAGCGTGACTTGCATTACCCGCAACGGTGCAGCATACTAAGCAAATCGGAATTGTCTTTGACAGGATAACAGCATGATCATGATGTTTCGGATGCTCCGTAAGCGAACAACCGCATGCTTCGCGCTGGCGCTGCTGGGCGCGGCCATCGCCGGTCGCGCCGGAGGAATACGCTTCGAGGATGTCACCGCGGCCGTGGGCCTGGAGCCCCAGCTCAAGACGTGGAGCCTCGCCCACAGCGCCAGCTGGGGCGATCTGAACAACGACGGCTGGCCCGAACTCTACGTCGGCGCCTTCGCCAGCCAACCCCGCTGGCAGGACGGTCCCCTGCCCAACATGCTATTCGTCAACGCCGACGGCAAGCGGTTCACGCTCGACAGCCAGAAGCCGCTTCAGTTCGACCGGCAGCACGCACGCGCCTCGCAGGTGCTGATGGCCGATCTCGACCAGGACGGCGACCTCGACATGATGGTCGCCTGCCACCACAGCAAGCCTGACGATCCGCCGAGCACGCTCTGGGAAAACACCGGCGGCGGACGCTTTCGCGAGGCCACGCCGAAAACGGGCTACTGGCCCCACCCCATGGGCTACCGCAACGTGGCGGCGGTGGACCTGAACGACGACGGCCTGCTGGACCTGGTGGCCTGCGACAACAATTACAGCAACTGGCGCGACGGCCGGGGAAGCCTGATGGTCTTCAGCAACACCGGCAAGCTGACCTTCGAAGACGGACGCGAGCGCATGGGCTTTCCACCGGACGGCACGACAGGCTTCGGCCTCGCCGTCGGCGATGTGAACGACGACGGCCGCTTCGATTACTTCGTGGCCGACTGCAACCGCCTCTTCGTGAGCGGGCCGGATGGACGCCATCAGGAGGTGCAGCCGGGCGTCTTTCTCAAGCCCCAGGGACGCGACCGCGAAAGCCGGACCTGCGGCGCCGTCTTCGGGGACGTGACCGGCGACGGGCTGCTGGATCTGGTCACATCGGAACATGGCGCAGACGCGCAGGTGCGCCTCTACGTCAACACCGGGATCACGGACGGAAAGCCGCACTTCCGACACGTCACGCAGGAGTCGGGACTCGAGGGCCCGCTGCCACGGCAGGGCATCACCGGCCTGGCCGTGAAGAGCGGGCAGGTCGCCATCGTCGATCTGGACAACGACGGGCGGAAGGACATCTGGCTCGGCGTGATCTGGCGCAATGCCGAGAACCGCTTGCAGCCCCTGGTCTTCCGCAATCTGGGCACCGGGCCCGATGGCGGGACACGCTTCAGCCGCCCCGCGCTGGATCGGATTGTCTCCTACTATGCGTGCGCACCGCTGGCCGATTTCGACCGCGATGGACGCGTGGATTGCTTCATGGCGGCCTGGTTCAAGTGGGACGAGAGCCCCTCCATCCTCTTCCGCAACGTCACGGACGGGGGCCACTGGCTGACGGTACAGGTCAAGGGGGCCGGCAAACGCAACACCATGGGGATCGGCGCCGTGGCCAGGGCTTTCGTCGCGGGACGGGCCGGCGATCCGAAGGCGCTGATCCAGCGCCACGACATCGCGATCGGCACGGGCTATGCGAGCGGGGAAGAGGCGCTCGCGCATCTGGGCCTGGGGACGAACGCGGTTGTGGATCTGGTCGTCCGGTGGGGCGAGGAAACCCGTTTGTTGAAAAACCAGCCCGTCGATCGGCGGGTGAGCATCGACTGGATGAAGCCGTAAGCACGAACATCCCTGGGAAAGGAATGACGGACATGCGAGCAAAAATCATCATGGCGGCCTGGATGACGGCTGCGGCATTGACGGCGACGGCGCAGCGGAACCAGCAGCCCTGGGTCACGCCCGCACTTCCCGGCACGCAGCCGGTGTTGCGCGTGGAGTCGCCGGAACTGCTGCGGCAGCCGGCCGGCGCCACCGTGAGCCTGCAGGAGGGCGTGCAGGTGGCGAAGACGCCGCCGCAGGTGCTTTTCGCCTTTTGTCCGGGGCAAACCTACCGGGGCAAGCCGTGGTCGAATTGGAGCGATGGCTGCGTGCTCAACGGGCGCTACTACAGTGCAATCAGTGACCACCTGAGCCCGAGGGGATCGGCACGGATCATCGAGTTCGATCCCGCCAGCGGCAGCGTCCGCATCGTGGTCGACATCGGGGATTTCCTTGAAAAGGAGAATCTGCTTGCGCCCGGGGAGCGCTACACGCCGGGCAAGATCCACAGCCGCGTGCAGGCGGGGCGGGACGGCTGGCTCTACTATTCCACGCACCGCGGCAGCCCGCGGGATGCTTCGGACGCAGTCGGCTACCGGGGCGACTGGATCTTCCGGACCTGGCCCGATCCCGTGCAGGCGCGCACCGAAGTGGTGGTCGCCTATCCGATCACCAAGCACTCGCTCCCCGCCTCGACCCTCGACCCGGACCGGATGATCTTCTACGCCGGATCGGCCGCCGGCCCCGACGCCGCCGACCAGGGGATCCTGTTTGCGGCCGTGGACACGAGCAACCGGCAGACGGTCTGCACGGCGCCCGACGGCTTCGACCGCTACGCGATCTTCGCCAGGAGCACCGGCCGCGTCTACTGGGGGACGCGCGAACGGACGGAGACACCGGCACGGGGATTCCGTTACGATCCGGCAACCCGCAAGATCACAGCGTGTCCGTCGGTGCCGCATGTCCGCGCCTGCACGGATGAGACGGCCGGCGGCTTGATCTACGGCGTTTCGGGAACGGACTGCCAGCTCTGGGCCTTCGACACCCGGAAGGAGACGCTGGCGAAAATCGGCGAAGGCGCGGTGGGCGGCAACAGCTATGTCACGAGCATCGACATCGACCCCACGGGACGCTATCTCTACTACGTCCCGGGCGCGCACGGCGGCGGCCCGCGCGAAGGAACGCCCGTCGTCCAATTCGACTTGAAGACGAAGACCCGCAAGGTGATCTGCTTCATGAATGTGCTGGAAAAAGGGGCCGGCGCGAGCTTCGAAGGGACCTTCAGCACGGCGCTGAGCGAAGCGGGGGACACGCTCTTCGTCACCTGGAATCTGGGTCGCCCGAAGTGGGACTGCTGCGGCGTGACGGCTATCCGCATCCCGGAATCGGAACGAGAGCCGTAGCCGTGAATATTGCGCGCGGTGGCTCACCTCCCGGCTCAGCTTCGGGCAGGCAGGAATGCCTGCCCCACCTTGCGCTGGCGGGACTCGTCCGAGCGGCGGCCCTCGTCCTGCTTGTCGTCCTGCTCTACCTCCCTTCCCTCCGCAACGGCTTTGTCTACGACGACGAAACGCTGATCCTCAAGGAGGCTCGCCCCGATTCGGTGGAGGCCTTCACGGAGATCTTCGCCCAGCGCCACTTTCCGACGGTCCCCTACTACCGGCCGGTGTCGCGCCTCACCTTCCGCCTCCAGCATGCCCTGCACGGCAAGCGGGCCGCACCGTTTCATGCCTTCAATGCGATTCTCGCGGGACTGACGGCTTTGGCGACCTACGGTCTGCTGCGACGACGCCCCTTCACGTGCGGTCCGTCGGCCGCCTTTCTTGCGAGTTTGCTTTTCATGGTGCATCCGGTCGCCTCATCCACCGTCTATCCCGCCTGCTCGGGACGCGAGACGCTGCTGCCGGCCTTCTTCATGCTGCTCGCCATGCAGTGCTGGCTGCTGCCGGGCGTGCGTGCCCGCCTGGGTGCGTTGGTTTTCTGGGGTCTCGCCCTCTTCGCCAAGGAGCAGGCGATTGTACTCCCGTGCCTTTTTCTCCTCTCCGATGCGCTCGATCTGACGAAGTCGGGGCGTCTGCGCCGGCCCGCGCGGCTGAGTGTCTGGTATGGCGCCATGGCGGTTATCGCGGTCGTCTACGTGATCATCCGGCAACAGATATTCGGCGGTTCCGAATGGTTGCTGGCGGTTGACAAGAATCCCTGGGGGCCGGTGCTCGCCTACCTTTACGCCTTGCAGACGCTGTTTGTTCCCTTCATTCCGCTGGTCTACGAACCGCCGCCGGAGATCTGGCTGGTTCCTCCGTGGCGCGCAGGGGTCGCGGTACTGGCGGCGGCGGCGCTCGTCGCGGCCGTCTGCCGGTTTCGGAAAAACATCGGGGGCATCACGCTGTTCTGGATCGCCTGGTTCCTGCTGATCCAGTTGCCGACAGCCAACATCCTCGAACAGGAGGCGCGCTTCGACGAGCGGTACGTCTTTCTCGCCGGCCTGGCGGTGCCGGCGCTGGCCGCCGCAGCGGTGTCGGCCTGGTCGGGCGCCGTGCGCCATCGCCGCGCCCTGCTTGCGGCTGGATGCGGCCTGATTGCCATCTGTTCCGCGATCACCTTGAGCCGGGCCGCGGCATTCCACGATGACATGACCTTCTCGCGCCAGTGGGTGCGGTTGCAGCCGGAAGCGCCGATCCCCTGGAACAACATCGGCGCGCACTGGCTGAATGCCGACCGTCCCGATCTGGCCGAGCCGGCCTTGCGGCAGGCACTGGCGCACGGGCCGAATCTGGCCGACGCCCATTACAACATGGGCTTGCTGCTTTTCAAGACGCATCGCGTCGAGACCGCGATCGCCACCTACCGCGAGGCGCTCCGACTCGATCCCCGCTACGCCGCCGAATACAATCTGGCGTTGGCCTTGCAGACGATTGGCGAAGTCGATCAGGCCCGCACGACTTATCTCGCCGCGATTCGGAAGACGCCGAAGAATCCGGACGCCCACTACAATCTCGGTCTGCTCTGCGCGAAGGCGGGCGAAACGGATGTGGCGATCCGCTGTTTCCGCGAAGCAGCGCGATTGCGTCCCGACGATGCCGAACCCATTTACAATATCGGCGTGGCGCTGGAGGGGCGGGATCGGTTCGACGAGGCACTCGAGACCTACCAGCAGGCCAAACGGCTGGCCCCCGGAAGGGCCGACGTGCGCCAGAATCTGGGCAACGTGCTGTTCCGCAAGGGGAGGCATGCCGAGGCGATCATCGAATACGACGCCGTGCTGGCGATCGAACCGGACAACGTCCAGGTGCGGAGGATTCGGGATGCGGCGCGCCGGGAGGCGGCGCGATAAGGGGTGCGCGTCAACTATTGTGACGCACACCCCGCGATAAGCTTTGTTCATTTTCATTCTGTCTGGATTCTGGTAAAAAGGGACCCATGCAGCGCCCCTCACAACCGCTTGGGAACCTT